>JACKFN010000002.1 GCA_020632445.1 Candidatus Nomurabacteria bacterium | reverse complement strand
TGGTGAAAGACGAAGACTCCTTCGTTATCTCCAAAGAGAAAACCCAACATCATACGAAAACCTGGTAAAGGAGCTCAAGCTCAAGCAGGCAAAGAAGTTTATGCAAGCACAAGCACAAACTGATGATGTAAATGAAGACGATGTCGACACAAACGAATAACAATCCTTTGAAACACCCCGATCAACGCGTCGGGGTGTTTATCGATGTACAGAACATGTACTATAGCGCAAAGAATCTTTTTGGAAAGAAGGTAAATTTTGGGAACATCGTTTCTGAAATGGTCGGAGATAGGAAGCTCATTCGCGCTATAGCCTATGTGGTGCGCACAGAGTCACAAGATGAGCTTCCATTTTTTGAAGCACTGTATAATTTGGGGATCGAAACACGAGAAAAAGATTTGCAGATTTATCCTGGGGGAAATAAGAAGGCAGATTGGGACGTTGGTTTAACCGTAGATGCAATTCGCCTTGCCCAAAGCCTTGATGCTATCGTTTTGGTATCAGGAGACGGCGATTACTTACCATTGGTAGAGTACTTACAAAAGAGTTCTGGAAAACAAGTAGAGGTCGCGGCATTTGGACAAACAACGTCAAGTCGGATTATTGAAGAGGCTGATGATTTTGTGGACCTGTCTGAAAACCCAGGGACGTTTTTGATTGGGGGATCATCAAAAGGGAAAAAGTAATTATTTCTTTCTATGTGTGGCCCCAAGAGGGCCATGCCAAAAAGAAATAATTCACGATGGTCTTGAGGCAGCTAGATCTTTTACAGATCTATAGCATCAAGGCCATCAGAGTATATAACCTATGCTAGACATTAAGTCATGGAGCATGGAGTGGGGTGGCCGTACCCTCTCTGTTGAAGTTGGAAAACTTGCTCTACAAACAACGGCATCTTGCACCGTGCAGTATGGTGACACCGTCATCATGGCAACTGCTGTAAAAAGCGATAATGTTCGCGAAGGGATTGATTACTTCCCACTGATGGTCGACTTTGAAGAAAAGCTGTATGCAGCCGGAAAAATCAAAGGAAGTCGCTTCATGAAACGTGAAGGGCGTCCAAGTGATGAGGCTATTCTTTCTGGTCGTGTGATTGATCGTAGCATCAGACCATTGTTTGATGACACACTTCGTAATGATATCCAGGTGGTGCTTACCGCGCTTTCTGTCGATCAGGAAAACGATGCAGCAATTGTTGGACTCGTGGCTGCAAGTACCGTGCTTTCACTTTCGTCTATCCCATGGAATGGTCCAATTGCGGGAGCTCGTATTGGAAGAAACAGGGAAACCGGAGAGTTTATTTTAAATGTAACTCAATCGCAGCTTCAAGAAGAGTCAGATTTGGATTTGGTTGTTGCCGGAACACCAGAAGCACTTATCATGGTTGAGGCCGGTGCGTCAGAAGTTCCAGAAGATGCCATGTATCAGGCCATTACCTGGGGACTTGGACAGCTCGCGCCAGTGGTGGACTTTATCAAAAAAATTCAGTCAGAAGTTGGAATGGAAAAGGAATATCCAGAAGCTGATGAGACCGTACAAGCATATGAAGAGCTCAAAGAACAGGCAAAGCATTTTGTACTAGAAAATGCTGACGTATTGATTTTTGACAGTCTTAAGTTTTCTCGCAAAGAACGAAAGTACATGGTAAAAAATGTCGCCCTTAGATTGGAAGAAGATTTGGCCGCAAAAGGTATCGAAGAAGATACAATCAAGCGTGTCGTGGGGAATACGAAAGATTTTGTGTGTCATGTGATTACGCAGAGAATTCTCGACAAAGACCAACGTCTAGATGGAAGAAAAATTGACGAGGTTCGGGAACTTAATATTGAAGTAGATTTGCTTCCTCGCGTCCACGGAAGTGGAATGTTTATGCGTGGAGAAACACAGGTACTTTCCGTGGTAACTCTGGGAGCTCCTGGAGATGTTCAGACACTCGATACCATGGAAGAAGACGGTACCAAACGGTATATGCACCACTACAATGATGCACCGTATAGTTATGGAGAAGCAGGATTTATGCGTGGTCCGGGACGACGTGCTATTGGGCACGGAGCACTTGCTGAGCGTGCACTTTTGCCAGTGCTTCCAGAAGAAATGGATTTTCCATATGCTATTCGCGTGGTGTCAGAAGTTCTTGGCTCAAACGGTTCAAGTTCTATGGCATCAACCTGTGGTTCTACTCTGTCACTTATGGCAGCAGGTGTACCGCTTAAAAAGCATGTTGCCGGTATTGCGATGGGTCTTGCGTCCGATGAACAAGGACGTTGGAAGGTGCTTACTGATCTTCAAGATGTTGAAGATGGAAAGGGAGGAATGGACTTCAAAATTACTGGAACTCGTGATGGTATTACCGCACTTCAGATGGACACCAAAACAACGGGGTTGAATTTTGACATTATCAAACAGACCCTTACTCAAGGATATGAGGCTCGTACTTCTATCCTTGATCAAATGCAGGCCGTCATAGCGGAGCCACGCCCTGAGCTTTCACCATATGCGCCACGTATTGAGACCATCCTCATTGATCCAGAGAAGATCGGAGATGTTATTGGTCCTGGTGGAAAGACCATCAAGAAGATTGTAGAAGAAACAGGAACAACTATTGATATTGAGCAAGATGGTCGTGTGATGATCACGAGTAATGACGGAGAAGCCATGCAAAAGGCGATAGGTATCATCCAAGCACTTACCAAAGAAGTAGAAGCTGGAGAAATTTACGAAGGAAAGGTGGTACGATTGGAAGATTTTGGTGCTTTTGTGCAGCTTACACCAAACAAAGATGGACTTGTGCATGTCAGTGAGATGGCATGGGAGAGAACCAATAAGCCATCTGATGTTGTCAGTCTTGGAGATATAGTAAAGGTAAAGGTAAAAGAAATCGACAATCTTGGAAGAGTAAATCTTTCAATGAAGGCACTTATGCAAAAGCCAGAAGGATACCAAGAACCGGTTCGAACAGAGAGACCATCAAGAGATCGTGGACCTCGCGACGGTGGAAGGCCTGCTCAGGGAGGCAGGAAGCCGTTTTTTAAGAAAAACAAAGATAACTAACACAAGTGGGCCAATTTGGCCCCTTGTTTTTTTTACGGCTGTATGGTTATATAAAGCTATAGTCTTAATGCTGATATATGTTTACCGGAATTGTTCAGGCATGTGTGCCAGTAGAAAAACTCGAAAAAAAGAAAGGTCTTTGGTCTTTTGGAATTGAAGTTTCAGGCAATACTCTGCAGGGTCTTCGTTTTGGTACGAGTATTGCTATTGATGGTGTGTGCCTGACCGTTACAAGGATCGAGGGGCATGTTGTGTATTTTGATACCATGATGGAGACACTGAGTAGGACGACACTTTGTGAGCTTGAGGTGGGAAAAAAAGTAAATATTGAAAGAAGTGCGCGTATGGGAGATGAGGTTGGTGGACATACGGTCTCCGGGCATGTTAGTGGCATTGCAAAAATCGTCCAGATTGAAGAACCTGAAAACAACAAAATTGTCACCTTCCAGTGCGACAAGAAATTCATGAAGTTTATCTTTGAAAAAGGGTACATTGCACTCGATGGTGTCAGTTTGACTCTCTGTAATCCAAATTTTGAAGAGAATACTTTTCAGGTATACTTTATTCCTGAGACATTGAGCCGTACGATGTTTGGAGAAAAGCAGATTGGTGATAGCGTAAACATGGAAGTCGATTCACAGACGCAAGCAATCGTTGAAACGGTTGAGCGTGTGATGGCACAAAAGGGGCTAAATTAATTCTAATCAAAAAAATATGAGAGGAGAATTTTTGCGAGCGGATAGATTAGGGAGATTCATACCAAATCCAGAAGAGGCTCTTTTAGAAGGTGAACACATTCGTCGTCTCGAAGATGGGGCTGTAGAGGTCACTGGTGGTTCGCTGGAACAAGAAGAAGGAAAGAAATGGTTTGTGATACGCATGGAAACAGACGGAAGAATTTTAGTGAGACAAAATGATCCTGCGGTCATGCAAGACGGAGTTGGAACCTTTCGAGAAAAGGAGATACAACCCATTCCGGGAGGGAAACCTGGTTTTCAAATTGTGAGTGAGAAGCGTGTACAGACATTGCCTGACAGTAGTCGGGTAAGTCATAACTTAAGAATTGAGAGAGATGAAAGCGGTCGGATACAAGCAGAACACTATACCCGTACTTCAAGTGGAGGGGACACTTTTCAAGTTGATACCGAGTACCATTATGACGAGTCGGGTACCCCACAACAAAAACAAGTTTCTGTGCAGGAAGGTGGAAATGTAGAAACAAACACTGCCAACTTTTCACAATGGTCACTTGATCACACAGGTGACGCAGTAGATCATATGTCTGATGGAGCAAGCTGGTCTGGATTTGTGCAACGGTGGGTAGATGCAAGTTCACCACAGGTGGAGCGTTGTTTATCGGCTATAGAAATCGAGCGAAATAATGCTGCGTAAACACCTCTTGATTTAATTTGTTTTTTGAGGTAAGATATCTTCACCTTGAAAAGCGCCGCGGTGGTGGAATGGTAGACACGCCTGCCTTAGGAGCAGGTGCCGAAAGGTGTGAGAGTTCGAGTCTCTCCCGCGGCACAAGGACAATTAAAAAAGAGCCACATTGGCTCATAAAGCTGTGTGAGAGTTTCCGCCCAAGGCGGACCCGCCTGGGGCGGGCGAGTTTCTCCCGCGGCACAAGGACGACAGAATAGTATTCTGTCGTTTTTTTGTCTTTTTGACAGAGCATATGAGCGGAGCTATACTAAAGTACTAGGTACATGATATGTCGAAAAAAATACTCATTATCGAGCAAGAACAGGATTTTGTTGAAGCACTGTCCAAACAATTTGAACCAAGTGGATATACTTTGGTGCATGCTTGTGATGGTCAGGAAGCTCTGTGCAAGGTGAAAGAAGAGTTTTTTGATCTTATCATTTTAGAAATTATTATACCTAAAGTAGACGGGATGCATGTCCTCACTCAGCTCAAAAAGGAAATGAAACTAAAAATCCCTATTGTTGTATTGACGCACTTAGGTCACGAAGATGACAAAAAAATGGCTATGGATTTGGGTGCTCACTCTTATTTTGTAAAGGCGCAAACACCATTAACGCAGTTGTTAACACATATCGAGACCATTTGATATGGATCCTTTTTTTGCACCATCAATTGATTCAAACATTGCGCAAATAGATTTGCATGGAATAGCGGTTATATCTCAGGCTATCGAAAAACTGGAAAGTGAGATGTATCGTTTGTCTATGTCAGGAGCTTCGTATTGCGAAGTCATTCATGGGATTGGCAGTGGCAAACTTGAAAAAGCCGTTCATGGAACATTGAAAGGTCATCCTCTGGTTAGGGACTTTCAAAGCTGTGTAGGCCGGACATTGGTGCTTTTTTAATAATGATACGCTTTGTTTTTAGAAATGGTTATGGCGCGGTAGAGTTGTTCCTCGAGAATGATACGTATCATTTGATGAGGAAAGGTAAGTTCGGAAAAGGAGAGTAGGTGGTCAGAGGCATCAAGGACATCTTGGTGAAGTCCAAGCGGACCTCCAATGACAAAACAGAGATGATCACCCTGCGCACAAAGTTGCGAGAGAAACTCTGAAAATGCCACAGAGTTTTTTTGTTTTGCATGCTCATGCAAGGTAATGACCGTGGTGTTTTGTGGAATTTTGGAGAGGAGTTTCTCTGCTTCTTTTTTGGTAATGACATCTTTTTGATTCTGGCTAGAAAAAGCCTCCTCTTTGATCTCGATGATATCAACCTTTGCATAAGGGGAAAGGCGTTTCAGGTATTCTGCCTGCGCCTGTTTCCAGTAGTTTTCTTTGAATTTTCCAATGCAGAGAATGGTGATTTTAAACATACAATGATTCATGTGAATAAGTCCTTTTGGGAGTATACCAGTCAGGCTTAAAAAGGTCTAATTTTAGATCCATTTTACAATTTCGACTTTTAAAAGCGTTATCCACAACTATTTTCTTGACACTCAGGTACATATACTGTATTATACACGCACGTCTATAGCTTTGAGTTGAAGCTTTAAACCATGTCCTTGGCTTCCCGACACGTTTCGGGGGACAAGCTTGGACCTCTGGAATGGTAACTTATACCCATGACAATTTGTTACACACATTCCTAAATAGAGTATCCCAAGCAAAGGCCATTGCCGCTGTTTGGAGCGGTTTTTTTAACGCAAAATTCTTGTTTCAAAAATTGGACGACCCAGTATTGAGATAAGAATACGGATAGATCTTTACAAATCAAACGTAATCAACGAGTAAACCACTATACAGTAGATTTTTCTATTGTGTAGTGTAGAACAAACAAATAACAAGCAAGCACAATTGTGTGCTTTCATTGTATGCATTTTTAAGAGCGTATGGTGGATGCCTTGACACTCTAGACCGATGAAGGACGTTGCAGGGTGCGATAAGTCTCGGTGAGGTCCCAAGCAACCTTTGACCCGGGAATGTCCGAATGGGGGAACCCATTCCGAGGAAAGTCGGAATATCTTATGCTCAATACATAGGCATAGGAAGAGGACCTGGTGAAGTGAAACATCTCAGTAGCCAGAGGAAAAGAAAGAAACCAATACTTCTTTTCTTACTGTTCACTCATAGGGCGAATTTCGTCACATGGGTGAACAATTCAGAATTGAAGTTTCGATTCCGTGAGTAGTGGCGAGCGAAAGCGGAAGAGCCCAAACCTATATCGTGTTTCAATCAGGATTTTGAGTTTTTAACTTAATTGACTGTTTGATTAAAGGACAGGCCGTTGCGATACAGGTGTTGTAGGAAGTACTGCCAGTTACCTGCTAGACTGGGCATATGTATATTCTTGTATAGTAGAAGACTCCTGGAAAGGAGCACCATAGTGGGTGATAGTCCCGTATACAAAATACGTTTATACATTATGTAGGTACTTTTCCTGAGTAGGACTGAACACGTGAAATTCAGTTTGAATCTGCCGCGACTATGCGGTAAGGCTAAATATCTAGAGTGATCGATAGCGAACTAGTACCGTGAGGGAAAGGTGAAAAGCAGCCCGGAGAGGGCGATGAAATAGTATCTGAAACCATATGCTTACAATGAGTTGGAGTCCGTCTTCGGACGGATGACAGCGTTCCTATTGAAGAATGAGCCTACGAGTATGCTGTCAGTTGCAAGCTTAAAGACCTATGGTCTGAAGGCATAGGGAAACCGAGTCTTAACAGGGCGACTAAGTAGCTGGCACATGACCCGAAACCGGGTGAGCAATCCATGACCAGGTTGAACCCTATCGACAAGATAGGGGAAGGACCGAACCCACGCGCCGTGCAACACGCGGGGATGAGTTGTGGATAGCGGAGAAATTCCAATCGAACTCGGTAATAGCTGGTTCTCCTCGAAATAGCTTTAGGGCTAGCTGTATATGATCCTTGCGGGGGTAGAGCACTGGATGAGAAGTGGGTCCTTCGGGATACCCTTTTCAATCAAACTCCGAATACCGTAAGTTACAGTATGCAAGTTAGACGGGCCAAGTCAGAAGCCAAAAGGGAAACAGCCCAGATCGCCATCTAATACCCCAATTAGTACTCATGTAAAAGGTGGTGTTGACTTATACAACCAGGAGGTTGGCTTATAAAGCAGCCATCCTTAAAGAAAGCGTAATAGCTCATCGGTCAAGAGTCTTCGTGCCGAAAACGTACTGGGGCTATGCTATACTGAAGATGCGAATCTATATATTTATATATGAGTAGAGGGAGCATTCCTACCTGCGCCGAAGGTGCAATTGCGAGGGACTGTGAGCGGTGGAAGAGAGAGAATGTAGGCACAAGTAGCAAAAAACGGAGGTGAGAGTCCTCCGCGCCGAAACCTGCTGTCGGTGGGCAACGGAACGTCCCCAAGAAGCCGATCCTAAGGCGAGGCCGAAAGGCGAAGTCAAGATGGATGCGTGTTAATTATTCCTGCAATTTGCAGATTTCGTTGAATGTGCGGATTTCAAAGGCTTATGCGTCTTATTGAACGAGCGTGGCAACACTGAGGTTGAAGCCCCTGACCAAGATTCAAGATAAGCTGGAGGAGTCCTGCAGCAAGCATTCAACATGCATTCTGTATCAATCACCGCAAACCGACACAGGTGGGTAGGTCGAGAAGACCATGAACGAGAGGAACATGGTTCAGGAACTCGGCAAAAACAGCGCGGCCGTAACTGGATGGGTGCCTCTCTTTTGAGAGGGCGCAGCGAAAGACTTCCACGCGATCATGTTTACCAAAACACAGCTCTGCTAACACGCAAGTGGATGGTTAGGGGGCGACGCCTGGCCAGTGGGCCAGAAACGTTATGCAGAGGTTGCGCCTTTAGTAAAGCTTTTGATCCAGCGCTGGATGAACGCCGCGGCACCATAACCGTCCTAAGGTAGCGCGAAATTCTTGTCAAGGAGTTCTGGACCCCGCAAATGAATGGCGTAATTGCGTGAAGACTGTCTTGACCATGTACTCGGCGAAAATGTGCAAGGTCGTGAAGATGCGACATAATCGCAGCCGGATGAAGCATCTTGAAGCCGGTGACTTTGAAGTCGACATTGGCATATTGTTTTATAGCGTTCAGCGCCAGGTGGAGTCAGCACCAGTGAGATACCACCCATGCTGTGATGTGCCTAATCTTTGTGAATCGGGTGAAGGAGACAGTGTCTGATGGTAGTTTAACTGGGGCGCTGCTCCCAAAATGTAACGGAGGCGCGATAAAGGTTGGCTTAGTCCGATGTGGAAACGGACCAACGTGCAACGTGATAAGCCAGCTTTACTGCAGCATACCACCCGCGCAGCAGTTGCGAAAGCAGAGTTAGTGATCCTGACCGCGCGATATAGGACGGCGGGGCTCAACGGATAAAAGCTATCGGGGATAATAGCTGATCCCCATGCACCCAGCGTCCACAGCGAGTAGTGGGGTTGGCACTGATGTCGGCTCATCGCATCCTGGGCTGGAGAAGGTCCCAAGGGTTAGGCTGTTCGCCTATTAAAGCGGTACGCGAGCTGGGTTCAGAACGTCGTGAGACAGTTCGGTCTCCTATCTGCTGTGATCGTCGAAAGTTGAAAAGGCTCACCCCTAGTACGAGAGGACCGGGGTGGACGAACCTCTGGTGTACCGGTTGTTCCTTCCAAGGGCATCGCCGGGTAGCTAGGTTCGGTTAGGATAAGCGCTGAAGGCATCTAAGCGCGAAGCCGTCTTTGAGATTAACTTTCATTTGAGATTCGTTCGAGACGAGGACGTTGATAGGCACCAGGTGTAAGGGTAGTGATACTTTGAGCCAAGGTGTACTAATATATCGAGCATACGATGGAAGCACACAGTTTTGCTTGTCAAAAAATTGATTACGTTTGATTGTATACCAAAAAAAGAAGGTATAATCTTGGTGGTTCTTGCCATGGGGGTACACCTGTTCCCATCCCGAACACAGCAGTTAAGCTCATGAGCGCCGATGATAGTCGCAAGGCAAAAGTAGGTCACCGCCAAGATTGTGCCTTTTTTTGTTTTTAAAAAATTGTTAAATGGATACGTTGACAAGTTGCTTTGGAATATATTGTCAACGTATCCATCTGCCAATGTATTGCCCCTTGTTTTTTTTCTTTGCATATGCTAATGTGGGGCCACGTTCAACGGACGGGTCAGGCGTGATCCAGGAGGAAGAGGCATGGTCGCCGGAAAGCCGATGAGGCGCAAACTTACTGAGCTCGAGGTATGGCTCCTCACTGTGGGTGATTACTTTGCGGAAGGGAGGAATTTCGCTCGTAAATCTATCGAGCTGCTTGGTAAAGTGCACAGGGTACCAGGTTCCTGGTCACCCGACAATGAGTATCTCGGGTTTCATGCGGATGTTTTGTTTCGTGCCTTCATCTACGCCGCCCTCAAGGCAATGGACGCTAACCCTGCGGTGTGGACTGAGCAAACGGTGTTCGCACAGGGTGTGGATCTCTCGGTGTCACCGATCCAGGTTCAGTGCGGAGTTGATCGAGATTTTGCGCGTCCCTGGTGGATCATCGGAATGATGCACGATGCCTACTGGCTGTTGAGCGGTGTGGTTGTGCACCCGAACGAGAACATGGCCTTGGAAGATGACCCGGAATACGGCACCTCTTTCGCCACGGATGAGTTTGGCATCTGGCTGCGCCACTGGAAGGCCTGCGGCGCCGTGCTGCTCGAGGCATGGACCGCTCAGAAGAGCAAGAGGCGTCCATTGTCTGCAGACTGATCGAGCGATCACATACCAACCTCACCATCCCATATCCCACCATGAATGATTCCCACCCGTTCGATTCCCTGAGATTGTTTTGTATATTTTCAGGAAAGAAAAACAACCGTGTGAGCGGTTGTTTTTTACTCGGCAATACGACAATGTATCAATGGAGTCACTCAACTTACTCATTGAGTAAGAGAAGTGCCATCACTCCAATACCAAAAACAAAGGCAATGAGTTGCAAGAGGGATTTGCCAAGTTTTGTTTCTTTGTGAATTTCCGGAAAGAGATCGGCAAGCGCAATATAGATAAAGGTTCCGGCGGCAAACGGTACGAGCGCATGACTGGCATCTTCACTCCACTTGGAAAGTGAAAGTGCTAGAACGGTTCCCAAAAGTGCAAAAAGTCCTATGAAAAAGTTGAGTAAGAGTGCCTGTCCTTTTTTGTAACCTCCTTGTAAAAGCACACCAAAATCGCCAATTTCTTGTGGTATTTCATGAAGGATAACAGCAATGGTGGTGGCTATTCCAATCGGAATACTGACCGTGTAGGCTGCACCTATGACAAGACCGTCAAGAAAGTTGTGGAGGGCGTCACCAATAAGGTTCATTTTTGCAAAGGCATGGCTTTTATGTTTGGAAGGACTGTGGCAGTGATGCCAGTGAATGACTTTTTCCAAAAAGAGCATAACTCCAATACCGGCAAGAATCCCAAATGACACCAGTAAGTCAAAGCTGCACGTTTCAGCAATTTCTGGAATAAGATGGAGGAACGCATCTCCCAAAAGCGTACCAGCAGAAAAACTTACCAAAACAAACAAAAACCGCTCGAGTTTCTCAGCCTTGAGTGACAAGGTAAAAATTCCAACAAGTGAAATAGCTGACACAATGAGTGTTGAGATAATAGCGTAGAGCCACATATTTTATCTAAATTAAGTCAAAAACTTGCTTTTTTCTAGAGTCATGATACCTTTTTTTTGCAGGGAAAGCAACCCCAGCAGGAAACTGCTGGTCTTCCCCCTGATGATACCTTGGGAGAATTGATAGCCGATGTCGGCCGAGTATTTTCATACGTTGTGGCATGCATTGCTATGCAAGCGTGGTTTTTTTCTAAATACTTTTGATGAAAACCGTGTTGTTTTCAAGTGTGGCTCGGGCGGATTGAATTTCTTCATCTGTTGGACGCTCCTCTGGTGGGAGAAATGCTGCGGGGACTTTTGATATATTGACTGCATCATAGTAGTCAGCCATTTCTTTCAGGGCTTGTTTGAGTTCCTCTTCATTGTGAAGTAAGAGAGTCTCACCAAAGTGAAGTGGGGTATAGAGGAAGGTTCCATCGTTGTTAATAGCCACTTGTCCAAGGTGCATATCTTGGTAATTCAGTTGTATTCTTCGCACAGCACCGTCATCAACGATTTCAGAAGAGTCGTCATTTATGGTGTACGTAATTTTATCTCCAGGTTTTACGAGAACAATGGAGACTTCTCCATCTTTTTCTTCAAAAAAACTTTCATCAGGAACTGCTTTGGCACCAAGGATATCTTCGATGTCATCGAGAATATTTCGAGTCACATATTCAACATCTTCTCGAGAGAGAATTGGTTGTTTTTGTAGATCTTGCTTGAAAGTATGCATTCGAAGAGAAAAATCTCCATTTGTTGGTATGTCCAAAGTACTTTTGGGTCGAGCCGGATCTATATTTATTTGTGCATCCAAATAATTGACGAGGGTCTGTGAGACAAGATCATCGACGGAAGCGGCCGTTCCTGCTTTTGGTCGAGACGGAGAAAATTTTGGTTCATGCTTTTCGAGTGCAGTATGTGAAATGCCCAAAAGCATGGCAGCTATGCCAATTTTTTTTCCAAATTCTGCAGCAAGCTCAGCAATAGCACGGCCATGATCTCTCAACGACCTTTTGCGATGAACGTCCTTGGGAGGATAGAGCTCTACAGAATCTGCGCCAAAAGGAAAAGATTTTTTTTCCATACAATGTATGTTTTTCGTTATATTTCTAATGTAATACCAACAGGGCAGTGGTCAGATCCAACCACTTCCGGCAAAATAAAAGCATCCTTAACGTTTTTTTTGATACTTTGAGAAACCAAGAAGTAGTCAATCCTCCAGCCAACATTATTTTCTCGTGCTTTCCCCCAGTGTGACCACCAAGTATATGCCCCTTCTACATCGCCGTGCTTTTCTCGGTAGGTGTCTACAAATCCGGCATCAATAAAATCTTGAAAGCGTTCACGTTCCTCATCAGTAAATCCCTTTTTCCCCATATTTGGTTTTGGTCTTGCAAGATCGATTTCGCGGTGTGCCACATTGAGATCACCACAAAATACAACGGGCTTTTTCTTTTCGAGATGCTTCATGTATTTCAAAAAAGCAACATCCCACTGATGGTATCGCAGTGGCAGTCTCGTCAGGTCATCTTTGGCATTGGGGGTGTAAACAGTAGCGAGATAAAATTTTTCATATTCAGCCACTACAACACGTCCTTCAGTGGAAGCATCGCGACTCGCATCATCGATAAGATTTTTTCCCTTGTAGATGCTGGTTGGAATGTCGTTTGTGACGTTGACAGGTTCTTGAGAGGTGAATATTGCCGTCCCCGAGTATCCTTTTTTTTCTGCACTGTTCCAATATTCCCTGTATTGCGGTAAATCAATTTCAACTTGATCTCTGTGTGCCTTTGTTTCTTGCAGGCAAAGCATGTCTGGTTGATATTTACTCAAAAAAGGTTCAAAGAGATCCTTTCTGATGACTGCTCTTAGTCCATTGACATTCCAGGAAATAATCGTGTATTTTTGTGGCATAAGAAGAGATTACGTCTATGTAAAAAGTGTACATGCTTGCAAGGTTTGTGTCCACATGCTGTCCACTTGTCAAAGAAAATCATCTTTGATATAGTGCGACTCAATCGACCCACATAAATACAAAATTATGAGTTATCATGACGATTACGATTTCGTACGAGAAGCAGTTCTTACCCATATTCAAAATCTTTTTCAAGAAATAGAGGCAGAGGCAGTGATGTCTCATCAGGAAAAATACGCCTTGCTTGAGGACGCGTTTCACAACGCCACAGACGTTGGGGAGCTCAAAGTTGCCTTTGATCAATGGTACAGCGATCATGCAGACGATTTGGCACTCGAGATTGAGGCAGACGAGCTTTGGGATCAAGCAGTATCGGGGGAAGAAGGATCGATTGATTCGTATACCAGTGATGATGACTATGACTTTGAAGATGAAGAGGAAGAAGAATTTGAAGAAGAGGAAGAAGAGTAGTTTTTGAAAAAAGAGTCGCGAGACTCTTTTTTAGTGGAGAAGTTTTTTTGTGAAATAATTTGTGATATACTGTTGTCACGATATGAGATATTTATGATTGAGTTTGAAAAAAGAGAGCGATCTGTTTCGGTAAAAATAGAGAGAGTGAAGCCCGAGGATAGGAAGGAGTATCTTCTTTTTGTGAATGAAATTCCATATAATGAATCGGTTGTCTCAGGAAGTTCGCAGACACAGAAATACCAAGTCGATAAAGAGCAAAGAAGACAGGATATAGAAAATGAAGAATTTGCTATTTCAGATCCAGATACAGAAGTGGATTTTGTGATAAAAGAAGATGGAAAAATTGTAGCTGCTGCAGATGCTTATATTGACGATGAGAACCCAAAAGAAGTGTACTTTTCAGCCGTGCATGTTCATCCGAACAGTCGTCAAAAGGGGTATGCTGCTCAGTTAAGCGAGGCAGTTGAACAATGGGGGAGAGAAAAAAAAGCGGACTATTTGCGGGCAAGTATTAGTATAAAAAATCCTTTAAGTTTGATATTTTTTTTGAGCAGGGGGTATATAGGAAAAGAAGTAGTCACTGGGGCTTTCGAAGTCGTAAAGACAATCGGGGATGAAGATATGGAAGTGGGCCTTCCGAATCATGAGCCTGTGGAGGTTTCAATGAGTGATGTAAAAGGAATAGAGGAATTGTTTGCTAGGGGGTTGGTCCTTGTGGACGCAAAGAATGTTTTTTTTGATGATCGGGATTACCAGGTTGCAGATAGGCAAGAGTTAGCTCCGGAGAAATGGACACTTATTTTTCGTTAACACCATATGTCACTCACAAACATTCAAAATACTTTAGGAAAGAAAGCAGACTCCCTGCTGAGTTTTGATAACCCAAAAATTTCAAAAGAATTATTACATCTGCCTGGAAAAAAATTCCTTGATGATATTTTTAAGGCGTCAGACAGGAGTGATGCCGTCAGAAAAAATTTGAAGCGTCTTCGTGACACGGGAAGACTGAAAGAAACAGGCTACTATTCTATTTTGCCTGTTGACCAAGGGATTGAACATAGTGCGGGGGCGAGCTTTGCGGCAAATCCAGAATATTTTGATCCCGAAAATATTATCCGTTTGGCCGTGGAAGGAGGGTGCAATGCAGTTGCATCTACGTATGGGGTTTTGGCTATGGTAAGTGGTAAGTACGCGGATAAGATTCCATTTATTGTCAAACTCAATCATAATGACTTACTTAGATTTCCCAATGATCACGATCAGCGAATGTTTTGTGACGCGTATCAAGCTAGTGAAATGGGCGCCGCAGGAGTCGGAGCTACCATATATTTTGGATCGCAGGAGTCTAAGAGGCAAATAGAAGAGGTGGCAGAAGCATTTGCGCATGCTCATGAGCTTGGGATGTTTACGGTGCTTTGGTGCTATTTGCGTAATTCTGCTTTTGTGCAGGGGAGGAGGGACTATCATACGAGTGCTGATTTGACTGCGCAAGCAAATCATATTGGTGCGACGATTGGCGCTGATATTGTGAAGCAGAAATTACCAGATATCAATGGTGGGTATCGCGCGGTGAGCAAAAGAAGTCAATTTGGAAAATACGACAAGCGTATATATACGGATTTGTGCAGCGATCATCCAATTGATATGTGTCGCTATCAAGTACTCAATGGATATGCCGGAAGAATTGGACTGATAAACTCTGGTGGAGCAAGCGGAAAAAATGACATGCAAGATGCAGTGGCGTCTGCTGTTATTAACAAACGTGCCGGTGGAAGTGGACTCATCCTCGGACGCAAAGCTTTTCAAAAATCATTTGAGCAAGGGGTAGAGATTTTACATGCCGTGCAAGACGTGTATGCCTGTAAAGAGGTAACGATAGCGTAGATATTTTACAAAACAAAAAACCGCATACGACTGTGGGAATGAATTCGTATTGGAACGAAGGCATTCTGGAATGGTATGCGGTTTTTTGTGTTCGTAGGATTTACTCTTGGGAGGCGATGGCGGCGAATGTCTTGAGGAACAAACGTGCGTATTCGTTGGGCTGTCTCAGGAAGCTGTTTAGTGAGACGTTAGTACTTCCGTGCCGGTGAATGATCACTAGACGGCAGTGGGGTCCAGGTGAGGTCACAAACTGTGTTTGGACCTCGAGTTTTCCGCCTATAAGCTCCTCAAACCCGTAATCTTCTAGCATGCCTTCACCTGTGGTGGCTAGGAGAATCTGGCTACCGCCGTGGAGACCGAGAAATTGCCATGGAATTCCATCTTGCGTTATGATGAAGACTGCGAAGAGAAGTTGCTGGTTACAGCCATACATGCGCGACTCGACGAGTTTCATGCGATCAATCACGAGGTTGCTCCCTGCAGTGTGTTGCTAGTATACAGAAAAGAGTTTTTTTGTCAAGAAATCCATAACTTATCCACAAAAATTGTAGAAAAAAAATTGACAAAAAAATGAACCTAAAATATACTGAAAATACAGCAAATATGGAAGCAAATTATCTCAAAAAACTTGGATTTTCTGACAAAAGCGTCAAGATCTACTTGGCGCTTCTTTCTTTGGGACCCAGTTCTGTGCGAAAGTTGGCTGAGTATACAGGAATTAACCGAGGGACGACCTATGATATCCTTAAAGAGCTTCAGGATCATGGGGTGGTGAGTTTTGCCAGTAAGGACACCAAACAGAAATTTTTTGCTGAAAATCCACAAAAACTCCACAAGATTGTCGAAAGCAGAAAGGGCGATTTGGATCGTGCACAAGAGGAAATTGATAAAGCTTTGCCAGAGCTTCAAGCACTCTATAGCCGTGCTGGGGGAAGGCCGGTTGCCAAGTATTATGGAAAATCAGATATTCGATACATTCTTGAAGATATTTTGGGAACTTGTAATCAGACAGAGGAAAAAATGTATCGCGTGTATTCCACCCAAGCACTTCGTGAGTACTTGTACGAGGATTTTTCAGATTTTTCTGAGAAACGAATCGAAAACGGTATTGGTGTAAAAGTCATTGCCATTGGTGAAGGAGGGCAACTTCGTGGTCTTGATGAGCGAAAATGGCTTCAGGGAAAACAATCACAGACAACGGAGACCTACATTTTTATTTATCCTGGTAAAACCGCCTACATTTCACTCAACGCGCATGGTGAACCGGTTGGTGTGGTCATTGAAAACGATGGTGTGTTCGAAACACAGAAGTTTATTTTTGAAAGCCTGTGGCAAACATTGTAGTATGAAGAAATTTGATATCATTTTTGTAGATTTTGATGGAACCATACATGATAGTGGTGGGCTTACGGGATTTGGAAAAGATATCCGAGCGGTTTTTGAGCAAGCAGGATACGACAAGGAAGCCGTACAAAGCACTATGGAACGCGCGCTTTGGGGTGAGGACGGAAAAAGTTATACATACAATTTTGAAAAGCATCTCAAAATGCTGGAAGAGGAATTTGGATATGCATTTGATGAGTTGCTTCTTGCAAAACTCCAGTCACTCGTGGAGCAACATAATTATTTGTTTCCCGATGCGCTGAGTTTTTTGCAGTATATGAAGTCTGTTTGTGACACTATGCTGCTTTTATCTGCAGCAGATCCCGAGTTTCAACACATGAAGATTCAGGCAACTGGAATAGAGGATCTGTTTGACGAGCTCTTGTTTGTAGAATATGATAAAAGACCCATACTCAACGACTACACGGGACACAAAAATGGTTTGTATGTCAATGATAACTTGCGAGAGAACAGTGAAATTATACAAGGGTGCCCACAGGTATCCGTCATTACAAAGTTTCGATCAGAAAAATATACTCCAGAACAGGCAAAGGCTCTAGGAGTTCCATTTTTTGCAACATTAACGGAAATACAAAAGTATGTTGAACAGTTATAATAAAAACACAGGAGTCGTGATTCTTGCTGCTGGTAGAGGTTCACGTTTGAACTGTCAGGAAATGCCAAAGGTCATGTGTGAGATTGGTGGAAAACCGATCGTTGAATACACCGTTGAAACACTCGAAAAGCTAGGACTTCCACCAGAGCAGATTTGCATGGTGGTGGGATTTAAAAAAGAAAAAGTGAAGGAATACTTTGATGGAAGAGTGAGCTACGCTGATCAAATTGAACTCAAAGGCACGGCGCATGCCGCATATACCGGGATGCTGACACTTCCAGAAAACGTTCAGCATGTCTTGGTGCTCGGTGGAGATGATAGCGCATTTTATACTCCAGAAAGCCTGCAGATGCTGGTCGAAAAACACATACAAAATAACATGGCACTCTCACTCCTTTCCGTAGAGGTGGAGGACCCAAGTTTGCTCGGACGCGTGGTGCACCACCCCAATGGTGATATAGAGATCATTGAAAAAGAATATGTTACCCCAGAGCAGGCAAAGATAAAAGAAATTAGTACGGGCACCTTTGTTTTTGAAAGAGAGTGGTTTGAACAGATGTTTCCAAAGATGCCACCACTTCGAAAACTTGGTGAGTATGGTTTACCGACCGCACTGGCGATTGCAAGAGAAAACAATTTGCCGTATCAAATAGTACCGCTTGGTAAAAGTGATGAGTGGTTTGGGGTCAATACTCCCGAGCAGCTCGAGGAGGCGGATAAGAGAAAACAAACATAATAATATGTGTGGAATCATCGCCTATGTCGGCACACAAAAAGCAGCTCCAATTCTTGTTCAGGGATTACGTCGCTTGGAGTATCGCGGATATGATAGCGCAGGTATTGCGATTCAAGACAATGGAACACTCACAAGAATTCGCTCTGTAGGAAAGATCGATAACCTCGCACAAAAGACAGACATGGGCACTCTTCCAGGATCTGTTGGTATTGCTCATACTAGGTGGGCAACACATGGTGGTGTCACCGAGCAAAACGCGCATCCGCATACCGGTAATAGTGACAAACTTGTTTTGGTACACAATGGTATTATTGAAAATTACCGTGAGTTGCGCACAGAGCTTGGAAACATGCATACATTTACCTCAGAAACAGATTCAGAGGTTCTCGCACATTTGATAGAAAAAGAATTTGATGCTTTGGGGGAGGTTACTGCAGTAGGGCTACGCCATGCAGTTGAGAAAGCGCTTGTCGCCGTTCGGGGAACGTATGGTATGGCGGTTATGCATGAAGATGTGCCTGGGTGCATTATAGCGGCTCGTATGGGAAGTCCTATCGTAATTGGAGTTGGCAAGGATGAGAATTTTATTGCTAGTGACGCAACACCAATTTTGCCTTACACCAAGCAAATGATTTTTCTCGAGGATGGTGAGATCGCAGAGGTAACTTCTGGAAATGTTCGTTTGTTTAATTTACAAAGCAAATCCATTTCAAAGGTCGTAGAAAATATTGATTGGGATGAGCAGCAGGCAGAAAAACAGGGCTATGACCATTTTATGCTCAAAGAAATTCATGACCAGCCTACCGTGTTTGAAGACGCCATTCGTGGTCGGTTCGACCTGGAAAACGGAACAGCCATTTTGGGAGGACTTGGCATGAGTGAGCAGCAAATGCGAGAGATTAACCGTGTAATTTTTATTGCCTGTGGTACGGCAAGCTACGCTGGAATGGTAGGAAAGTATGCTTTTGAACGATTGGTGGGGATTCCGGCAGAAGTAGAAGTGGCTAGTGAATTTCGTTATAAAGATCCTGTTGTTGATGACAAGACACTTGTTTTTGTAATTTCACAATCTGGTGAAACTGCAGACACCCTTGCCGCGCTTCGAGAAGCAAAACGAAAAGGTGCACATGTTCGCGGTATTGTAAATGTCATTGGTTCGACGATTGCTCGCGAAACCGACGGTGGGACCTATATCCATGCAGGTCCGGAGCTTGCGGTGGCATCTACCAAGGCATATACCAACATGATTGCCGTATCTTTGTTGTATGCCATACAGTTCGGAAGGGCAAGGAGGGTGAGTGTTGCCACGGGAAAGAGATTGATTGAAGCGCTCTTGGAAATTCCAGAAAAAATGAATGCTATTTTGTCACAAAAGGAAACGATCAAAGCAATTGCTGAAAAATACAAAAACTCAAAGGACTTTTTATTCTTGGGAAGGGGAATTAATTTCCCTGTGGCACTTGAGGGATCTTTAAAACTCAAGGAAATAAGCTACATACATGCGGAAAGTTATCCTGGTGGAGAAATGAAGCATGGACCGCTGGCGCTTATAAGCCCTGAATTTCCAACGTTCGCCATCATGACTAAGAATCAACTTTATGAAAAAATGCGTAGCAACATCGAAGAAGTTCGTGCAAGAAAGGGGCCGATCGTGATGATCGCGACCCAGGGCGATGACCGTGCAAAAGAGCTTGCTGATGATATTATCTACGTTCCACCTACTATGGAACTCCTTGAACCGCTTCTCAATACACTCCCAACTCAGCTTTTTGCCTACTATGTTGCGGTCGGGCTGGGGAGAGATGTTGATCGACCAAGGAATTTGGCGAAGAGTGTTACGGTGGAATAACTATCGGTCTAGGATTCTATTGGCTGCAGATGACTATGCCACAAAGTCGCTTGATTCTGATCACCGCGACCTTTGGAGTATGGTCATCTGTAGCCACAGACTAAAGTTTACCGGAATCGCGAAACACACAATTAGAAGATATGCAAAAAACGATGCAAAGCAAGTACAAAGCAATCATTTTTGATTTTCAAGGAGTGTTGGATGTTGACTTTGTAGAGTCAAAAAGGGTGTTGGAGTATATTAAGAACAAAGGGATCAGTGCGGCCATAGGTTCTAACCTGAAGCACCAAACAGTTCTTTCATACGCAGAGCAATATGGCTTGCAAGAGATGGTAGATGTGATTGTGGGAATTGATGATGTGGAGTACATGGCCAAGCCAGCACCTGAAATTTTTTTGCTCTGCGCAACATACTTGCAGCTAGAATCAAGTGAGTGTTTGGTCGTTGGAGATTCGATTAGTGATTGCGATGCTGCGCGATATGCCAATATGGATTTTGTGGGTATTTTTGGAGTGCGGTTTCCACAAGAAATACAGGTAGTTCAGGGTTTAGAGCAGATAATAGAATTGTTATGAAAAAAGTTGTTGTCATAGGTGGCGGAACAGGAACGATTGCCGTTTTGTCTGGGCTCAAAGATCGAGTTGATATTGATCTTTCTGTGATCGTGAGTATGACCGATGACGGTGGAAGCAATGCCATAGTTCGAGATGAATTTGGCCTTTTACCACTTTCTGATTTGCGAAAATCTATTATTGCACTTGCGAGCGAAGGAAACGACACTTTGCGACAACTTTTTACGTATAGATTTGCAAAAGGAGATGGTCTTTCTGGTCACACGCTTGGAAACCTCATTATGATGGCACTGTGTGATCTTCGCGGGGGAGAAGTAGATGCCATCGATGCACTTTCTGAGCTTTTTTCACTCAAAGGGAAGGTAATTCCTGTCACTCTTGATCAAACGCAGCTTGTCGCCAAGTATATGGATGGAACTGAGATAAAGAGTGAACATTTGATCGATGAACCACAGCATGATGGGAGTCGAAAGATATCGTCGCTTCGGTTAGAGCCACTCGCCAAAGCGCATGACAAGGCAGTTCAGGCTATTGTGGATGCTGATTACATCATTGCAGGTCCGGGAGATCTCTATACGACTACTATCGCTAATATCGTCATTGATGGGATTCCGCAGGCCATCGTGGAGTCAACAGGGAAGTTTATTTTTATCACTAACCTCATTGAAAAACATGGTCAGACTGATGACATGGGGCTGACAGAAATGGTGGATGTCATCGAGCAATATTCTGGAAGGATGCCCGATGTGGTTGTGGCACACAAAGGAGATTTTCCGGTGTATGCACTTGAAAAATACATCGAGATGGGACGCAAACCAACAAAAGATGATTTGCAGGAGGACAAGTATGTCGTTGTTAGAGCTGATGTGGTCGCAGATGAAGTTGTTAAAAAAGATCATGGTGATACTTTGCTACGGAGTCTTGTTCGTCATGATGGACAAAAACTTGGCAGAGTGCTCTGTGATATAATGAAATGAGATAATTCATCAATATGCATATGAAAAGCAAATTTTTTACCTGGACAAAAAGATTGATTCAGCTCGAACTTGTTTTGTCTGTGCTGTTTCTTGGCATAGTGATTTGGCTTGCAGGAGCAGATACACAGGGTTTGCATCCTTTTTGGCAGGGATATCGAGCTGGGTTTATTGAAGAGGGGCTAAACTATGATGAAGCATTTGTGCGGGCTGGTGAAGTATCAGGTCCTGTATTTTTTGCTTTGATTGCATGCGTTTTGAGTTTGCTGGCGCTGCAAAAGAGACAAAAAAACTGGTATGTGGTGGCAATGATAGTTTGGGCGCTTATGATAGTCTCTGCGCTTGGCCAAGGGGAGCTTCCAGCTATTTTGCCACTTATTATCATTTTCATGATGTCTTCAAAAAAGTTTAGAAATCAATTGTATGGAACTCCTCAAGGAAATAAGTGATAAAACTATCGGCCTGGGTGAAGCAGAAAGCTTTTTCAAACCGTACAAGCTTCGAAAGGCTGCGCGTGCAGTAGTTTTTGATCCAGAAAAGAGAATAGCTGTTTTGGCAGTAACCAAACATAAGTATCACAAGCTTCCTGGTGGAGGACTTGAGGGAGATGAAGAAATTCATAGGGCACTTGTACGTGAGCTGCTTGAGGAAGCTGGTGCTCCTGTAGAAATCGGAGAGTCCCTCGGCATAACTATTGAGTATAGAGATCGGTATGAGCAAATTCAAATTTCGTATGCGTACTTGGCAGCGGTAAGCGGTCCATTACAGAATGTAGAGTTTACCCAGGAAGAAATTGAGGACGGTTTTGAGCTCAAGTGGATGACGCTTGGTGACGCGACTGACCGCATGGAGGCTGATGATCCCAGGGATTACATCGGAAAGTATGTTCGGCTTCGTGATTTAGCTATTTTAAGGGAGGCAGAAAAAAGAATATAAGGACTATGAGTCTAGCATTTACAAAACGAAGTGACACTTATGCTCTTGAGTTTTTTATTGAAAAAAATGGTCAAAAAGTGGGGTTTGCGTTTTTGGTCGTTATTCAAAATAATAAGCACAAAGAACCATATGGCTTGCTTGAAAATGTGTACGTTGAGTTAGAACACAGGGGAAAAGGGTATGGAAAGAGTTTGGTGCAAGCCGTTATGGAAAAGGCCAAGGAACTTGGTTGCTACAAATTGGTTGCAAATAGTCGCTACGGCAAGGATCATGTCCATGGTTGGTATACATCAATTGGTATGCAGGATTGGGGAAAAGAGTTTCGGATTGATCTGAAAAATTCACCATCTTTGCAAGAATCATATGGATAAAACAGTGCTTGTGTTGCAAAATGTTACTCGTGAGCGTCCAGGATTTGTGTTTGATTGGCTCGAAAATCGGGATGTCCCCTATACAAAGGTGGACTTGAATAACGGTGAAGAAATTCCAGAACTCGAGGAGTATAGCGCTATGATTGTTTTGGGTGGATACGATAGCGCGAACGATGAAACCGCCAAAATGCAAAGTCAAATTGCAACCATAAAAAAATGGATTATGCAGGACAAGCCGTATTTAGGCATTTGTCTTGGTCTGCAAGTGCTTGTTAAGGCTGCTGGTGGAGCTGTGGTTCCATTTTATGATAAAGAGATTGGTTTGAAATGCAAAAATGGCAATTTGTACACGCTTACGCTGACAAAGGAAGGTAAGCAAGATCCGATTTTTGACGGACTCGAAAGTCCATTGCATTTTTTCCAGCTTCATGAAGACACCGTAGAGCTGGTAGAACATATGAAGGTGCTTGCTACTGGAGATCATTGCAGTAATCAGGCTGTAAAAATTGGAAATAGTGCTTATGGCATGCAATGTCATTTTGAAATTAATGAAGACATTTTTGAAAAATGGCTGCGGGAACATCCAGAACTTAGCAAAATGGATGCAGGTCAGCTGCGCGCTGAGTTTCAGGAAGTAAAAGATGTACACATAAGGACAGGGGAGAAATTGTTTAAAAATTTTTTAAAGGTGGCAAGTGTAATATGAATTTATACGAGTTTGAGGGAAAACACATGCTTGAAACATATGGCATCAAAGTACCAAGAGGTTTTCAAGTCAAACGTGGAGAAAATTTATTGCAAAAGTATGAAGCGCTAAGATGTGACGAGGTGGTGGTAAAAGCGCAGGTACTGATTGGAAAGCGTGGAAAAAATGGTGCGATTCGTTTGTGTAGTGGATTTGATGAATTTGAAAAAGCGGTTCAAGAAATTTTTGCTATGGAGGTCAGAGGGCAGCACGTCGCGTATGTTCGTGTGGAAGAAAAAGTTGATATTGATGAGGAACAGTATCTTTCGATCACCTATGATACCAACGCAAAAACTCCAATATTGGTGTATAGCAAAGATGGGGGCATGGATATCGAAGACGTTCCAGAAGAAAAAATTGAGAAGTACTATCTTGATATCAAGAGTGAGGTGTTAGGTTTGGACATTCCTTTTGCCGAAGAGCTTTGGAATTGTTTTTTGCAGCAGGATTGTCGTGTCGTTGAAGTGAATCCACTTATCAAAACCAAAACAGGAGAGTTTATTGCCGCCGATGCCAAAATTGCACTCGACGACGATGCATTTTTCCGACACCAGGAGTGGGAAGATTTTGAACCACGAACCATGATGGGACGTCCACCTACTGATCGCGAGGTTCAGGTCCAAGAAATTGATAGGGGTGAAAAATACTATCAAGGAACTGCAGGAAAATATATTGAAATGGACGGTGATGTTGGGCTTATCCTCAATGGTGGAGGAGCTAGCATTGCCAATATGGACGCCTTGGCAGATGTAGGGCTTAAACCTGCCAATTACACGGAGTATTCAGGCAATCCTCCACGAGAAAAGGTGTATGAGCTTACTAAAATTGTACTTTCCAAACCGGGACTACGTGGATTGTGGCTCTGTGGTGTGGTGGCCAATTTCACCAATGTCAGAGATACCTTTGCGGGCATTGTGGATGCGTTTGATGAGATGAAGCCAACATATCCAATAGTCGTAAGACGTGCCGGGCCAAATGAAAAAGAGGGGATGGAGCTTATGCGTGAATGTGGAAAGCGTAATAATTTGAATATAAAACTTTTTGGAAAAGAAACAAGCATGGGCGATACCGCGAAGGTGCTTGCAGATATGATTAATAAACAAATATGAGTAATGAGATGTACAAAAAATATCAAGAAGCCATTATTTTTGTCTTTGAACGGTATCAAAATGTACAAGATGATGATAAGTGTGAACTCTTTCATACGCTCGATGTTGGCTACGAGCTCATACGGTATGGGTACAGCGCTGATGTGGTGGTGGCAGGATTTCTGCATGATATTTTTGAGGAAACGACAGTTTCTGATCAGGAGGTAATGGCGTTATTTGGCAAACAGGTTGTCGAATACGTACGTTTGGTAACCAAGGACGATGGGCCAAAAGATTGGTATAGTAAAAACGAAGACATCATTGAAGCCTGTAGAGCGCACAGTCATGAGGCACTTGCACTCAAGGCCGCGGACGTGCTTGTAAATGGTCGTTACTTTGAAAATATTGGAGATGAAGAAAATGTTGAGAAGGACAGATTTATGGCACGTGCTATTGTAGGTGGTAGCTGTCCGGAAGGGGCTATTTTTAATGATTTAAAGAGATACTTGTAGTATGGGAATATTCGTTGATAAAAGCTCAAAGATTATTGTACAAGGTATTACTGGAAAAGAAGGGCAAAGTGCGACGACGGCTATGCTTGAGTATGGAAGCAATGTCATTGGTGGAACACGTCCAGGCAAGGCTGGTGAGTTTGTGGAAGGCAAGCCTGTATTTCACACAGTGCAGGATCTGGTGGACAGGCTTGGACCCGTTGATGTTAGTGCTATTTATGTGCCGCCATTTGCTGCAAGAGAGGCAATGATGGAAGCTATAGAAGCAGGAGTAAAGATCATCAATCCCATTATTGAGCGAGTACCCATCAAGGATACGGCCTATTGTCTATCTGCTGCCAAAGAGCGAGGCGCCAGGATTATTGGGCCGAGCTCACTTGGATTTATCAATCCAGGTCAGGCTCGTGTGGGGGTTATTGGAGGACCTAAAGATCAAGCAGATGAGATTTTTATGCCAGGTTCGATTGGAATTATATCTCGATCTGGTGGAATGACGAATGAACTCTCTTGGCAGGTTCGTAGGGCGGGGATGGGACAAAGCAGTGCGGTGCACGTAGGTGGGGATCTTTTGATGGGGACGACCTATGCAGATATTTTGAAAGAATTTGAAAAAGATACGCAGACTAAGGCAGTGATTATTTTTGGTGAGCATGGTGGGAGTTATGAGTTTGAGATTGCTGACTTGGTTCGTGATAAAGGATTTACCAAGCCGCTCGCGGTTTTTGTGGGGGGAAAGTTTGCTAACAGTCTTCCTGAGGGAGTAAATATCGGTCATGCCGGGGCAATTGTTGAGCGTGGGAAAGGCGCTGCTGAAAAAGAAGCTGCCCTCAAGGCTGCAGGAGTCATGATTGCACAAACCTATGAACATTTGGTAGAGTTAGTACAGCCATATGCATAAAAAATGGTATGATTGAAATAATAAAACTTCATCCAGATCAATGGGAACTTTTTAAAGACATTCGTCTCAAATCTCTTCAGGTTGAGCCAATTGCTTTTGGAAGTAGCTATGAGCTTGAAAAGGAGCGTAGTGAGGAGCAGTGGCGTCAAAGTTTGGAAAAGAATTGGTTAGAAGAAACGTCGTGGCAATATTTTGCTATGGAAGGTGAAAAAGTTGTGGGATTCATGGGAGCGTATATTGACGCACTTCCGAGGTTAAGGCATGTCGCACATCTTAAGGCAGTCTTTGTAGAAACCGAATATAGGGGGAAAGGAATTTCAAAGCGGCTTTTTGAGTTTTTGACGGATAAGCTCAAGGAAGCTGGTGTACTCAAGCTACAACTTTTGGTGAATAAAGAAAATGAAAGGGCTGTTGCTTTTTATAAGAAGCTTGGGTTTAGTGTACTGTGTACGCTTGAAAAGGAAATGCTTATTGATGGAAAATTTTACGATGATTATTTTATGGAAATGTTTTTGTAATATGAAATTTCAAACAAGTATAACCGACATTCGTGAAGACGGAGAGTATATCCGTGGCATTGCTTTGGAAACGCTGGTAAAGGGGCATTCTTTTGCACAATCGGTTTTCCATATTTTGCAGGGAAGACTCCCAAACGAGAGTGAGGGACGAATGATGGATGCGCTTTTGATAAGTTCAATTGATCATAGCGTAAATACTTCGGCGCTCAATGCCCGTGTATCCGTGTCAGCCAAAAACCCTCTCAATGCATCCCTTGCAGCGGGGTTACTTGGTTTTGGTCAAAGGCATGGACTTGCCACTGGGATGGCCATGCAGTTTTTTCTTGAAAATGAATCCACAAAGAATTTGAAACAACTTCTTTTGAGTCTCAAAGAACAAAAGATTCGTGTACCAGGTTTTGGCCACAAGGTATTCACGGATAGAGATCCACGCAGCGAAACGCTTTTTGCCATTGCGCAAGAAAACGGTGTTTTAGGAAAGTATAGTCAGTTCGCCAAACAAGTCCAAGGCGAGCTGAGTGCAATATCATCAAAGCCACTTCCTTTTAACATTGATGGGGTTATTGCTGCCATTTTGTGTGACATGGGCTTTACGCCAGATCAGGGAGATGCTATCTTTATTATTGGACGAGTCCCAGGACTTCTTGCGCACGTTATAGAAGAAAAACACTCGGACGCTGGGATTCGTCGACTGAGTGAAGAAGACATAGAATATAGTGGAAAATGAAAACACTGCTCAAAACATTCTTTTTATGCCTAGCGTTTACACTAGGCATTTTTGCCTTGCACTATTTCTTTCCAAGCATGCTAAGTCTTGATATTGGGATGGTGGATCCTTGGGATTACAAGAATAATATCAACCATGGTTTCATACAGGAAGTGTATGATTACCACATGCAGCACCCGGCCTTTGTACGAAGGCCGATGACATCATTTGCCATTGATTTTGTTCATAGAATACTTGATGTGAGTTATGCCAATGCGTTTATTGCCGTAAATTTTGGGCTTTTATTTTTGTGTGGGATGGCTTTATTCTATCTTGCCAAGGCATTTAAGCAAAGAGATCGCAATGCCTATCTGGCGGTGGTATTTTTTTATCTCAGCTTTTCGATTCTCTTTGCCTTTGGCATACCTATTTACTCCTACGACGAGCCATTTCAGTATTTGTTTCTTTTGCTGACGCTTTTGTGTGCTATGAAAAGATGGTGGATAGGGTTTTCTGTCTCTTTTTTTCTGGCCCTTTTTGCACGTGAAACGAGTGTCTTGCTCATCCCTGGGTTTGTATTTTTTCTCATGCCAAATAAAAAGCATGCATTTACGGATATTGTATTTGTCAGAAGTGTTTTTGCAATGCTTTTGGCAACGGGAGCATACCTTGGTGCCATATATTGGTTCAGTGTGCACAGCGATTACGGTACAGTCGCTTGGGAATATATGTCTGATGAAAGGTTTCGGCACTGGATGTTCAATTTTCAGGATGGGGCACATACCTTGGAGTCTTTAGTGAGCTTCTTTGTCGTTTTGGGATTGCCGCTTGCCATGCTGCGCGCATTTTCCCGCCATTTTCACCTAAAAAAGCAAGTACAGCGTCTATTGTTTGCTTTTGTATTATCAGTGATTATCAACACGACGTTTGTATTTTGGGCTGCAAAGGCACAAGAAGCTCGTCTTTTTGCGCTGCCTTTGATACTCGTATGGCCAATACTGGGAAAGGTTTGTTTTCTCCTGTGGAAGCTTTTTATAAAGGAAATACGGCATATTGTTCGTCAGTGGAAACACAAAAAGGATCGTTACGATTTTTTGTCCAAACTCTGTCTTTGTCTGATGGCGATTTTTTTTGCAGCCGTATGTTCTTTTGGAGTTTACGAGCCTATCAATGGGGCTGCATTTGCATTCGGTTACCAGATATATTTGTTTACAGTTTTTGTAGTAATTGTTATATATCAAGTATTTTCCCCGACAAAGAAATAAAAGAACCGAGGAGCTACTCGGTTCTTTGTAGGAGATTTCTAGAGGTCTTGCACCACTCCATTTCGAATTTCTTTTACTACATATTGGAATTCAGCATCTCCATTGGCATCAATGGAAAGCGTTCCTGCCGCGCCTTCGCGATTTTTTATGCTATAAAGGTAGTCTCGAATTTTTTCCGTGTTAAGGCCTGAAGCCTCAATTGCTTCTTTTGCAATATAGACGGCATCGTAGGCTGTTGCAATATAGACGGGAGGAAGAGATCCGTGGCTTTGGTAGGCTGCTTGGTATTTGTCCATGTATGCCTTTGTCGCTGGCCTTGTCTCATCAAAGAGTGGCTCTGCATAGTATCCTTCTTGCACGAGTGAGCTACTTTCTTTGACCATGTCAGATACCAAAAATTCATTGGAAAGAAGTGGGAGGTCAATTCCTATTTCTTTTATTTGTTTGAGTATAAGGGCAAACTCTTCTGGAGTCTGCGCGATAACTAAGATGGCATCTGCGTCACTGGCCTTTACCTTGGTAAGTTGCGATCGAAAATCTTTTGAAGAGCTCTCATATTCTTGCCGTGTAACCAGCGAACCACCAAGTTTTTCAAAGGTTTGTGAAAAGGTGCGTGTAAAGGCCTGGGCATAATCAGTAATTTCTGTAAGAGTGGCAACACGGAGCATTCCCTTTTCTTTGGCAAGCTTTGCAAGCTTGGTAGCAGAACTGGCATCAGACGGGAAGTTTCGAAAGATAAAGTCTCCTGCATGGGTAATGTCAGGGCTTCCCGATGACGAAGAAAAAAGTATTACTTTATTTTGCTCGGCAACTGGTGCTGCCGCTAAGGTTTCTCCACTACAAAAACCGCCAATAATATATTGAACTTTATCAATATCAATGAGTTTTCGGATGGCTGCAGAGGCTCCTTTTCCATCACACTTTCCATCTTCGTAAACGATTTCCAGTGTTGAACCGTTGATGCCACCAGTTTCGTTAATCTCTTGCTTGGCAAGCTCAATGGCATCCTTTGAAGGGACGCCATAACTCGCTGCGTCACCAGAGAGTGGTCCAATGAATCCAATTTTTATGACCGATGGGACATCTTTTGTGTGTGATGCGTTTTGCGACGAGCATCCAGTGGCGAGTAGGGTGATTGCGGCCATTGAAAATATAAGTTTTTTCATAAAGAAGTATGAATGAATACATTTGGTGAGTTCATCGTAGAATATATGATTTCATAAAACGTTTGTGGTAGTTAACAAAAAAAGTACTAAAATTTAACTAAAAACAAACAAAAAAAGCTTAATAATAAAAAAGTGTTCGTATAAATTGACAAAAAATAAAGAAATGGTATAGTAGAAAAAGCAAAACAATATGGAAATTGTGAGTGGGAACCTTAGACTCCAAACACAACTTGAAAAGGCGGGGCTTTCTCGCAAAGAAGCGCTCGTATACTGCGCTCTTTATGATTTGGGAGGAGCGTATCCTTCAAAGATCGCAAAGCACTGCTCCCTCAACAGAAGTACGGTGTATGCTTTGCTTGAGCGATTGGCTATCAAGGGGCTCGTTACAGAGCTTGAGAAGAAAAAAAAGATCTTTTATCAGCTCGAAAGGCCGGAAAAACTTGTCCGGTATGCAAAGGGAAGAATGAGGATGGCAAGAGAGGGTGTTGAGCAAGCGCAGCGACTTATTCCAGAACTTGAGGGGTTGTTTACTCTTACTCCAAATAAACCAAAGGTAATTTTTTATGAAGGGCGTGAGGGGGTAATGCAGGTGTATGACGATCATGTCGCAGGGAAGCAGAAGTATGAGATGTATGGATTTTCTCAGATAGAAAATTTGATGCAGTTTCTCCCCAAAGAATTTTTGCGTGATTATGTACGGGAAAAAGCGAAAAATGGAGTGACGGCGAAGGGTATTTTACCAATGACACAATTTGGTATAGACTATGGCAAGACCGTGTACAATCATGTTGACAAAAAAATTTGGCCGCAGGTACGTTTTATAGAAAAAGAAAAGTTTACTTTTTCTGCAGAGCTCACCATTTATGACCGGAACAGAATTTCACTTGTGAATTTTGATGAAAAGGGTCTTATTGGGGTGATTATTGAAGATCCTACGATTCATGGTATGATGAAGCTCCTTTTTGATCTTGCCTGGAATGGAGCACAAGATAAGTCGAAATCTAAAGATGTATGATCCAACAAATTCTTGACCTCCATATTCATTCAAAGTACTCTCGGGCATGCTCCAAGCATCTTGAGCTTCCAGAAATTGCACGTAGTTGTGCTATACGCGGAATCGATATTGTAGTGACCGGTGATTTTACGCACCCAAAGTGGTTTGAACATATTCAGGAAAGTTTGGTGGAGCATTCAGAGGGTGTTTTTGTATTAAAAGAAGAAGTGAAAAACGATCAAGAGTTTTCTATCCTGCGAAATCATCAAACGAAGTTTCTTTTGGGTACAGAAGTTTCGGTTATCAAAAAAGATAAGGGAGCAACTCGGAGAGTTCACCATCTTGTTTTTGCTCCAAGTATATCGGTTGCAGAAAAGTTTAATCAGAAGCTAGCTGACATGGGGTTTAACTTGTATGCTGACGGACGTCCCATACTGGGTATTACCAGCAAAGCACTCTTAGAGTTAATGCTTGATGTTGATGAGCGTATGGTGATGATACCTGCACATGTATGGACGCCATGGTTTGGTATTTTTGGTTCAAAAAGTGGATATGATTCTCTCGAAGAGGCTTTTGAAGATTTGACACCACACATTTTTGCTATCGAAACCGGACTCTCTAGTGACCCTCTGATGAATTGGCAGTGTGATTTTTTGGATAAGATTACTTTGGTGTCAAACTCTGATGCGCACAGTCCACAGAAATTAGGTAGGGAAGCAAATGTGTTTTCCTTTCAAAGTGAGCTTGATATTACATATTTGAGGATTATGCAGATCATCCGGGAAGCAAAGAAAAGCGAATTTTTGTATACCATAGAATTTTATCCAGAAGAAGGAAAATATCATTGCGATGGACATAGGGATTGTGGTTTTTGGTGTGAGCCAGAGCAAACAAAGAGGCTCAAAGGAATATGTCCAAAGTGCAAGAAGAAACTTGTTGTAGGTGTGCTCAACAGGGTACAGGAGCTTGCGTCACGGCCACACGGTAGTGCCAACCAGTTTGAGCGAATTCCATTTAAAAGTATTGTTCCACTCCCAGAAATTATTTCCGACACCATTCAAGTTGGTGTATCAAGCAAGGCCGTCAAGAAAATATATGATGGGTTAATTGAAAAGATGGGAAGTGAGTTTAGTGTACTTATTCATGGTGATGTAAAAGAGATAGAAAAGTATTCATCCAAAGAAGTTGCCAATGCAATTCAAAAGGTAAGAGAAGGAGATATTTATATCCAACCAGGGTATGATGGGGAGTTTGGAGTGGTAAAAGTTTTTCAAAGTGCTCAGCAGCGGGGACGGGCAAAGCAGCTTGGAATGAATCTATAAAAAAAGTTCCCAAAGCAAAAAGAGGCTTTTGGCCTCTTTTTGTGATGAAGAAAAATTTATTTCTTCTTTGAAGTTGATCTTCTTCGAGCAGGACGCTTTGCAGCAGCTTTGCGCTTAGCAGGCTTACGCTTTGCAGCAGCCTTTTTCTTTGGAGCAGCTTTGCGCTTAGCAGGCTTACGCTTTGCAGCAGCCTTTTTCTTTGGAGCAGCTTTGCGCTTAGCAGGCTTACGCTTTGCAGCAGCCTTTTTCTTTGGAGCAGCTTTGCGCTTAGCAGGCTTACGCTTTGCAGCAGCCTTTTTCTTTGGAGCAGCTTTGCGCTTAGCAGGCTTACGCTTTGCAGTAGCCTTTTTCTTAGGAGCAGCTTTGCGCTTAGCAGGCTTACGAGCAGCACTGCTTTTTTTGGTAGCTCTTTTTCTTGCTGGCATAGTGACACCTCCTTTCGTTTGAGGTTATGTTGTATTTGATGTGACCTAGGCACACACCAACTTGAAATGTTTTACATGACAAGCATGGATGTAAAACGTTATGCAAAACTTTTTGTAAAAAAAAAGTATGCAATCGACCTACATACATTATATGTTTTTTTGCAAATTTTTTTAAGAGTTTGCAGGAAAAAACTGTGTATAACTTTTTTTGAAGCACTACAAAGTTTTTTGAAAAAAATTTACGTTTCGATATCCTTTCCGAAACCGAGTGCGACAAAAGTTACAATACTTCCAAAAGCAATTCCAAGCAAGTTAAATGCATAGAGTAAGAAACTTGTTTGCATAAGATGATAATTCTGCAATGCAATTCCAATACCTGTTACAGCAAGTGGAGGAACAATGGCAACGGATATAGCGATACCGGTGATGGATTCGAGGACCTGTGGTCTACCGTAGGCATAGGCACCTGCGATACCTGATAGAAATGCTACGAGAAAAAAAAGTAGGTTAGGCTCTGTTCTTCCAAGCACTTCGCTTCCGAGCGCAAAGTTGCCATTGATGAGAATTACTACCATTGCCATGAGAATGGAGACGCACAGTCCTGCCAATGTACCGAAGAAGAGCGACAGAAATGACTTCGCAACATTTTTCATACGAAAGAGTATCAATCCAAGAGAAAATGCAAAGACCGGAGTAATAAGCGGCGCAACGACCATAGCGCCGATGACAATGGAAGTATTATCAAGTGCGAGCCCAAATGTGGCGATGGCGGCTGACAAAGCAATGAGGACGAAGTAATTCATTGATGGCCTGTTGTACTCATTGAGTTTTTTTTCGGCCTGTCTTCGAATTCTGTTGTTTTCTGAAAAAAAAGAAAAAGGCATAGAATGATTATTATCAATGGTATTGTAGCAGTCAAACTTTTTCAAAGCAAGAAAAAACGGGCGTTTGCCCGCTAGTAGTTATATTTACAGCTCAGAGAGTGAATTCTTAGCAGTGTTTTTTCGCACCAATCCCAACCAAATGTTTCTATATGCCATTTTTTGATGTGGTCTTGCATCATCCACTGTGAAAGTTGTTTGAGCACTTCTCGAAAGTATTTTTTTGCTTCTTGAGTTTTAAATCGAATTTTTTCAAGTTTAAAAAACCACCATGCTGTTAATTTATATCCATAATGGAATATGAATGATTTGTCGGCAAGCTTCACAATGCGATTCATGCGGTGATAATTGAAGAGATCAAAATTGTCGGCATCGTTGAGGAGGTTGAGCAGGTGTCGGTCTTGTTTGCTCAATAGAAGCTTGGTAAAAAGTGGTCCAAAACCTGCATTATTGCACAAGACGAGCAAGATAGCTTTACGGACAGATGCTGACCATGACCGGGTGAGAATGGCTTCTTTGAGGAGCATGCATGCTGATATCGTGTCGTCGATAAAGCTCATTATGACTATAGAAGGACGTTTAATGACTGTGCGGCCAACATCATGCCAAAAGCAGGCAAGTTCGAGTGCCATAGCCTCATCTTCGCTTAATTTAGCATTTTTTGAGAACTTTTTGGCGTATTTTACAACCCTTTTTACATGTGCAAGGTCGTGAATAGGATCTTTTGAACGGCTCATTCGCTTTTTTGCAATAAGGATCAGTTTCTTTACTTCATTTTTTTTCATATCCCACATTATATCACAGTTCGACCGGTCGGCAAAAGGACTTGAAAATAGCCTCTGGTTTTGTTATAGTGATGCGCGTATGTGACAGTAGCTCAGGCACTAGTCCCGCAAGTGGGAAATAATGCTAGGTCAGGGCTAAAATGAGTGCCTGTAGCTCAGGGGTTAGAGCACAACGCTTATAACGTTGGGGTCGGTGGTTCAAACCCACCCAGGCGCACTACTTTAGAAAATGGCTAATCTCAGCCATTTTCTTGCCTTTTATAAGAGATTGTGATAATGTCAGTGTATCTATATAAATTAAGTATGATCACAGAGAAGAAAATTTTTGTTGTTCCAGAACTCGAAGGGCAAAAGCGGTTGGATATTTTTTTGGTGGAACATCTACAGCTTAGTCGTGGTGAGATTCAGAAGATGATAAAAAATAACAAAGTGCAGGTAAATGGAAAGCTCCCCAAAAAAGCTGGAGATATGATTCGCCAGGGCGATGCCATTGATGTGTACTTTATTGAGGAGGAACCTGTAGAGGTGAGCCAGGAGGACTTGGAGCTTTATAAAAAGATTGAAATTATTGCTGACGAAACAGATTATATCGTGATAAACAAACCCGCTGGGCTTTTGGTGCATCCAACCCAGGCTGATGAGCCGGCGACTTTGGCACATTGGCTTGTACAAAAGTATCCTGGAATCCGAGGCGTTGGTGAAAATGCCGAGCGACCAGGTATTGTGCATCGATTGGACCGAGAGGCTTCAGGACTCATGGTGGTAGCAAAAAATCAAAAGGCTTTTGAGCACCTCAAGGCGCAGTTTAAGCAAAGAGAAGTAGAAAAATTTTACACGGTGTTGGTGCATGGTGTTGTCGAAGCGCAGCATGATACCCTGGACTTTGAAATTGATCGTGGAAACGATGGACGTATGGTCAGTAGACCCAAGACTGATAAACTTGCGCTGGATAAAGTGTACAAACGTCAGCCAGGAAAGACGGCACTTACAGAGTTTTGGGTAGAAAAAGTATTTGTAAATTTCACTCTGCTTAAGGTAAAAATTCACACTGGGCGTACGCATCAGATTCGTGTACATATGTACGCGTATAATCACCATGTTGTTGGTGATGAACTCTACCATCAGCACAGAGGACGAAAATATGACAAACAACTTGGGAGACTGTTTCTGCATGCACAAAGGTTGGTATTTCAAAACACACAAGGTGAAAGCGTAGACTATGAACTCAAACTCCCCAAGGAACTTTCATTGTTTTTGCAAACACTCAAGTAATATGAAGCAGGGGAAACTCGTCATCATCTCTGCCCCGTCTGGGGGTGGAAAAAATACCATCGTCGAGCAGCTCATTGCACGAATACCAGGGAGTGCTCGATTGGTGACAACAACGACCCGGGAGATCCGACCGAAAGAGCATGAAGGAGTCGATTATTTTTTTGTCTCACATGATGCGTTTCAAAAGTTGATTGAACACGATGAACTCGTCGAATACAATGAGTATGTTGGAAATTTTTATGGAGTACAAAAAAAACATTTGCATGAATTTTTGCAAAAGCATCAAGTCGTGTTTTCGACCCTTGATGTCCATGGAAAGCTCAGTCTTGATAAGCTTGGAGTGCAGCATCTTTCGATATTTTTAGTGCCAGAATCACTCGATACGCTCAAAGAGCGAATTTTGCGTCGTGGAGGAACCTCTAAGCAGGAATTACAAAAAAGAATCGAAGCCGCTGGTTATGAAATGGGAATAGCCAAGCAGTATGATTTTTCCGTGGTCAACAAAGAGGGGAAGATAGACGAGACGGCTGAACACATAGTGAGCATATTAAAAACACATTTGTAACAAACCTATGCCATCAAAAGCACTTATTCTCGTTGATTTTGAAAATGAGTGGATCGACGAGAATTCAGATTATTATATTGGTGATGTATCGAAGCTAATAGAAAATACCAACCGGCTGATCGACTTTTGTCGTGGACAAGCTTACAAGATCATCTTTATTGCTCATGTTGAAGCAGATTCTGACGGAGCATTTGCACCTGGATCAAAGAATGTGGCAATCATTGAAGGGCTAGATAAACTGGAAGGAGATGTGGTTATAGAGAAAAACAAGATCAGCCCGTTTTATAACACGAGTCTCGAAGATGAATTGGCAGGCATTGACTCTATTGTGGTTGCGGGGATTTTGACAAATCTGTGTGTCAGGTCAACGGTGCAAGACGCCTATGATAGGGATTTTGATATAACTGTGGTAACAGACTGTTGTCAGGCTTTGGACCAGCAGATACATGATTTTACCCTTAGGGATTTGAAGGAAACCCGTGAGGAGGTACAGCTTGTTAGGGTGGAGGAGTTTGTGCAGTAGAGAAAAGCACTCTATTGAGCTTAAAAAGCTTGAAAGCGGCGTTCCTGAGCCCTCTTGACAACTTTCAAGAAGTATAGTATGATATCGCCACACGATTTAGTGATGTTCAGACCAAGACTATCAGTCATGAACCTCTCCGATTAAGCTAAAACTATGTCAGAAGACATCAGAAATGCCCTCAAGTCTGGAATGATCGTGAGAGTTCACCAGATCATTAAAGACGTCAACAAAAAGGGTGAAGAAAGACAACGTATACAAATGTTTGAAGGTCAAGTTCTTGCCGTAAAGCATGGAAATGAGGCAGGGGCAACGGTTACCGTTCGTAAGGTATCAAACGGTGTAGGAGTGGAGAAGATCTTTCCAATCCATTCACCGCTTATCGAAAAGATTGAACTCGTTCGTGAAATGAAGGTAAAACAAGGACGGGCATACTACTTGCGATCTCACAAGAAAAAGCTTAAGGAAGTAAAGAAGCCAACAGCAAAAGCCTAGGCAAAAAAAGGAAGTAAAAAAATCCCGAAGAATCGGGATTTTTTGTTATGGCTTCTCTTTTCTCGTGCGTCCAAAAATTCTTTGTAGGAAATTGGGCTTTTTACTCTCATTATCATGCATCGGTAAAGCAGCTTCTAAACGGGTTTTCCCTGCTTCCATTCGATTTAAAGCATATTCTTGATTTTGCATCCAAGAAAATACATCTGGAGGCAATCTTCTTTCGTTTTGACCTTTACCACTTTGGTCAGATTTTTGAAGAGTTTTTAGGCGCTCAACTATGTTGCCAAGTTTATTCGGAGGAAATGTTGTTCTTTGTTGGATGGCCGCTTGTACCTCATGAACAAGTCTCTGAAACTCAGCATCTTCGTCTTCAGGGTGGAAACTCTGCTCGAGTGGCAAAATCATTGTTGGCTCATCATGGGCGGCACGTGTAGGCGGCTGTGTTGGCTTCAAATCAATTTCAGCGGTGTTTGGGTCTTCGGCTTGCAAAAACATAGCACCAACATCTTTATCAATTTCTGTTGTGTATCGAAGTAAATTTGGCCCGGCGATATCTTCGAGTGTTATATGGAGTCCACGCGATATACTCGCAATCTCTAGCAGAGCAGACACTATAGGCATTTTCTTATTATCAATGGTGACTACGGTACTGGCAATGCGTACGTGAAGCATATCGTCAGAGAGGTCACCTGACAGGGGTCCACCAAGTGCGTGCTCAAGAGCATTGCTCAGTTCCCGGAGTCTTGAGAGGTTTTCTGCTTCGAGACGATGTTCATCAGAGGCAAAAACTTTCGTTTTGGATTGATCGTATGGTAGAGCGGTTGGAGGTTGCTCGGGTGTTTTTGGCCCGCCAGATGCAGATTCTCGGGGTTGCAGTGGCGCTCGTCCAGGAAGAGTTGTTTTTTCTTGCATAGTGGAGTATTTAAACGCATATTAAGCTTACCATGACTTCAGAAATTTGTCAGCAAAAAAAGAATCCCCAGTGAGGATCCTTTTTACGTTTTGGTGTTAGAGGACTTCTTTGAGGTATTTTGCCGTATGACTTCCTTTTACCTTCACGACGTCTTTTGGGGTACCTTGTGCGACGACAACTCCACCTTCTTTTCCTCCTTCTGGTCCCAGGTCAATGATCCAGTCACTGCATTTGATAACGTCCATATTGTGTTCAATCGTCAAAACCGTGTTTCCCTTTTCCACGAGTTGGGCGAGGATTTGGAGGAGTCTTTTGGTGTCAGCAAAGTGGAGTCCTGTTGTGGGTTCATCGAGAATGTAGAGTGTTTTTCCTGTTTGGCGCCGAGAAAGTTCTGTTGCAAGCTTGATTCTTTGTGCCTCACCACCGGAAAGGGTTGTTGCCGGTTGACCGAGTTTGAGATATCCAAGACCAACATTTTTGAGTACATGGAGTTTATCAGAAATAGTTGATGTGTCTCGGAAAAACGTATAGGCTTCCTCAATCGTCATCTCGAGCACATCGGCAATGCTTTTTCCTCGGTAATGTATTTCGAGTGCTTCTTTGTTGTATCGTTTCCCTTCACAACTTCCGCATTCGATGAAAACATCATTGAGAAAATGCATAGGAATACACACGTATCCCTCGCCACTACATGATTCACATCTTCCTCCGCCCTTTACATTAAAAGAAAACATTCCGGCATCGTATCCGCGCATTTTGGCTTCTGTCTGGCTGGCAAACAGGTCACGGATGGCGGTAAAGACACCAGTGTAGGTGGCGGGGTTACTGCGAGGAGTTCTTCCAATAGGAGTTTGGTCAATCGCAATAACCTTATCAATATGTTCGATTCCACTGATTTTGGTGTGTTCACCAACTTGTGTTTTTGCGCGATAAAAATGTTTGGAAAGCGCCTTTGCCAGGATGTGGTTGATAAGCGTAGATTTTCCTGATCCGGATACTCCTGTTATAGAGACAAGCTTTCCAAGAGGAATAGAGACATCAATATTTTTGAGGTTGTTTGCTTTTGCTCCAGTAATGGTAATAGACTTTGGTTTTTTGGCCTTGTCGTTCGGTGGTTTATGAGTTGTGACTACTTCTTCACCACTGAGATATTGACCAGTAAGTGAATTTTTGGCCTTGAGTATTTGGCTGTACGTTCCACTGGCCATAATTTCCCCACCGTGTTGACCGGCGCCAGGGCCAATATCGATGACAAAGTCGGCTGCTTGCATCATGGTGGCGTCATGTTCTACGACAATAACGGTGTTACCAAGATCACGGAGTGATTTGATGGTATCAATGAGTTTTGCGTTATCTCGAGGGTGCAAACCAATCGTCGGCTCATCAAGAATATAGATGACATTGGTAAGTCCTGTTGAAAGCTGATTGGCAAGACGGATACGCTGCATTTCTCCTCCAGAAAGCGTATTTACCGCACGGTCGAGAGTTAAATAGTGTAAACCAACATTCATGAGATTGTCGAGGCGCTTTCCTACCTCTCTGGCAATTGGAGTGGCGACCTCTGATTCGTTTTTGCTGAGTCCGGCAAGGAATTTTGAGGTTTGCTTCTTTCCACCAGCTGAAAAAAATTCATGAGACTCTGCCACACTCATTTGCGTTATATCAGCAATGGTCAAATTTCCTATCTTTACATGTAAGGCTTCTGCCTTGAGTCGCTTTCCATCACAAACCGGACAAGTGGTTTCTTGCATGTATTGTTCAATTTCTTTTTTGATATATTCGGAATCTGATGTGGCATGTTTTTGGACGAGATTTGGAATAACTCCTTCGAAATTGAGGGTCTTGGTTCCAATTTTGTATTGTTGACCATCAGTTCCATACAAAATAAGGTCAATGGCTTTCTTGGTAAGATCTTGGACTGGGGTGTGAATAGAAAATCCATGAGACTGCGCAACGATCTCGATAAGCTGCATTTGTTTGGTTTGATTCCCCATCATGCGACTCCATGGTGTAATGGCGCCTTCGGCTATAGTGAGTCGTGGATTTTGAACAATAAGCTCAGGGTCAATATCTAGGGTATAACCAAGGCCTGTACAGCGAGGACAGGCACCGTATGGAGAGTTAAAAGAAAAGGTGCGTGGTTCAATTTTTTCAAAGCTTCTTCCTGTAGATTCACAGTATGGGAACGTTGTGAGTAGTCGTTCTTCGCCGGAGTCTTCACCAACAATAATGATGCTCCCATTTCCGAGTTCAAGACCATTTTCCACAAAGGGGGCTACATTTTGTTTTTTGGGATCGTTGATTTTTGAAATTACAACGTCGATCTCGTACAGACTCCCTTTTTGGAATTTGAATTTCTTAAACTCGTGGATTTTTTGTTCCATTCCATTGAGGCGAATCGTATTGAATCCAGAGCGTTCTATATTTTGTAAAAGATTTTTTTGGCTTGCCGCTTCCCCCTTGAAATATGGGGCAATAATGATAATGGTTTCTTTTCGCGCTGCTTTGCGGACTTCTTCAGTAATTTCTCCAGGTGAGTACCCCTGGGCGACTTCATTGGTCTCTGGATCGTATTGTTTGGCGATGCGAGCAAAGAGGAGACGCAGATAATCATAAATTTCTGTGGTCGTGCCTAATGTAGAACGTGGATTGCGAGAAATGTTTTTTTGGTCAATCGCAATAGTCGGTGAAAGTCCATCAATTTGTTCAACATCTGGCTTGTCGTGGACATCCATGAACTGGCGTGCATAGGCATTCAGACTCTCAGCGTAGCGTCTTTGTCCTTCTGCGTATATGGTATCAAAAGCCAAAGAAGACTTTCCTGATCCAGAAAGTCCTGTAATAACGGTAAGTTTGTTTTTGGGAATGTCTATCGAAACATTCTTGAGGTTGTGTACACAGGCATTTTTTATTCGAATAACATTCGACATAGGTGACTTTTAATTATTCAGTAACAGGTTTGTATTTACATCTATACTTTACAGAAATGATTTCTCCAGCGTTTTTCCACCAATCATTATTGAGGCGATCAAGCTCAGAGCAGAATCCGTATTCGAGGTACTTGGCAGTTCTTCGATTTGTTGCACCGTCGTCTGCTCCATCAATGTCTTCAATTGCCGCAGCATCTATGTTGATAACCAATCCTGTCTTTATTTCTTCTTCAGAAAAAAGTGCCTTGAGAAAAGTTTCTGTTTTAAACTCGAGCATGTTTCGGAATGCTCTGTCATCTCCCAAGTCAATTCCAATAGTCCCAACGTGTCCGATAAAGTGTGTTTCGTCAGTGGCGTCTCCTTCTTCGTTGAGTTCTGCGGCGAGGACATACCCGAGTAAGCCTCCACTATTGCTGCATTTGGCATTTCCCTGTAAAATAATTTCTTCGCGGGTTTCTTCAATGACGTAGTACTGCACCAGTCTGTTTTGGTCTAATTCAACTTTCGCATTCGCGATTTCATTGATACTTCCATCACCACACGCAGCCCAAAGTTCGAGGTCATCATCGAGCCCAAATCCAGGGCTTGTATCATCAACCCATGGCCATTCCCAACCTTCGAGTGCAACGGTACCCAGTGCGCTTACCAGTGCTCCTCCAATAAGCGAAGGGTCATTTTTTTGCAGCTGTTGGATAGCCCCTTCAATCAAACCGGAATGTTCAATTTTTCCAGCAACGGTACCCTTTCCACATTCGTCATGGGATCCCCCGTATGGGGTAAAGCAAAGCTCTTCGTTTGGATTGGGACAGACTTGCCCTCTACAGACAGCTCCGCCGGTACCATCTACGAAGTAATCATAATTACACATTGCTTCTGATTTGTCAACATCAAATATCTTACCGGGGGTAAATTTGCTATCCTTGATAGCCTCAATGGAAACCGTGTCGTATCCCACTTTTTGTTTTTCTTCTGGCGTGACGGCAAATGCGAGTGCATTATTTGTTTCGCTGCAATATACCGGTGCGAGTCCTATGGTATTGATCATCCAAATTTGTGGAAGACGCATGTTCACAAGGTAGGGGTTGATGGTGTTGAGGATGAAGTATGAAAAAACCAGTAAGAAAAGCCCTACCAGTGCACCGGCGATTTGTTTTTGCGCATTGCCGACGCTGTTGGGATTTCCTCCAGATGCGGTCCAACGCAGCCCTGCAACAATGAGCATCGCCGCTGCCAAAAAAATTCCTGCACCTATTCCATAACGGTACATTTTTTGGATGAAGTCTCCTACATCCTGGAATTCGTTTGTAGATCCAAATTGAACTTGCGTCTTGGCCTTTCCAACAGGAAGACAAAAACCCAGCTCACGTCCCTTTCCGTCTTTGTCACCACAAGCTTCTATGGTTTCCTGAGTCCTGTAGAACCCTTCTTCCAGTTCGTCTGTGGGTAGGTTAAAACTTTTTCTGGCTTGGATACATTGTTCTTTGATAAAACAGCGTTGGTCGACTCGTGCGTGCGCTATGCTCGGAGCGCACAAGAGGAGAAACAGTGGAAGAAGAATAAAAAAGCGTTTCATATTATTTGAGGAATGAAAGGATGATTTGATCCCAATCTTGTTCAGAAAGAATTCCTGAAATTTTCGCACCATTGACGATATATGTTGGTGTCCCTTGAGCTCCTACGCTTATGGCGTCAGCAATGTCCCTTTGGATATTTTGGTCATGTGTTTTTTCTGTGAGGCAGGTTGTAAAAGATTCGGTATTGAGTTTGAGTGACCTCGCTTGGCTTACCAAGTGTTCGGTCAGGAGTTGTCTGGTAGAAAAAAGAGATCGATAATAGGGCCAGAATTGATTTTGGTCATGAGCGCACATGGCGGCAAGGGCAGAACGCCTGGCATCTGGATGTATGTCATCAAGTGGGAGGTTTTTAAAGACTACAAAAATAGCGTCTCCATATTTTTTAACCACCCTTTCAAATATGGGATAACTTTGAGCGCAGTATGGGCATTCAAAGTCAATAAATGCCAGGATGACGACATCTGCATTCGAGTTTCCGAGGGTTGGATTAAATGGTCTGATGAGTTTTTTTGTTTGTATTTTTTTGATATCTGCGGTATTGGCAAGAGCTGCAGAGGGAGAATATGCTTGAGAAGAGAGTTGCTCGGCGTTTTGTTTGATTCTGTTTGTTTTGGCTTCAAAAAAGAAAAAGGCAAACAGAGCAATCAGTAGTGCTGCGACCAGGAGTACCGATGGAAGCAGCCAAAAGCTACCGGCGCGTGAAGATTGAAATTCCTGTGGAACTTGGGTGTTGGAAAATTGAACCATAGTCGGCAAGGATAATTTTAGAGAGATTATAGCATAAATTCACAAAAATCAACAGATTTAGGCAAAATTTGCACTTCTGCCCTCCTCTTGACAAATTTTCCTTTTTTCTCTATAATAGCGCCATAAAATTATTCATTACTATCTCACACTTTTTGCCCCAAAATGGCGACATTGAGGGAAATTTCCTCCTTGTGAACACTCACAGGGAAAGTAAAAAGGTGGACGGCCGTAGGCCTAAAGGAAATCTATGCAAGTTCCAACTATTGTAGAGATGCTACAGGCTGGGGTCCATTTTGGACATCAGACATCACGTTGGCATCCTAAGATGAAACCTTTCATCTTTACGCAGAGAAATGGCGTACACGTCATTGACCTCGAAAAAACCCAAGCTCAGCTTGAGGAAACACTCGCAGCTATCAAAGGATTGGCAAGCGATGGAAAGACCATTTTGTTTGTGAGCACCAAGCCACAGGCAAGAGAAATTGTAAAAAAGGCAGCGAGTGACTGTGGTATGCCATACCTCGTTGATCGTTGGATTGGTGGAATGCTTACGAACTTTTCAGAGATCAAGAAGCTTATTGATAACTACAATATGCTTACTGAGCAAAGAGAGTCAGGAGAGCTTGAAAAGTACACCAAGAAAGAACAACTTGAAATTGCGAAAAATCTAGAAAAGATGAGTAGTTATATCGGTGGTTTGGTAGATCTGAAAAAACTTCCAGATGCCATCTTTATCCCAGCATTGCAGCGTGAAAAGACCGCTGTGGTAGAAGCAAACAAGGTTGGAGTACCGATCATTGGTATTGCTGACACCAATGCAAACCCAGACAAAGCAGACTACATCATTCCAGCTAACGATGATGCTGTCAAAGCTATTGATATGATGGTTGGGTTGGTTCGTGATGCTATTAGCGAAGGAAAAGCAGAATTTGAAAAGAAATCAAAAACTGTAGGAGACAAATAACGTGATGGTGGGAAGTTTGGCAGTGTCTAGGCTTCCCATCTCTTTTTTTCATAATAACATAAACAAATCAAATACTATGAGCGCAAGTGACATCGCTAAGCTCCGAGCGCAAACAGGAGCAGGAATGATGGATTGTAAAAAAGCACTTGATGAAAATGGTGGGGATTTTGAAAAGGCCGTTGATTGGCTTCGTAAAAAAGGAGCAGCAAAGGCAGCAAAGCGTGCTGACAAGGTAGCTGCGGAAGGTGCTGTTATGAGTTACATTCACGGAAATGGAAAGATCGGAGTACTGGTTGAGGTAAATTGTGAAACCGATTTTGTGGCCAAAAATGAAGATTTTCAAAAGCTCGTAAGTGATATTGCTATGCATATTGCTGCGGCTGCGCCGAAGTATGTAAGCTCAGATGAAGTAACGACGCAGGAAATGGATCGTGAAAAGGATGTCTACCGTGCACAGCTCAAGAATGAAGGAAAACCAGATGATATCATTGAAAAAATTCTTGAAGGAAAGATGGCAAAGTATTACAGTGAAGTGTGTTTGCTCAATCAGGGATTTATCAAAGATGATAGCAAGACGATTGAACAGCTCCTTACTGAAAAGACAGGAGAAATCGGTGAAAAAATTTCTGTTCGTCGATTCGCACGTTATGAACTTGGAGAGGGAATTGAAAAGAAAGTAGATAACTTCGTAGAAGAAGTGCAACAGCAAGCAGGACTTGCATAAAGACAACATTAGACTAAAGAGATTGCGAAAGCGGTCTCTTTTTTGTTATAATAAGGGAAACATAACCCTTGTCTGCGTATTTATATGAAAAAAATTCGAGTTGCTATTAATGGATTTGGACGTATTGGTCGTCATGCTTTTAAGATTGCTTGGGAGAAAAAAAATATTGAGGTAGTTGCGATTAATGATTTGACGGACAACGCAACTTTGGCTCACTTGCTCAAACATGATACCGCATATCCTCGATGGGAAAAAAAGATTGCCAGTGATGCGAAACACTTGATTATTGGCTCAAAAAAAGTCCAGGTATTTTCACAGCGTGAACCCGAGAAGCTTCCATGGAAAAAACTCAAGGTAGATATTGTTATTGAGTCAACAGGGATATTTCGCGACAAAGAGGGTGCTGGAAAGCACCTCAAGGCGGGTGCAAGAAGAGTCGTGATTTCAGCTCCTTCAAAGGGAGAGGAAATACAAACGTTCGTCCGTGGTATCAACTGCACAAATTACCATGATGAGAAAATTATCGATAATGCCTCTTGTACTACAAATTGTAGCGCTCCTGTAGCACAGGTTTTACATACGAGTTTTGGAATTGAGAAGGCTATGCTTACCACCATTCATTCGTATACAGCTGATCAAAGGCTCCAAGACGCACCACACAGTGATTTGCGAAGGGCGCGCGCTGCCGCGCAAAACATGGTACCAACTTCTACTGGCGCAGCCGTGGCAGTGACTCGCGTTATACCAGATTTAGCTGGAAAGTTTGATGGACTCTCTGTTCGTGTTCCAACCATTACCGTATCATTAACGGATTTTACCTTTGTGCTCTCAAAGGAAGTTACCGCTGATCAGGTAAACAAGGCTTTGCTGGCTGCGAGCAAAAAGGAACTCAAAGGAATCATGCAGGTAACTGACGAGCCGCTCGTTTCGAGTGATTACATTGGCAATCCATATTCGTGTATCGTCGATACTGAGTTTACCAAGGTCGTTGGTGGAAATTTGGTAAAAGTGGTTGCCTGGTATGATAATGAATGGGGATATGCAAATCGTCTTGTGGAAATGGTGGAGAAAATTGGAAAGAAACTGTAGTGCTGTCAACAAAGAAGTAAAAATATGCTACACTACATGTGTAGCTTTTTTATGAAATCAATAAAACGCATAAAAAATCTTTCTGGAAAGCATGTTATGGTACGTGTTGATTTTAATGTTCCAGTAGAAAAAGGGAAAGTAACAGATGATACCAGAATTTTGGCTGCCCTGCCCACGATTGAATATTTACTCAGCAAGGGGGCAAAGGTTATTCTTCTTTCACATAGAGGACGTCCGGAAGGGAAAAAGAAAAAGGCGCTCAGTTTAGAGCCAATAGCAAAGTATCTTTCTCACCTAATGGGCAGAAAGGTGAAATTTGTAAATTCTTTGGTAGGAAATAAAGCATATGAAGCAATTACTGCCTTGCACTCGGGGCAGGTATTAATGCTTGAAAACACCCGTTTTCATAAAGAAGAAAAAGGAAATAAGGGAAATCTTGCCGGCAAGCTCGCTGCTATGACTGACATTTTTGTACAGGAAGGGTTTGCCGTCACTCATCGCGCAGATGCGTCGACGGTCGGAATCGCCAAACATGTTCCAGCATATGCAGGTTTGCATTTACAACAAGAGGTAAAGTCCATAACTCATATCGTAGAACACGGGAAGAAGCCATTTGTTTTGGTGGTTGGAGGGGCCAAGGTAGCTACCAAACTTCCTGTTATCAAAAAGCTTTCCGCTCGTTGTGATCATATTCTTATCGGTGGAGCGCTTTTTAATACGTACCTAAAAAGCATTGGGTATGGGGTGGGCGTTTCGCTTGTCGAGAAGGATTTACTCTCGGATGCGCAAAAAGCACTCAAGAAAAAAAAGGTTATCAAACCCATTGACGTTATTGTTGGGGATGCTGAAGGAAAAAATTTCCGACACGTTATACTTGAAAAAAGTCCATACAGAGTGTGTAAACGCAATGAAGCTATTTATGATATTGGTCCAGAAACGATTTATCTCTATTCACGATACATCAAGCAAGCGCAGACGATAATATGGAATGGAGCAATAGGGCTGTACGAAAAACAGCCGTACAGCTTTGGGACACTTTCTATGGCACGGCTCATTGCCAGCTGTTCTCGTGGAAAAGCATTTGGTTTGGTTGGTGGTGGAGAAACTATTGATGCATTGCATCGCGCACACATGCTTGAGTACATTGACTATGTGAGTACTGGAGGTGGAGCTATGCTCACGTTTTTGGCTGGTGAAGACTTGCCAGGTCTGCATGTGTTATAATAAGAAAAACAAATAATATGCCTGTCAAAAAACCTGCAGTGACTCGCAATTCTGCTGCCAAGCGTAGGAGAAGTGTGAGTAAGACAAAACAAGAAGCTATCGTTGAGCATGATGGCCATCATACTATCCATGAACACATGGGTTATTTTGGAAGAAAGATTTTATGGACTCTGATTGGAATTTTGGTGGTTTACGGGATTGTGTTACTGGGTACTCTGATACGAAACAACATGAAGGAATACGAGCATATTGGACAAGAAAATGCTCAGGTCAGAACAATAACGATAGAATCAGAGGGGGAAGTACTGGCAACGCCTGATAGCGCTTTTGTGGTAATGGGTATGCAAACCGTATCCGAAACTGTGGCACTTGCTCAAGAAGAAAATAATGAGTCAATGGATGCACTCATGAATGGGCTTCGCCAGCTTGGGATTGAAAAATCAGATATCAAATTATTCGATTATCAGGTGTATCCGCTGTATAACGATGAGGAACAGGGAGTCACATCAGGTGGAGGGTACAACGTGAGTCAACAATTGCAGGTAAAAATAAGAAATCTTAACAAAGTACAAGACGTTTTTGATCTGGCAGGACAAGTCGGCGTCGACAGTGTTGGTGAGTTGAGGTTTGCGGTTGATGATCCGGGAGTATACTATGCTCAGGCACGAAATGAAGCTGTACGAAGATTGAATGAGAAAACAGAAATTTTAGCACAGACGCTTGGGGTAGAATTTGTACGAATTGTGCAGTATGATGAGTTTGAAGGCGGCTTTGAAAACAATCATGAAGGTATTCAAATTCCAACTGAAGAAATGGGTGAAGATGGTGCTATGAATGTAAAAATGGGAATTCGAGTTGTATTTGAGATAGAATAATTTTTCTTGTTCACGAAAGATATGAAGAAGAGTAGTATTACATCAGTCAGTGCTCGTGAGATACTCGACTCACGTGGAAATCCGACGGTTGAAGCCACCGTAATTTTGTCAGATGGAAGCGTTGGAGTGGCAAAAGTCCCAAGTGGTGCTTCAACCGGTGTTCATGAGGCTCTTGAGCTTCGTGACGGAGGAAAACGATATGGAGGAAAAGGTGTGCAAAAGGCCGTAAAAAATGTAAACACCAAAATCGCTCGGAAGCTTAAAGGGATGGATGCCAGTAAGCAGCGAAAAATTGATCAAACAATGTTGGATCTTGATGGCACCCCAAATAAAAAACGCTTGGGTGCCAATGCTATTTTGTCAGTGTCACTTGCTTGTGCCCGAGCAGCGGCCCGAAGTACTGGTAGACCACTGTACAAGCATATACGTCAGGTATTTGGTCTCAAACTCAAAGGTTTCCAGCTTCCAATCCCAACGATGAATATAGTGAACGGTGGAAGACACGCTGATAATGCACTTTCGGTGCAAGAATTTATGATTGTCCCAGTGCACAAACGTTTTTCCGAAAGGGTGCGTATTGGAACAGAGGTCTTTCATGCACTCAAAAAACTCTTGCATGAAAAAAGGTATAGTACAGGTGTTGGTGATGAAGGAGGTTTTGCCCCAGAACTCAAAACCAATGAAGCAGCGGTAAAGTGTATCGTACAGGCTATTAAGTCAGCAGGGTATACTCCAGGAAAGCATGTATTTTTGGCTACCGATATTGCAGCATCAGAATTTTATAATCGCGGTAAGTACTACTTCAACAGTCCAAAACAGGGGATATCGGCACAAAAACTCATGGCTATTTTGGCAACATGGGTAAAGAAATATCCATTTGTGTCTATTGAGGATCCCCTTGCCGAAGACGACTGGGAAAACTGGCAAAGTTGTACGAAAAAGCTTGGGAAAAAAGTGGATATTGTTGGGGACGATTTGTTTGTAACAAACTGCGATCGTCTCAAAAAAGGAATTGACATGGGAGTCGGTAATGCTATTTTAATCAAACTCAACCAAATTGGAACACTCAGTGAAACGGTTGATGCGATCATGCTTGCCAAAAAGCACGGCTACAAAACATCGGTTTCGCATCGCTCTGGAGAAACGGCAGATACTTTTATTGCTGACTTGGCAGTAGCCGTCAATTCAGAATACATCAAGACCGGATCGCTTTCACGTTCTGAAAGAATCGAAAAGTATAATCGTCTGATGGAGATTGAAAGTCAGCTGTAAAGAATACGTCGTCGCAGCAAAACAAAAAGCCCGCTCTATCAAAAGAGCGGGCTTTTTGGAGTTTGCCGAGGGTGAGGCTTCGGCTAGCTTTTGGTGGGATCGGTAGGGTTGGCGAAGAGCGTCGGTCGTTGACTGTCGGCAGGTTCAGGGTCGGACAACTGAGGGGATGGCATCCCCAGATTTGTTCGACGTGCCTGCACTACCTCTGCCAGAGCTCGCTCAGGAGCTTGGTTGATCGCCATGAAGTTCTGAAGGGAGGCGATCGCTGGATCACCAAGTGCGATGGTGCGACGCAGATTAACGCGAATCCCCTGCTCAGCGAGCGCATGGGTGCGTGCGACCTCTGCGGCGCCTCGTGGGTCAGCGATCGTGTCTCGCGCGTTACCTTTTTGCATGGCATCGAAGAGCCGATCTGCTTCTTTCTGATCCACCCCCATCAGGATCATCAGCAGCTCGCAGGGGATCGGGGGGTCGAGGTCGGGCTCGCTCGTACCATCGTTGATGCGCCAGAACAGCGCGTCAGCGTCACCCTGCTGTGAGGTGTTCGTGGGGTCGAACTCCGAGACATCACGGATGGCGAAACGTTGAGTTCGAACTCCTTGGCGCAAAAAGGTCCTTACCATCCGGAGACCTTGAATCACCGGCCAGCGCCGGCGCTTCTGGTGTCCATCGTCGTCCACGTACACGATGGTCACCATGGGCACCTTGTCCGGGGGGTAGTCCAGCACGGTCTTCAGGTTAGCCCTCGAGGTGGCCGCCTTGTCATCGGGTAGAGCGAAGCGATCGTTCTGCTTGCTCTTGTCGCCTTCGTCCTTGGGCTGCTGACCATCATCGGCCATCTCCTCGAAGGACCGTCCCTGACGGAGATTACGAACGATGCTGATAGCGACAAATACGGCGGCGACGACTACCGCTGTGATTACGTAGAACATCGGGGTACCTCCCCATGATTGTACTGCATCGACCTTAACATGAAAAAGCTAATTTGTCAATATAGTGGTGTGGCAGGGAGATTTGAATTCCAACGACAAAAAGAGTACAATAGAGCATATGCCAGCAGAAAAAATTCAAAAAAATTCAAAAAAGAAAACACTTTTTATTATCATGGATGGCTTTGGTCTCTCTTCAAAACAAAAAGGGAATGCCATCACACCAAAAACGGCTCCCAACCTTTTTTCGTACATGAAAAATTACCCCAGTACGAAGCTCAAAGCTCATGGAACATATGTAGGACTGTTTTCTGGGCAACAAGGGAATTCCGAAGCGGGTCATTTTAACATCGGGGCAGGAAGAGTGGTAGAGCAGGACCTCGTACGTATTTGGGGTTCCATTACTGATGGGACATTTTTTAAAAATGAAGCTTTCAAGCAAGGGCTATTTCATGCAAAGAAATACAATACCAACATTCATTTGATGGGTCTTTTGACAAATCATAACAGTGCACATGCACACCCTGAACATTTGTATGCCCTTTTGGAGTATTTTCGTCGAGAAAAGTTTCATAATGTATATCTCCACCTCTTTACCGATGGACGGGATTCGCCCCCACATTCTGCAGTGAAACATTTGCATGCGCTTCACAAGAGTATGCAGAAGGAAAAGATTGCCAGTGTTATGGGAAGGTTTTATGCTATGGACAGAAACAAGCTATGGGATAGGACGAAAAAAGCTTATGATACTATTGTACTGGGAGAGGCACCGTATGAAGCCACAAGTGTAGAAGAGGCAATTTCACAAGCGTACAATCGAGGAGAAACAGATGAATATATTTCACCTACTATTATCACGGAGAAAGGAAAACCCATAGTGAAACTCAAAAACAATGACGTGATTTTCTTTTTTAATGCACGTTCTGATCGTGCCCGACAACTCACGAAGGCATTTGTACAAACTGATTTCCATAAACGGAACAAAGGTGCGTTTCACAGAAAAAAATTTCCGAAGAATACTCGATTTGTCGCCATGACGGATTTTGGACCGGACCTTCCTGGAGTATTTACTGCTTTTCCGAGTCCTGATTTCAAAAATTGTCTAGCAAAGGCCATTGGTGAAGATTACCGACAGCTTTTTCTTTCAGAAACCGAGAAATACGCGCATGTTACGTACTTTCTTAATGGTGGATTTCCCAGTGCTATCAATGGTGAAAAAAGACAGCTCGTCCGATCTACCGGACACTATACGTATGCAGATCATCCGCAAATGATGAGTCATCAGGTTGGAAAAAAAATTCAAGAATATTTTGTTCAAGATACTTTTGATTTTATCTGTGTAAATTTTCCCAATGCAGACATGGTTGGGCACACTGGAAATTTAGAGGCTGCAAAAGTTGCCGTGCACCACATGGATGCTGCGATAGGGAAACTCGTTGAGTATATGCTTTCGATAGATGGTCAGGTGGTTATTACGGCTGATCATGGAAACGCCGAGCGGATGATTAACGAAGTTACCGGAGAACAGATGACTGAACATACCACTAATCCTGTTCCATTTATCATTATCAAAAAAAATGCTCGAGCGATCAGACTGAAGAAAAATGGAAAGCTCGCGGATGTCGCTCCTACAGTGCTCAAACTCATGGGGCTCCCAAAGCCTGATGATATGACTGGTCAAGAACTGTATTAATCTATGAGGCCAAAACCCTTAGTACTCGCTATTCTCGATGGATTTGGAGTCGCACCCCCCGGTGATGGAAATGCCATCTATGTTGCCAAGACTCCCAATTTTGATAACTTCGTAGCACATTATCCAGCTATGACGCTTTTGTCTTCTGGAAACGAAGTGGGGCTTCGGTTTGGAGAGATGGGAAATTCTGAGGTAGGACATCTCAATATTGGTGCCGGACGTGTATACTACCAAACACTGCCACGTATTAATAACGAAATTTCAAGTGGTGAGTTTGCGCAGAACAAGGCACTTCTTGGGGCAATGGAACATGCCAAAACCAACGGTTCAAAACTTCATATTATGGGCATTATGAGTGCGGGAAATGTTCATGGAGCCCAGGATCACTGCGATGCACTTTTGGACATGGCAAAGGCAAATGGAGTGAAGGATGTTTTTGTACATGCGTTTACGGATGGTCGTGATGCTGTCTACAATAGTGGAAAAGATTTTATTGGGAGACTGCAAAACAAGCTTTCTGAAATTGGTTTAGGGAAAATCGCTACTTTGTCTGGTCGTCATTTTGCTATGGACCGTGATAACCGTTGGGAGCGGGTTCAAAAGGCATATGATGCAATGGTTTTTGGAAGGGCGTCATCATACTTTTCTGATCCATTGGCTGCACTGGATGCTTCGTATGTCAAAGAAATATATGATGAGGAATTTGAACCTGTGGTGATTGGTACTCAAGGACAGCCATTGGCTACCATTGATGATAATGATGCCGTGATTTTTTTTAACTTCAGACCAGATCGCGCGCGTGAAATCACTAAGGCCATTGTTTTGCCTGGGTTCAGCAAGTTTGAAACCAAAAAGATCCAGAATTTGTATTTTGCTTCCATGACAGAATATGAAAAAGAACTTCCGGTGTCGGTTGCCTATCCACCAGTTGTTGTTCAAAACTGTCTTGCTGAAGTTATTTCCAAAGCAGGTCTTCGCCAGGCGCATGTGGCAGAAACAGAAAAATATGCCCACGTTACGTTTTTTCTCAATGGTACCGTAGAGGATGAATTTGAAAATGAAGACCGAGTACTTGTTCCCTCACCAAAGGTTTCCTCTTATGATCAAGCACCAGAAATGTCAGCTCCGGAGATTACCAAGGAGGTTATCAAACTTATTCAAGGTGGGCAGCATGACGTCATCATTGTGAATTTTGCAAATGCCGATATGGTGGGGCATACTGGAGATCTTCAGGCGACCATAAGAGCTATTGAGACACTCGATGGCTGTCTTGGTCAAATTGCTGAGTATACTTTGGCAAAGGATGGAGTCCTTTTGATAACCGCGGACCACGGAAATGCTGAGTCAATGGTGAATCTCCAAACGGGGGATAGGGACAAAGAACATTCAAATAATCCTGTGCCATTCTATGTCATTGGAAAGAATTATGTGGGGCAAGCTGGCCCTTCTGGTGATGCGCCAGGAGGTGACTTGAGTCTAATGCCTCCTGTTGGTATGCTCGCAGATGTCGCGCCAACGGTACTTTCTATGTTGGAAATACCAATTCCTCCAGAAATGACCGGGAGGGCCTTGATGTAACTATTGAATTACAAAAATGAACTACAAAAAAGAATGGGACAAACTTGGAGAAATGGACCCACTGTGGGCTGTGCTTTCTGACCCGACAAAAAGATTCAATGGATGGGATGAATCAGAATTTTTTGTCACCGGACAAAAGGAAATCGACGTTATCATGCAAAAGGTAAATACTTTTGACCTACCGAAAGAAACAAAGAAAGTTTTGGATTTTGGTTGTGGAGTCGGGAGACTCACCAAGGCACTGAGTCAGCATTTTGACGATGCCGTTGGGGTCGACGTGTCAAAGGCCATGATAGAAAAAGCTAAAAAACTCCATGAGGGGGACGACAAACAACAATTCATTGTCAATCAGGCAGATGATTTGTCGATGTTTAAAGATGACACTTTTGATATGGTGTATTGCAATATAGTGCTGCAACATATCCCAGACAAAAATCAAATAGAAAGATACATTGGTGAATTTATTCGTGTCCTAAGACCTGGGGGAGTTATTGCTTTTCAGGTTCCAAGCAAGGTTCCGTTTATTCACCGACTCCAACCTAAGCGAAGAGTGTATCAATTTTTGTCAGCTCTCGGATTCTCGCATGAATTGTTGTACAACCGACTGAAATTGTATCCGATTCAAATGAATTGGCTGCCACAAGAGCGTGTGGAGGCTTTTTTGCAGGGGAAGGCAAAGCTTCTTGAGGCAGCAAACGATACCAGTGCGGGTGAACTGATCGAGAGTCGAATGTATTATGTAACCAAGTAATATGAAAAAACTTCATATCCCCGTAGTCCTTGGGACAGCTCGAAAAGGAGCAAATAGCATTAAGGTGGCAAGATATCTTTTTGGCGAACTCAAAAAAAAAAGCAGCATCAAAACGAAATTATTGAAGGTTGAGACGTTTATGCTTGGCAGAACAGTACCTGATTGGCAAAGTAAGAAACTGACTCGTCCATGGTCAAAAGAGGTCGATGCCGCAGATGCGTTTGTTTTTGTGATACCAGAGTACAACCATGGGTATCCAGGCGAACTTAAGATGGTAATGGATCAAGTTTTTGACCAGTACTATCGTAAGCCCTGTTTGCTTGTAGGAGTTTCGACTGGTCGTTTTGGAGGAGCTCGAGTACTTGAAAACATTTCGCCAGTCATTACGAATTTTGAAATGGTTATAACCGGAAAGCTGTATTTTGATAATGTCAAAGAACTTTTTGATCAAAATGGAAATATCAAGGATCCGCATAGTTGGGGTAAAAGAGTCCAGAAGCAATATCACATGCTGTATGAGGATGCGAAAGGTATGAAAGTATTTCGAGAAAATGAAAAATCGGCTTGATGCCGATTTTTTTTTTAGCTTTACTGTTACTTTTTCACTTCTTTCATTCGTTTTTTGATCGTCTCCACAATACTGCTTTCAACATCTGCAAGTGATTTTCCTTCTACGATAAAGGACACGCGTCTTTTTCCTCCAAGGAGGGGGCCATATTCACCGACGAGCTTGGCAGCGTCGTATGGTTTTTCGACGGTAAGGAGAACATGCACGGGTGTTCCTTCTGAATCCTTGTGGTGTGGTTCATAAAAGAGGGCAATCACTTCTGCTTCTGGAGAGTTCGAGATAAGTTCATCGACAATATCATGCAGGTCATATTCATTGGCACCAGTGCGAACGAAATCTTCTCGGGTAATACTCGTCCAGACAAGATTGTTTGATCGGTCGTGCTTGAGGTGTGTGAGCGCCTGTCCCCAGAGTTTGAGCGCATTAACGCTACGAGTGCGGTAGAGGTTGCGAATAATAAGGTCTCGATCTGCTCCGTGGTTGATGAGTTCACTGGCAATATTAAGTGTGTGTGGTTTGGTCTCATTGGTCTTGAAGCTCTGTGTTTTGGCAATGATTCCTGTAAGCAGGGTAGTCGCCTTGTCAGCATCCATAACGAGCTTTTGATCGGTTTTGATGAGGTTGTAGACCATTTCAGCGGTAGAGGTTGCGGTAATATCAACATGGTTGATGTGACCAAAGTGTTCGTTTTCGCTGTGGTTATCAATATTGATAACGGGAATTTGGTAAAACAAATCTGTGTGTTTTTCAAAGAGATCTCCAAGTGATTCGAGGTCAGGGCTGTCCACCACGACAATGAGATCATAGCGAAATCGAGTCTGCGCGGTACGGATGTGGTTTCCGGTAATGAGTCCCTGTTTTGGAGTAACAAAAATGCGTAGCTTTTCATGCTCCACATCATAGTTGAGTTCTTCAATTCCAATATCCTTGATGTCTACGGTAATGACAAATTTTTGCAGAAAGGAAAATTCTTTTTTGATCAGATGTGCTTTTGGCAAAAATTCGTATTGTGTAGGAAGGACAAAATTTTCCGACACCATGTCGACTCGTTTGTTTTTTGATTCGAGGTAGTTATAGAGCCCAAGCGCTGATGCAATTGAGTCTCCAGAAAAATGGCGACGAAAAACAATCAGGATGTTATTTGCCTGATCAAATCGTTTCATGATTTGTTCATTAATCTTTAGTGCCATATTTTTCTACTCAGAACAACAAACAAGTATTTGCTCTTCTGAAGATGGCGGGGTGGGGTCCGCGTGGGGTGGTTTGTGGGACGATCAGATGTCGAAGTCGAATGGGTTGGTTAGAGCTTCCACCGCTGACTCGGCGTCATGCATGCCCTTCTTGAAGGTCTCAGGGAGGAATGCTCCCATGACGGCGATGCTGACGATGTGGCAGGCGACTGCGACGTCAATGGATCGCCGGTTCAGCACCTTGGCCGCTGCGGCCTCGGTGTTGAGCATGAGACCGACGACGATGCCAGCGCGGTAGAACAGCATCACCAGAGCCCCCAGATATGCTGCATCTGCTTACAGCGACGGATTTCACGGTTTTCGCGACGACGAGTCCGCGCGCGAGCGCGGCGTTCGAGCCAGTTGATGCCGTCGACGATGAAGAAGGGGCATAAGCCCACAGACGACTCGAGCAGGTCCTCGGCTATCCCGTTCACTTGTCTTCCTCCTTCGGCTTGAATCGGTAGTTGAACAGCTCGTCGATGTCGAAGATCCCATCGAGGAGCTCGTAGGACCCTACCGACATGAGGAACACCCATGCGGTGTTGGCGGCCAAGCCCCAAAACAGGGCTCGACCGATGGTCCTTCTGGTACGGGACACGGATGTCCTCCGTGGTGGTTACGGATAAATGACTATACCAAAAAAATTCATATACGTCAAGTCTTGGGTCAATTTGTGGCTTGGGGATAAATATTTGGCTTATCTTGGCACAATATTTGCTTTTTTTGCCTGGATTTGCTACCATAAATCTATTGATTGCATAAATGCTGTTTTTTCTTTTATTTTAGGCAAATTTTATGAAAGAAATGGAAAAGGCGTATGAGCCGAGTAAATTTGAAGATGAAATTTATCAAAAATGGATAGATTCTGGTTTTTTTAACCCTGATAATCTGGAAGGTGAACCATTTTCTGTGATGATGCCGCCACCAAATGTAACGGGAATTTTGCATTTGGGTCATGCATTGGAAAATTCCCTTATGGATCTCATGGTGCGCTATCAGCGTATGCAGGGGAAAAAAGTGTTACTGTTACCCGGAACTGATCACGCAGCAGTAGCCACTCAGGCCAAGGTAGAAGGCCTTTTGGTAAAAGAAGGAATTGAGCATCCTCGTGAGGAGCTTGGAAGAGAAGAACTGCTCAGTAGGATTCGTACCTTTGCCGAAGATTCTAAAGCAACCATTCTCGGACAAATTCGAAAACTCGGTACCAGTGCTGACTGGTCACGACTTCGCTATACTTTTGACGACGATCGCAATCGCGCCGTGAACGAAATTTTCAAGCGCATGTACGATGATGGACTTATCTACCGTGGTACACGTTTGATCAACTGGTCTATTGGAGCGCAGTCTGTGCTTTCGGATGACGAGCTTGAGTGGGATGAAAAACAAGAACCGTTTTATTACATCCGTTGTGGGAACTTTGTGATTGGTACGGTTCGTCCTGAAACCAAGTGTGCCAATTCGCCGCTCGTGGTGCATCCTGAAGGCGTCTATGTAAAAGTGCGTTTTACCAATGCGGATGGTGAGACTGATGAACTTATCCTTTCCAAAAATCTTTTTGACGACAAGGAGCAAATGGAAAATGTACTAAGCGCCCTGCAGCCACAAAGCGAGTTTGTTGTTATCGAAGAAAAAATGGGAAAAGAGTTGGAGGGGCAAACATTCGAGTACGAGACCTATGCTGGTTCCCGAACTTTTACCGTTCTTGCCGACGAGGTGATTGACATGGAAAAGGGGGCAGGTGCGATGACTATTTCTTCCAATCATTCAGCAGATGATTATGATTTGGCTAATCGACGAGGTTTAGATGAAACATTTATCCAAAAGATTGATTTTTCTGGAAAGATGACATCGATCGCCGGTGAGCTCGAAGGAGAAACCATCGAAAGCGCACGGAAAAAGTCTGTACAGATCATGAAAGATAAGGGGCTCATTGTTGGAGAAGACGTAAGCTATGTTCACCGAGTGCCACTGTGTTATCGTACCAAGACCGTGATAGAACCAATGGTCTCCAATCAGTGGTTTGTGGATGTTAATAAAAAATTTGTTTTAAAACAGTCAAAGCTCAAAGATATCAAAGCCGGACAGGAGGTTACGCTCAAAGAGCTTATGCAGACGGTGGTGCGTTCTGGAGAGGTAAACATTTTGCCTGATAGGTATAATAAGACGTATTTTGAATGGATTGATAATTTGCGTGATTGGTGTATTTCACGGCAGATTTGGTGGGGCCATAGGATACCGGTGTGGTACCGTGGTGAAGAAGTGTACTGCGGAGTTGAAGCTCCACAGGGTGATGGCTGGACTCAGGACGAAGATACCCTTGATACCTGGTTTAGTTCCGGTCTTTGGACGTTTTCAACGCTCGGGTGGCCAGATCAAACCGAAGATTTGAAATTGTTTCACCCAACCAATTGGATGCAAATGGGGTGGGAGATTTTGTTTTTCTGGATGGCACGTATGATTTTGATGACGACATATGCGATTGGAGAAATTCCTTTTTCGAATGTGTACATTCATGGGATGCTTCGCGACAAAGATGGAAAGAAATTTTCCAAGTCAGCAGGAAATGGAATTGATCCACTCGAAATGATTGAGCAGTATGGTGCTGATGCGCTTCGGTATAGTTTGGTTACTGGATGCACACCTGGGAATGATTCTCGTTTTTACATTGAAAAAGTAGAAGATGCGAGAAATCTTGTGAATAAATTATGGAATCTGTCTCGTTTCATGAAGGGGAACATTCGTGAAAGTGCACTCACACCAGAAATTTCTCAAATGCCACAAGCATACACACTCGCTGATCAGTGGGTTATTCAAAAATTACAAAACACCATAACACAGGTAAATACGCTGGTTGCAGAATATCAATTTACTTTGGCACTCGAAAAGCTTCGCGAATTTACTTGGAATGATGTGGCCGATTGGTATTTGGAAATCGCCAAGCGAGAGTCCGAAGGAGAGGAGAAATCAGAAATTCTCAATGTGATTTTGAGTACGTTGCTTCGTTTGTGGCATCCGTTTATGCCGTTTGTTACGGAAGCCATTTGGCAAAATGTTTATGGAGAAGAACAAATTATTATGGTCGCCCCATGGCCAAAGGCGATGAGTACTCAAGGCAACGAAAAAATAGAAAATCAATTTGAAATCGTCCGTAGTGTTATCACTGGACTTCGAAATATCCGAGGAGAGTACAATATACCATATACCGTTGATCTTTCTGTCTCAATTGAAACAGAAGAATTTCAGGTGTTGCTTGATAGTCAGGCACAAGTTATCCAAAAACTTCTGAAACTACAGTCATTCACGATTGCACCACAGATAGACAAAACCGATACTATGGTGAGTTTTGTGGACACAGGAGTAACTGTATATGTAGATCTTGCTGGTGCTGTCGATTTTGAAAAAGAAAAAGAAAGAATCCAAAAAGAAATTGACGGAATTGAACCATATGTTATTGCTCAGGAGAAAAAACTTTCCAATGAGAGTTTTGTCAGCAATGCACCAGAGGCAGTGGTCAATCAAGAAAAGGAAAAACTTGCCAAAGCAAAGGAAAATCTTAAAAAGCTAAAAGAACAACAAGAAAGTTTTGTATGAGTGATAAAAGAGTCGTAGATCAACGTGTTGTGGTTTCTGCTCAAGATATGGGTAAATCAGTAGAACGGGAAGCGGCAAGAGAGAAATTGTCACTTGATACCATTTTGAAGAAGTTACGTGAGTATAAAATTTTGATTCATGCTTCTGCAGAGGCAGTACGTACAGGACGCTATGATTTTGCAACCAGAATGATTGACAGTCTTAAGAAAACGCCAGTTTTGTTTGAAAGTTTTCCGGAAGAAATCAAACAGCGATATGTTGGTCACGACCTTTTTCACGACTACTATAACTTGGTGGTAGGCTTTATCGAAGCCATGGAAGATGCTCTTAAGCCACATAATGGAGAAAGGGATGATGAAGGATTTCATCTATTGTATAATCGATTGGTCGATATATATGAACTGTACGAAGCTATTATGGAGTCATTAGTGGTGCGTTCGTATAATGTGGAGCAAAAAAAAGCACAAACAGAAAATAACAATTACGCATATAAAATCCCAGAAGCCATTGGAGATGAGCAGATCATGGAAGAAAAAAACATTGAAGAGATCAAAGACTTATTTGAACTTTTCTTGCAGACATACAAAAAACGCATTACTTTTGAGAAAGTAAACATCTTTCGGCAGGGTCAAAATGAGCAGGTCAAGGTTGCTCAAGGAGTGCTTTTTAATGTTTTTCGGAACATATTGGGGAATTTGACATATGCGCAAAGACAAAAAATGGTCCGTGCCAAAAATATTAGTATTGGAATGTATGTTCATCCAGAGCTTCGTGAGTTTGTCATCGAGGTGTGTGATGATGGAGTTGGCATGGATAAAGCTATGCAGAAAATGCTTTTTCGAGAAGGGGTAAGTGGTTCTGAAAGCACTGGTCTGGGGCTTGCCCATGCCGACGAGCTGATCGCATCGATGGGTGGAAAGATATCCGTTCAATCAAAAGAATCCAAGCAGGCTCGAGCAGAAACTGATGATGAGTTTAATGCTCGTCCGACCCACCAAATGAGGGAAGTATTGGTGGATGTAGATGAAGGCGAGTATAACGATTTTCGACAATCAGCATCAACCGTATTTACCATTACTTTACCTTTAATGTAAGCATATGGAAGACCAACTTGTGTACAATCTATTCGATAGGGGAGTCGAAAACATTTACCCAACTCGTGAGTTTTTGGAAAAAAGAATGGCTGAGGGAAAGCCGCTTCGTCTCTATGTTGGGTATGATCCAACCGGACCAACGCTTCATATCGGCCATGGAATTACACTCCTCAAACTCAGGGATTTTCAGCTTTTAGGGCACAAGATTATCATGCTTATTGGTGATTTTACGGCCATGATTGGTGACCCAACCGATAAGTCAGCCGCGAGGACTAAGCTCACCAAAGATGAAGTTTTGCAAAATTGTAAGAAGTATCAGGAGCAGGCAGCTGCTATTATTGATTTTGACGGAGAGAATCCGGCTGAGCTTTTGTATAATAGTGAGTGGCATGGAAAGATGAGTTTTGCAGACGTGGTGGAGCTTTCTTCACATTTTACGGTACAACGGCTCATGGAACGTGATATGTTCCAAAAGCGTCTCAAAGATGAAAAGCCGGTATATCTGCACGAACTGATGTACCCACTCATGCAGGGATATGATTGTGTAGCCATGGATGTCGATGGAGAAGCAGGAGGAAATGATCAGACGTTTAACATGCTTGCCGGTCGAACACTTATGAAAGATCTCAAGGATAAAGAAAAGTTTGTGGTTGCCACAAAGCTTTTAGTTGATTCGACAGGAAAGAAGATGGGGAAGACCGAAGGAAATATGATTGCCTTGGACGACTCACCAGAAGATATGTTTGGAAAGGTCATGCGATGGAGTGACGAGATGATTGTTCCCGGTTTTGAGATTTGTACGCGTATACCTATGGATCAGCTGCATGAGATAGAAAAGAAACTTTCTGCAGGGGAGAATCCGAGAGATTTCAAATTGCGGCTTGCTTTTGAAATTACCAAACAGTTTCGTGGACAAGATGCCGCTCAAAAGGGTGCAGATCATTTTCAAACCGTTATTCAATCTGGAGATAGACCAGATGAAATTCCAGTGCTCGCGCCTTCTGCCTACGATATTGTGTCGGTTCTCAAAGAAGCAGGTTTTGCCAGTAGCAATTCTGATGCGCGTCGTGCCATTGAGGGTGGTGGAGTGAAAGTAAATGATGTAAAGGTAGAGGACATATCGCAAGAAGTTCAATCTGGCGATGTGATTCAAAAGGGAAAACGTTTTTTTGTAGAAATTCAATAGATTTAAAACATGTCACAAGATTTTGCCACACAACTTGAACAGATTTTGGAGCAAGTAGGAGTCACTGGCCCAAAAGAAGTAACTCGTCCGCCAAACGCACAGATGGGAGATTTTGCATTTGCCTGCTTTGTGCATGCCAAAAAGCAAGGAGAAAATCCAGCAGAGTGCGCGCAAAATCTTGTGGAGAAAATTCAGCGGCATCAACCAGACTTCATCCGTGAGGTTGCCGCGACGGGTCCATACCTAAATTTCTTTTTACAAGGTAATGCCATTGCGAACCTCGCCTTGCAAGAAATCGGCGATGATTTTGCAAGCTCAGAAGTGGGAAAGGGACAAAAATACATGGTTGAATTTGCATGTCCCAATCCTATGAAGGCTTTTCATTTGGGGCATCTTCGTAACACCATCACCGGAGAATCTGTTGCACGTTTGCTCGAAAATGCGGGGTATGAGGTGCTTCGTGTAAACTATCAAGGGGATGTTGGAAGGCATATTGCCATGTCACTCTATGGAATCTATCAGAATATCGAGTTGTTCGAGCAGATGGAACAGGAACCAGTTCGAAAGCGCGTAGAGTTTTTGGGGCAATGCTATGCGCACGGTGCACGTGCGTTCGAAGAAAGTGAAGAAAAAAAACAGGCCGTCATCGCGTACAACGACAAAGTGTATGAGCATTCTCTTGATATTCAAGAGGTATACCAAAAAGCGCGTCAGTGGAGTCTCGAATATTTTGATACCATTTATGAAAAACTTGATACCCGTTTTGATCATATGTACTTTGAGTCGCAGACGTATGAGAGGGGAGTAGAAATTGTAAAGGCATTCATGCAAAAAGGGGTATTTCGTGAGAGTGAAGGCGCCATCATATTTGAGGGCAGTGCTTATGGCCTGCATGACCGAGTATTTATTAACTCCAAAGGCTTCCCAACCTATGAAGCTAAGGACTTGGCACTTTCAGAAATGCGTTTTGCACAGTATAACCCAGACAGAGTCATTCATGTCGTGGGGAAAGAACAAACGGAATATTTCAAAGTAGTTTTTAAGGCGCTCGAGTTGATTGCTCCACAGACGATTGGAAAGGAATTTCATTTGGTTGGTGGCTATTTGCAACTCAAAGGTGATCAAAAGATGAGTTCTCGAACCGGAAATGTGGTTACTGGTGATCAGCTTATTGAGCAGGTAGAATCGGCGGTGCAGCGAGTAATGGAGGATGCGCAGGTTGAAGAAAAAGAAAAAATTGCACGAGCTATTTCTGTAGCTGCGCTCAAGTATTCTATGCTCAAAGTGCACGTCTCATCGGATATTGCTTTTGATATCGAAAACAGTGTGACATTATCAGGAGATTCTGGACCATACCTATTGTATATTGTAGCTAGAATTAAAAGTATTTTGAGAAAGGCACATCAGGAAGGACGAAATGGGTCATATATGATGCCAGCTGAGCTGGTAGATGAAGAACGGCAGCTTTTACTTAAGTTGCTTGAGTTTCCACAGGTAACTACGCTTGCGGCAAAGGAGCTTGATCCGTCAAAGGTGGCTCATTATGTGTTTGACTTGGCGCAGCTTTTTAATGTCTTTTATCACCAGTGTCCAGTGATCCAAGACGACAAAAATCTCCAAGCATTTAGAATCAAAGTAATCGAAAAAGTTTTGGTAGTCATGGAAAAGGGGCTTGGATTGCTAGGAATATCAGTGGTAGAAAAGATGTAACGCAAATAAAAGGTGTATTGTAGAGTGCAACTTATCCACAGAAAGAAGTTTGGATTTTGTTTTTTTTCTGTATACTGAAAGAAGTATGCGAAGTAAAGCGGAGGAATCCATTGAACGTTTGACTATAAAATTGCCAAAAAGCTTGGCAAGTTATTTTCGTAAAGCATTTCCGCATGGAAAGCGAAGTGATTTTGTGGCTAGGGCGATTTTGGACTACAAACATAAACAGGAAATCCAAAGCATGGAGGATGAACTGCGGGCGGTGAGCAAAGAAAGGCAATAGGTATGGAAGCAGCATTTGATATTGATAACATGTATTGTGGTGTCATAGAGCGTGGTGATATTTTTCTCTACGAGTCAAAAAAGGGAGAAAAAGCTGTGGTGGTTTTGCAGGATAATGTCCTCAATGAAGGATTGTCTACTATTGTATGCGCTATTCTTGAGCCGCGTGAAAAAGGTGACCATGTCTTTGCTAACGAGGTACTTCTCGTGGCCGCGGAAAATGGGTTAGGCGTTGACGCTTTGTGTAAGCTGTATAAGATAGAAACTCTTGATAGAAGAGGAATCATTGCTAAAAAGGGGGAACTATCTAGTGAACGCTTATTTGACATTTACAGAGCTCTTGATATAAACTGCGGGAGATTTCGGGACAATATTATGGATTTGGATTAGTGAGTTTCAATTGAAAAAGGGGGCCTGTCGGCGATTTTTTTTACTCTATAGAATAGAATGTCCGGCGAGGACTGTTTTTGTTTACATTATTCTTTGGTGAGTAGTAACTCAAGAGTAATGTGTACGAAAGCTAGGATGCATCGTATACATCGGGATCCCAGTGCCAGGTGGTGCTGTAGATTCTGAGTTTTGAAACACGAGATCAAGGCGGAGGGTCAGATGTCCAGCAACACCATCAACGCAGTGGAAGTTATGGGGGTGGTGCTGCGTGCCGCCTCTGATGTCGGTCGACAGCAGGTGACCTACGAGGACATTGCTCGTGGGTTCCCTTGGAACAAGCCCAGCGGTGGCCTCATGTCCGCCCAAGACTTCTACGGCATGACCGAGGCCGAAGGTTCGAGCGCGGCGGTCAAGATCGACAGACAGGGCCATGTGCGGTTTCTCGATTCCCACGAGGCGGGCTACACCGACGAGAAGGGGAGGTGTCTGGTGACGGGGTTCCCGATCATGGGTGATCCCGACGAACCGAACCCCGAGCTCGTGGAGTTCCGTGACCGCATCCTGGAGCTCCAGCGCAGACATGGCATGAGGGAGCGCGCGACGTTCCCGACCCATCGTCAGGCGCTCGTGCCGCTCGTGGACCACATGACGGACCTTCACTACGCTGTGCTCGCCGTGGTTCGTGCCTTTCACCAGGCCGGCATCTCGCTCGATGAAGCGCGGACGAGCAATGGTGTGATGGTTTTCGTGAGCACCACTGGGAGGACCAACCTCGGTGGGCTCATCGGCGCGGCTATGAACATCCTCGGGCTCAGCCGGAGTCGATGGATCGTTCGTCACATGAACTTCGGGTGTGCTGGATTGGGTGCGGCCATTAACGAGATGGCTACGTTCATGAAGGCCCATGAAGGACTTCAGCTGGGTGTCGTCGTGGGGACCAACTCCACATCGGGCTCCGCCATGCACCCCGACATCACGCGAACGGCCAACGAACATCCTCATCCGTGGGCTGCGGCTACGCCGTGGTTCTTCGCGGATGGTGGTTCGGCGCTTATCTTCGAGCGGTGTGGTCAGGGGCGTCTTACGTCCTGCGAGTCGTCGCTGCCGATCGAGCTGGTCGACTTCATGGCAGGTGGTTCGGATTTCCCGCTCTACGCCGGCAACTGGCAGGATGCGCGGTACACCATGAACGCCGGCGTCGTGGCCGAGGTCTTCTTCCGTGCGATGATGGACAACGCCGAGATGCTCACGCGGATGTGGGGTGTGGAGTCTATCACGGAGTTCATGCTGATCGCGATTCACCAGGCCAACTTCAAGTTGGTGCGGGAGCTGGCCGATATGCTGGATATGCTCGATCGTACACTTCGCACGCCTGACATCGGCAACACCGTGTGCCCGTCAACGGGCATCGTGATCAGTCGTGCCATTGAGATGAGACTTGTCCAGCCTGGTGACCTGATCGGGCAGCTGGTGATTGGCGCCGGATATGGCGCACAGCTGGCCAACTCCGGTATGATCTACCTTCCGCGCGACGCTTGATCTCACACAATATATCCCACCCAATAGCATGCCGCGTGAATTTTCCCACTGACACGCGGCCGTGCATCCCTCTTTTTGTCGGTTTGTGCTATACTATGAGAAATATTTGTAGTAGAGTACGAGCCGATTTTTTTATTGCATGTCTATGTTATTTTTTCTTTCGTTTCCCGACTACTTATTGATTTTTTTGGGATTCTTTAATGCCATGCTTGCGTTTTTCATACTCTCGAATGACCCAAAAAACTCAATCAACATTGTTTTTACCACATTTGCCCTGTCACTTTCTGCATGGATTTTTCTTTTGCTTACATTTAGAAATGCACCACTTGAGGTGGCAAGCGTCTACATGCGAGCCATATATGTTTCTGGGCTATTTATTGCCATGAATGTGTGGTTCTTTGTACATGTATTCCCACACAAACGATCGAACGTTTTGAATTACAACATCGGAAGTTTTGTCCTTTTTATCATTGTTTCTTATCTGCTTTTTATCCCAGATTTTATAGTGGGAGATGCATTTATTCTTCCTGATGGTACTCGTTCAGTTGACCTTAAGCCTATTGGATGGTGGTTGTTCACTGCGTTTTTCTCTGCGTATTATTTGGGGGGGTTAATTTTGTTTGCACTTAGTCTCAAAGACACTAACGAAGTGCTTCGCAAACAAGCAAAGATTATTTTTGCGACCATGATTGGGATTGTCTTATGCGGTGGATATTTCAACATCATTCTTCCATCCCCTTTCTTTCATAATTATCACTTCATTCATCTTGGTCCCGTATTTACCTTCATTTTGGTATTAACCGTTTCGTATTCAATTGCCAAGTATCAGCTCATGAGTATGAAGGCTTTACTTACTGAGCTTGCCGTTGTGGCAATGGTTATCTTATTTGGGATTGACGTATTGTTTGTCGATACACTCACACAGCTCATTTTGAAAGGTTCAGCATTTGTTCTTGCTGCTGGACTTGGGTATGTGATCGTGCGCTCAGTTGTTCGTGAAGTAAATCAGAAGGAGCAAATTGAGCACATGGCCAAATCGTTAGAGGTTGCAAATGAAAAGCTTCAAGAACTTGATAGGACCAAAACTGAATTTCTTTCTATTGCCTCACATCAGCTGCGAACGCCGCTTTCGATCATCAAGGGATATATAGAACTCATTTCTGATGGGGCTTTTGGAAAAGTCACAAAAAAAACCAAGGGAATTTTGGACGAAATGGATGAGAGTAACGAACGTCTGGTAAAACTTGTAGATGAATTTTTGGATATCACTCGAATCGAGCAAGGAAGAACAAAATTTTCGTTTGCAAAAGGAAGTATGAATGAGGTTATTACAAGTTGTTACAAAGAACTCATAGACAGGGCTAGTCAAAAGGGGCTCAAAATTGATTGGAAACCCTCAAAGACCGCTTCGGTCAAGGTTATGATGGATTCTGAAAAAATTCGACATGTGGTTTTTAACTTCATTGATAATGCTATCAAATATAGTGATAAGGGGGTCATCAAGATCATACTTGAAAAAAAGTCAGGAAAGGTAGTTGTCCGCGTCAAAGATGAAGGTTTTGGATTTAACAAAGAAGACAAAGGGAATTTTTTTCAAAAATTTTATCGTGGTAAGAACGTTGAGGGTACGAATGTAAATGGGACTGGACTTGGTATCTATGTATGTCGTAAGTTTATTGAAGCACATGGTGGGCAAGTATGGGCAAAGAGTCCTGGACTCGGCAAAGGAAGTGAGTTTGGTTTCGAGGTGCCGTTAGAAGGTCCGGATGAACAGACCGTAGAGTTCAAAGATGAACAGGCGAAGTTTGGACAAGATATTATAAATCAATATAGTGATCGGCCGGAGGAGTTATCATCTGATACGAAAGAATAGTATTCAGAATTGTCTCAAATTGATTTTTTTTGTATACTGAAGATGCAGAATTTTATTCTCACACCTCAATCAATAAATAGTAGAAAGTTATTGCTTTCACATTAGCAACGTATATATGTTTCCAAAAAACCAAGACTTATCTCTTCAATCACGGCAAGTACAAAGCCAGGAGCCAGATACGGTTGAAACCGTCGTTGGGCCATCGGTTCATGTCGAAGGTGACTTTGCCTCTGAAGGAAACATCCTCGTAAAGGGAACTGTTTCTGGAAATGTGACTACGAGTCGATTGCTTACGGTAGAAGATGGTGCAAAGATTTTTGCTAATGTAAAAGCCGGAGACGCTGTTATCTCAGGACATATAAAAGGAAACATAAAGGTTTCTGACCGACTTGAGCTTACGGAATCAGCGCAGGTACTCGGAGACATTACCTGCAAGGTGCTGGTTGTGTCCCCTGGTGCGCTTATTCAGGGGAAATTGAACATGGCTGGGATTTCGATTGAAGGAGCTTCCTCGGAAAAAAAGCGTTCTGTACGCTCAAGGCTCAAGTCAACGGCGAGTATGGAGGAAGATGATTCTCAGCAGACCGTTGAGTAAGTGTCATTATGTATGTCTACTTGTATGACAATTTTTTGCGTCAGAAAAAGTATGACTCAGCTCTCAAGGCTATTGAGACACGCCTGACTGACTATGAAATTGCAGGAAAAATTATTCGTCTGCAAAGTTTTAGCAATACCAAGCATATTATAGATGAGGAAATGCGCCGTGGTGCCACCACGGTTGTTATTGTTGGGAACGACGCCACGTTTGGCCATGTACTTTCCCGCGGGGCGACATGTGATGTTACTTTTGGTTTTCTCCCCATGGGCAATGGAAATACCATTGCGCAGGTTTTGGGCATTCCTGAGGGGGTAGAATCGTGTGATGTGTTGTCACGGCGGAGGGTTGTGCGGTTGGATGTTGGATGGGTCAACAATAGATATTTTGTATCCCAACTTCACGTATTTCCACATGATGTCTCCATCGAATATGATGACAGTTTTTCTGTATTTGCCGTAAACAAGAAAATGGAGCTCGTAGTTTGTAATTTGCAGCCATTTTATTTCAAGAATAAAAATGGGACAAAACAAGCCGTTCACCCTCAAGATGGAAAGTTGGAGGCATTTATACGACCTCTTGCTCGTAGGGGGGTTTTTAAGGATATTTATGAGGAGCCAAGTGTTTTTCCTTTTGAAGAAATGGTGGTTCGTGGAAAAAAACCGTTTCTTGTTGAAGCCGATGGAAAGCAGTCTAAGGAAACGAAACTCACTATTCGTCTGGCAAAAAGTCGGATAGCTATGGTTGTGGGGAAAGACAGAAGGTTTTAGCTTTCTTTGGAAGATATGTGGTAAACACTTGACTTTTCGGGTGTTTTTTTGTACTATTGTGGGGTTAGCAAAAATATAAGCGCGAGTGCTGGAACTGGTAGACAGGCTAGGTTGAGGGCCTAGTGTGATGTTTTTCACGTGGAGGTTCAAGTCCTCTCTCGCGCACGAAAAAATCCGGCTAAAGCCGGATTTTTGGTATCTATTTTATAAGCCGAATTTTGTATTCCGTATGTCATGTGTCCACCGAAGTCGGTTGTACATGAAGTCAGGATGATGATCATTTCTCTACGGCTGCTGTTGCCAGCAGTCTCTAACGAGCTAACTTTTTACGTCCAAAGACGCTCTGCTCTTTCTCTCCAAGAGGGTTTACCACGCATGTATGTCACCATACAGCGAATGAAGTAGCTTTGATACGAGGGATATCCTACTGGTATCAAAACACCTTCAAACTTTTCACCTTTTTCCCGACGATGTCGGGATAGTATTGTCTCTGTGGCACTTTCCCTCAGTACACCTGAGGCGGACTGGGTGGGCGTTACCCACTCTTGTGCTGCTGAAAAAATCAGCGAGAGTTCGGACTTTCCTCTTGCCGACAAGTCGGCAAGCGATCATCTTGATAGATACAGAGGAGATCATAGCATAAAAACAAGGATTTGTCAAGTTTGACTTTCACACTTTTTTTGTCTAAAATAACCTATATACCTCATAGTAAACTATGAAAAGAACACAGATGTTTTTTATGGTTGTCCAGCTCCCACTGGATTTCTTTATGTTATTGCTGGCAGCGATTTGTGCGTACTATCTTCGGTTTTCTGACTGGGCGATTGGGCTAAAACCTGTTTTGTTCCAAATGAGCGTTGGGCAATTCCTCGATATTATTTTACCAATTATCTTTGTTTGGATGTTTGTGTTCATCCTTTCCGGACTGTACAGCATTGATCCAAACAGAAAGCTTGGTTCAGATGTGATTAGAATTTTTATTGCTAACCTCGCGGGTCTTGCCATCGTAGCAACTTTTTTGATGTTTACCCAACAACTTTTTGATTCTCGTTTCATTGCCGCAGCTGCATGGGTATTTGCGGTAGTGTATGTTTTCTTGGGACGACTTGTTATTCGTGGACTTAAGTCGCTGGTATATCGTGCGGGCATAGGACTGCGCAATGTGCTTATCATTGGGGACAATGATCTTACGCATCAACTCAAACAAGAACTTGATAAGCGCCCCGAGCTTGGATATAAAGTTATTGGTACACTTCCGTCATTTAGCCTTACTGATTTGAAAAAATACGAGACAGAATTGATTGATGAAATCGTCCTTTCAGCTCCACACGCATCGCAAAAACAGACATTGAGTTTGCTCGACTATTGTAATCAACACCAAATAACCTTTAAGTATTTTGCTGATTTGTTTTCTACCTATGCCACCAACATTGCTGTGGCTCCAATTGCTGGTGTCCCTATTGTAGAGATCAAAAAAACTCGTCTGGAAGGTTGGTGGATGGTACTCAAACGTATCTTTGATCTCATTGGAAGCCTTATTTTGATGGTTGTGACGAGTCCCATAATGCTTCTTACCGCATTGATCATTTTTTTTGAGACTGGTGGACCAATCATTTACAAAAATGAGCGTATAGGGCATAGTGGAAGAAAGTTTTATCTGTACAAATTTCGCTCTATGTATCAGCAGGATTGTACTGGAGAGCAGTATGGGGAGTCAGGTAAAAAGGCGCTCGAGAAAGAAGCAGAGCTGATAAAGAAGCAAAGTAGCAGAAAGGGTCCTATTTATAAGGTAGAAAATGATCCACGCATTACGCCATTTGGTCGGTTCATCCGTAGGTGGAGTATCGACGAGCTTCCACAGTTCCTCAATGTGTTTATCGGTGATATGAGTATGGTCGGACCACGTCCGCATCAACCACGAGAGGTTAAGGGGTATACCACTGGTCATATGAAGGTGCTTTCTATACCACCAGGGGTTACGGGGCTTGCACAGATTTCTGGTCGAAGTGATTTGTCATATGACGAAGAAGCAAATTTGGATATTTTTTACATTGAGAATTGGTCTTTGGCCCTTGATGCCATTGTATTTATCAAAACCCCCTTTATATTGTTTAAGAAAAGAAAGGCAGAATAGTAGGCTATGAAAATTGCACTGGTGCATGATTATCTCGCTCAAGATGGTGGGGCAGAAAGAGTGGTAGAAGCGTTTCACAATATTTGGCCAAACGCGCCAATCTATGTTTTGTTTCATGATCCAGATAAGATTGGAAGTTTTCAAAATGCGCAAATTCGTGAATCATTTCTCAAAAATTTTCCATTTTCAAGATCACATTATCAGTGGTATTTGCCACTGATGCCTCTGGCGACAGAACACTACGATTTGCGTGGGTTTGATGTGGTGCTTTCTTCTACGAGCGCTTTTGCCAAAGGTGTGCTTACAGATCCTGGAGCCATTCATATCTGTTATTGCCATACGCCGACGCGTTTTTTGTGGACCGATACACACGAATATATTCGTGATCTCAAGTATAATGCCTTGGTAAAAATTCTCCTTCCAAGACTCATCCATAAACTACGCATGTGGGATCGTATGAGCGTAGACCGTGTTGATCATTTTTTGGCTAACTCCAATACTGTTAAAAATCGGATCCAAAAATACTACAAGCGTGATGCTTTGGTCGTCTATCCGCCGGTTGATACGAGTCAGTACTATGTCAGCGATGAGGTGGGGGACTACTTTATTACCGGAGGAAGACTCGCAGCATACAAACGATTTGATTTGGTTATTCAGGTATTTAATAGGCTTGGTTGGAAGCTGAAAATTTTTGGTACTGGACCTGGCTGGTGGGATGATATCAAAAAGTCCGCCAAGAGTAATATAGAATTTTTGGGAAAGGTTTCTGAAAAAGAAAAGATTGAACTTCTTTCCAAGGCGAAGGCATTTATTCACCCGCAGCTTGAGGATTTTGGAATCACTCCTGTAGAGGCTATGGCTAGTGGTTGCCCGGTCATTGCGTATGGGAAGGGTGGTGCAACAGAAACGGTTATTGATGGACAAACAGGACTTTTGTTTGAAGAACAAACATGGGAAACGCTTTTTGATTTGCTCCTGCGTCGTTTTCCTCACAAAGATTTTGATAGGCACCAAATTGCGCACCATGCCAAGCAGTTTGATATCAGACGGTTTGAAAAGGAGGTATTTGGACTTATTCAGGGAAAGTTTGAGGCATCAAAAATGCGTTAAGAAAAAATTATGAACATTGGCATTGACATTCGTCCACTGCTGGACAGCCCGCGGACTGGAGTGGGTGAATTTACCTATGAATTTCTTGATGCCATTTTGCATACTGATCATAAAAATCAGTATTTTTTGTTTTATGGGAGGCGGAAAGTTGATAGATCAAAGATAGAACTCTGGAAACAGCGTAATGTCACCTATCGGTATGTAGGGCTACCAAGCAAGGTTTTAAATTTTTTGACATTGTTTGGAATTATAAAGTTAGATAGATTTTTTGAGCAGGAGCTTGATTACTTTGTCTCCCTCAATATCGGATTTAGCTCTGTTTCGAGTAGATGCAAGCGGGTTCAGGTCGTGCATGATATGTCTTATGAGCTGTGTCCGAGCTGGTACAATATTAAACGTCGTATTTGGCATTGGATTCTTCATCCAAGACGTGCCTGCAAAAAGGCAACATTTGTTATTACGCCATCTCATAATACGTCACGCGATGTTACTCACCAGTATGGTATAAAAAAGGATCGCGTACATACATTGCGTCCGGGAGTAGGCAAAGAATTTTTGGAATATAAACGGGGGTTATCTGAGGAAAAATTTTTTGAGGTGAGAAAAAAATACAGCTTGCCAGAAAAGTATTTACTTTTTCTGGGCACTATCGAACCACGAAAAAATATAGAAGGTGTGATTGACGGGTTTGAAAGATGGAATCGTACACAAAAAGAAAAGTACACTTTGGTAATTGCCGGGACTCTTGGATGGAAATACAAAAGTGTTGTCAAAAAAATGAAAAGCACCCAAAACGTGATGCCTATTGGCTACGTTGATGCGTGCGACAAACCTGCACTCTACCAGATGGCAGAAATTTTCGTGTATCCGAGTTTTTATGAGGGATTTGGTTTTCCCGTACTTGAGGCGCAGTCCGTAGGAACTTCAGTAGTAACCAGCAGTAACAGTTCTTTGGTAGAAGTGGCCGATGAATTTGCATCACTCGTCGATCCATATAGTGTAACCGAAATAGAAAAGGCGATTGCATTTCAAATAGACCAGCAAAAAAGGTATAATGAAGAAAATAAGGTTGAATATTCTTGGGGTGTATTTGTTCAAGAATTTTTGCATCTTCTTTCTTTAGACTCAAGGGCGACCACATGACTATAAAATAACATGGAATACAAAAAATATCCTGAGAGAACTCCTCTCAACATTGTCTCAATCCCTTTTATCTACATGATGATTGTTCCATCAGTCATTTTGCATATTTTTTTAGAAATCTATCATACGGTCTGTTTTCCGCTCTATGGGATTCCGTATCTGAAAACCAGAGATTATATCAAAATTGATCGGCACCGGCTCAAGTACCTCAATCCGGTAGAAAAGCTTAACTGCATGTATTGTGGTTACGTTAATGGTCTTTTTCACTATGCCAGCATGGTTGCTGCCATGACTGAACACTATTGGTGTGGTATCAAGCATGAGAAAAAAAAGGGTTTTCAACCGCCAGAGCATCATAAAGATTACCCTGAATTTGGGGATAAAGAGGCCTTTAGACGCAAATATGTGAATAAGTCATAGGGAATTGGGGATAAAAAATATTGAGTGAAAATCTTGCTATAAGCAAGATTTTTTGTTTATTTTTAGATAAAAAGTGTTCTGTTGTCAAGCTTGTCAATAATGTAAAAAGTATAAATACTGAAAAGTTATTCACATCTGTGAATAAACTGTTGACAAGTGGGGATTTCTTTTGAGGTAAATAAGCGATATAATGGGATTTACACTCCTATGCATTCTATTCAAGAAAAACTTCTTCAACTTATTGGCTCAAAAGACGTTTCAGGTCTTCCGCTTCGTAGCCTCGGTGAGCTTGTCGGAGTAGAAAATTCTCCACAAAAGATCAAGCATCATCTTTATCAACTCGCCAAGAAAGGCTTCATTCGTATGGACCGTAAAAAAGGTATTTTGCAGTTGGTGAGTCAGGCGCAGTCAGGGTCACTGCTAGCGGTGCCAGTACTGGGAAGTGCGAGCTGTGGTGCGGCGACGGTCTATGCCGACGATATGGTAGAGGGTTATCTGCAGGTTTCTCCAAAGGTGCTCAAAAAAATTCATGGGGTATTTGCCATCCAAGCCGTTGGCAATTCTATGAACAAGGCAAGTATAGACGGTAAAAATATAGAAGAAGGAGATTACGTAATCGTAGACAGTGAAAATCATGCACCAGAAAGTGGACAGTATGTTGTTTCGCTTATTGACGGACTTGCCAATATCAAGCGCTTTTTTCTTGATAAAGAAAATAATCAAATCGCACTCGTTTCTGAATCAACATCACAGTACATGCCGATATACATTCACAGAGATGATGTCGATGCCTATCAGGTTAGCGGCGTGGTGCTACAAGTGATAAAACAACCAAAGTTTTAGTATGCGTATTGGAATTGACGCGCGCATGATGGGAAAAGGTTATGGGCTGGCTCGATATGTCGAGCAGCTTGTTTTATTTTTGGGTAAAATGGATACAGACAATGAGTATGTTTTGTTTGTAAATGAACAGTTACAAGCTGAGCATTTTGGATCAAATTTTTCGCAGGTGCTTTGTGATATTCCTTGGTACTCAGTGGCAGAGCAATTGAAGATGCCAGGCATTATAAAAAAAGCAGACGTAAATGTGATGCACTTTCCGCACTGGAATGTGCCGATGCTGTATCCAGGGGCTTATGTAGTGACGATTCATGATTTGACTATGTACCATTATCCCCGACCTGATGCCACCACACTTGGTCCGGTTAGGTATTTTATTAAGGACAAACTGCATCGTGTAGTCGTAAAAAATGCTGTAAAAAAAGCGAAAAAAGTAATAGTGACGAGTGAATTTACCAAACAAGATGTTCACAAAACATTGGGAACGCCGATGGAAAAAATGTACGTAACGTATCAAGCTCCTTTTGAATTAGTTTTGTCAAACAAGACCATTGATCTAGAAAAATTTGGCATTACCAAGCCTTTTGCCATGTATGTCGGGTCTGCGTATCCTCATAAAAATTTGAATAGACTCATCGAGGCTTGGGAGCAGGTACGCGAGGCAACAGATGACGCATATCAACTTGTTTTGGTTGGGAAGAAAACATCTTTTTATGAAAAATTGTTTGACAATGTAGCAATTCAACGATTTGGCAATTCTATCATCTATACTGATTTCCTTGATGACGATCAGCTCAGTGACCTATATCAAAAATCCAGGCTTTATGTGTTCCCGAGTCTTTATGAGGGATTTGGCCTTCCGCCGCTTGAAGCGATGATGCACAAGATACCTGTGGTATCGAGCATGGCAAGTTGTTTGCCTGAGGTTTTAGCAGATGCGGCACTTTACTTTGATCCGGAAAATGTAGATCATATGGCACATATGATACTGCAAGGTTTAGAAGATGAGGATATTCGTCTAGAATTAGTGCAAAATGGTCAAAAACAATGCAAACTTTATAGCTGGGATACACTTGCAAAGAAAACGCATCAAATGTACACAGAAATTTCTTCACAATAATTCTGTTTTTGTGCTATAATAAAAGCAGAATTCAGCTGTTCGTGCAGCCAAACACCTACCAATGTCCAAGAGGCGTAAACGTGTGACGCGTCTGTGTTCTTTGTGTAAACTTTCGGGTCATACAAAACGTACATGCACAAAAAATGTCGTGGAAACAGAAACTCTCAAAAAGCCAAAGAAGAGTATTTTTACATCTTTACAAAAAAAAGACACATCAAAAAATAAGATTCAGCAGTCTTCAAGTCGTGTAAATATTTTCGTGGACACGCACTCCATTCAGAGCCCAAGCCAGCACATCATTCGTCTCAAAGATATCGAACCTCGCAGCTGGCAAAAGGTACATGTCTACAAGGAAAAGTGCTATCTTCCGCCAAAACGCGTTACCGTAGATTTTGGAAAGCACATCAAGGAGTATAGGGAAAAAAAGCAAGAACAAAAAAAACCAACACATATTCAAGCACCAGATTTCCTGCATGCTTTTGTCCAGGAACTCAAAAAAGAGTCACAGACACAAAAGAAAATTAAGCAAACAGTTTCTCAGACAGAGGTTCCTGCAACACAAAAGATTTCACAAAAGCCACCACTTGATCATTTGTTTGCCACCGGAGAGGTGGATGTATTAGAAAAATACAGAAAACTCGACAAGCCACAGGCGTCTCCTGAAGAAATGGCGTCTATTGATTTTAGTGCGCTTGCACAGTTTGCACCGCCATCAATGGATCAGAGACAAACTGCTGTGTTACCTCAAGAGGATGCACCTGATGCGCAAGAGAAAGTCACTGTCCTTGAGCTATTTACTCATGCGACGAGGCAAAAGGCTCTGGCATTTGCCATGCTACTGCTTTTGGTACTTCCCTTTCCAGTGTGGGGATATGTGCAGGATCTGAAAGAAAATTCTCAGACCGTCATCGAAGAAAGTAAAAATGCATTTTTATCACTGCAGGCATCCACGGTGGCGGCATTTAATGCCGATGTCGGTCAAGCTGAACACGATTTGCAGTCGGCGCTTGATGCATTTTCTCGCGCGGAAAGTGTACTCGAAAAAGAACATGGAACACTACTGTTTGTCTCACGGATGTTACCGGTTATTGGACCACAAATCGAAGGGAGACAAGCCGTATTGCAGGCAGGGCATCATGTTGCGCTTGGAAATAAGTTTTTGGTAGAGGCAATTGACGATGTACAGGGTGCTCAAGAATTTTCACTTACAGATAAACTCGTTATGGTGCGTTCGAGTTTGCGCTCAAGTATCATTCAGTACCAGGCCGCGCTTGAAAAACTTGATTCAGTTGATAGCGGTGTGATTCCGGCTGAGTATCAGTCTACCTATCATGAGTTTAAGCTGCTTTTTGGAACATTGGTTGATGACCTTACTGATCTGGCTGAGCTTTCAGACACCTTGGTGACAGCATTTGGACATGAACAGTTCAGACGATATATTGTCGTTTTCCAAAATGAAGATGAAATCCGTGCTACCGGTGGTTTTATGGGAAGCTTTGCGGTTGTGGATGTCCAAAAGGGAAAGATTTTGAACATCGACGTTCCTGGAGGTGGAACATATGATGTGCAGGGACAGCTTGATGAAGTAATTGAACCACCCCTTCCACTGCAACTTTTGAATTCTCGCTGGGAATTCCAAGATTCCAATTGGTTTCCTGATTTTCCATCGAGTGCACAAAAAATTGATTGGTTTTATAGGCAGACTCGCGGTGCCAGCAGTGATGGTGTAATTGCTATCAATTCATCTGTACTTGAAAGGCTGCTTGGAGTTATGGGACCATATACCGATGAGAAGCTTGGTACACTTGATAAAGAGAATGTTATTCTTGCTCTCCAAAAGGAAGTTGAGATGGACTACGATAAGACGGAAAATCGACCAAAGGAAGCCATTGGAAGTATGCTCACGGGTCTTCTTGATCAGATGAATCATTTGAGCGCCTCGCAAGGACTCCGTTTGCTCACACAGCTTCATGAGGCATTATCACAAAATGAAATTCAAGTAGCATTCAACGACCACACAATGCAGCAAGCATTTGAGCAGTTTGGTTGGACAGGAAGTGTAGCCAAAACACCAAAGACACAGGACTATGTTATGGTTGTTCATAGTAACATTGGAGGAGGAAAATCTGACGCGAAAATGGATGAGCAAGTAATGCAAGATGTGCATATCCTTCCAGATGGGCGGATTCTTACGACGCTCAGGATAAAAAAAGACCATAACGGAAAACCTGGTGAGATGTTCTATGGCGAAGACAATATCGACTATCTTCGCGTTTATGTTCCTGAGGGTTCTAAACTTATTGATGCGGGAGGATTTGAATTTCCGGCTGACGAGCATTTTCAAGTTCCGCAGGAGGGGGCGTATACTGATCCATTTTTGACTTCAATCGAGCAAGATGAAAACGTTCATATAGAATCTGGGACACGCGTAACCAAACAATTTGGAAAGACCGTATTTGCCAACTGGATGGTGACTCGCGTTGGAGAAGCTTCTGAGGTATACTTTACCTACGAGCTTCCGTTCACGCTTGAGCGAACTTTTGTACCAAAAACAAACTTTGAAAAATGGAAAGATGATTTTACTGGGAAAGTTTCCGATCAGGCCATGCGATATAGCTTATTTGTGCAAAAGCAGTCCGGTACAAATGCTCATTATGACATACAAATACACTACCCAGAGAATTTTACTCCTGAGTGGCTTAGTAGTGAGCAGCTACATGACGGTCTTGATGTCGTGTCATACCAAGCTCCGTTGCAGTATGATACCCTACTCGGAGTGGTCCTAAAAAAAAATAAATAGAAGATACCTCTATGCCTGTCAAAAAATCTTCCACATCAAAAGCATCTAAAACAGCTCCAAAGAAAAGGACAAGTGCTTCCAAGTCAGCCAAAGCAAAAAAGTCTTCAACAAAGCCCTTAGCAAAGAAAAAGGACCAGGCTTTGGATAAGAAAAAACAGCTTGAACAAAAGATACATGAAGATATAGAGGTTTTGAAAAAAGACATTGAGCTTGCGGGAGCCAGTAAGGTTTTAAAAGATAAAAAGAAGGAACTCTCAGATGCTCTTGGAGAATCAGTCGAATTGGAAGATTTGGTGGCAAAAATGCATCAGTCACATGAGGCATCCACAAAGGAACTCGCTACACAAGCCAAGGCAATAAAGAAAGAAAATGCTCAGCATCAGCCGGTAGATCCAGACGATGAGGTGAGTGCTGATGTTCGTGCACTTTGGTATGATGCAAAAAGTGATGGGGGTAGCCTAGATCATAAAGCCATGCCAGAACCATACAGAGCTGATGGTGAACATGGCTTTGACAGTGTCCATGAGGTTGGTGATGAAAAAGAAAAAGAAGTAGACAGGCCCACAAAAAGGAAAATAAAGAAGTCTCACAAAATGAAACAGAAATCAGAAGAAAAAGTTGAATCTATTTCTCTCAAGCACGAGAAGATAGAAGAGAAGTTGTCAAAAATTTACAAGAATAAAGACGGAAGTATTCCAGACATGAAGCATTTTAAAAAGCGTCGTGGTGGAAGATTTTTCCGAGCACTCTTTACGCTTATATTTTCGGGTATTTTTGTCGCTGGTGTCGTGTATGCAGGTTTGTTTTACCTTACACCCCATGCATCTTTTGCTCCAGAGAGCGTTATTTTAGAAATTGAAGGAAGTGAGATCGCACCTTTTGGTGGGGATGTACGATATCGCATACGATATCGTAACACCTCAAGTGTTGGTCTTGATAATGTTGTGTTACAAGTAAAGTATCCAGAAGGTTTTGTCTATAGAGATGCTTCAGTTCATCAGGAGTCAGAAAATCATGAGCGGTTTGATATTGGATTTTTGCAGGGATATGAAGGTGGGTTTATTGATATTTTTGGAAGAATGTACGGTGATGTAGGCAAGAGTCAATCAATCCGAGCGTTTATCAATTATATTCCTGTTAATTTTAGTTCTGAATTTCAAAAAGTGGATAGCCTTAATATCGAGGTTGCCAATCCAGAGTATAACTTGGAAGTTGCTATGCCAACAGAGGTGGTCGCCGGTGATATCGTAGAAGCGCAAGTAAGCTTTTCTGATCTTCCAGAGAATGTCTCGCTTGAGCAACTGTATTTGCGAGTGGTACAAAATGATGCATTTTTGTTGCAGAGTGCCAATCTTGAGGAAGTTCCATTTAACAAAGGAAAGTTTTCGCTTTCATCTCTTGGAGAAGATAAAATGGCAAAAATATCGGGTGTATTTGTAAATCCAGAGGAGTCTGGAGAGACAGAATTAGTATTTGAACTGCTGGGAACATCGGGGCAATCTGAGCATAATGGAGAGTATGTGTATGCCAGCAAGATTCTTCCCATAACTGTCCTTGAAACCGACATGGTGAGTCGACTGGTGATCAATGGTGCTACCAAACAGCTTGATGTGCAACCAGGGGAAATGCTTGCAAGCAGTATATTTTTACAAAATGAAGGAAAAACTCAGGTAGACAATGTTGAAGTATATCTTCGCTTTGATACCCCATCGTTTGACGAAAAGTCCATGCTCAGTTGGGCAGATCTGATTGATGATCGAGATGGAGAGATTTCTGGTGAACAGGTAAATGAAAATACCAGAAGGGCGATTTTGAAGTGGGATAAGTCAACGGTGCCAGAATTTTTGACTATCGAACCAGGCGATGAAGTGATTTTAGACGTTAGTATTCCTGTGCGCAATATTGATCAAATAGAGCTTTCCGAGTTTAGTACCTATGAGATCATCGCAAATCTGGAGGTACAGTATGAGGTTGATGGTGAAACAGAAATTCTTACCCAAAAACCTTTGATGCTGACCGTAAACTCCGATTTGGGTATTGAGGTACTGCACGAAATTGAAGAAGAGCAGCTTGTCCATACCATGAGTTGGGTACTTTCCAATCATTTTCATGAACTGAGCAATGTTCAGGTGGAGGCGGATATCTATGGTGATATTACATGGCTTGACGATGAGCTTTCGGTGCCAGCAGGTGAAGTTCAGTTTGACCCGGAAACACAAAAGGTTTTGTGGAATATGGAAACTTTCCCGCTTGGGGTCGATGTCTTGGCACTACAATTTGCCTTCCAAAATAACGTCGACAATCCAACCCAGACCAACCTGACTTCAAAGATAAATGTTCGAGCGGTAGATTCTATTACCGGAAAAGAAATACTTTTGGTGGTAGATGGAGTAAAGCTTGGCAGTGAGCCTGAGGAGGAGGATTCGGGTGAGGTGGATGCAAGTTTGTGATAATTTTTATTAACGTAAAAATCTCGCTTTTGCGAGATTTTTTTATTCGTGGAGAAGACTGACGAGCAAGTTCCTCAGTTTTCTACATTGAGGCCTGAAACCCTGTCAACTTGCTGCTGGGAGGGGCTCATTTGAGAAATCTAGCCTTGGATTGGTTGGGTGAGGTGGGCTATTTGGTGGTACGGTTTATGGAATTTTTTCCTTTGCAAGGTCTTCTTGGATCTGTTCAAGTGCTTGCTTGCGTGTCACGATGTTACGCTTGGGAAGAGGTGGACCACCTCCGTTGAGTCGGTAAACATGTTTCCATGTTTTTCCTTCCTCTTCGAGTCGGATACCGTACTTTGTGCTGAGCAGGTTGCGTAGGCCTTTGTGGAAGAGTTCAGATTCACGAATGAGTTTGAGATACTCATTCAAAAAGAGAATGCTGGAAAGTCCAAAGTACGCCGTGAGAATACTTCCAATGATTCCCAGAAGATGCATCCACCATGACAGGTGAGCCCACCCATCACGGGAGACATAGAACCCGTAGAGCAGGGTTGGAAACAGAAAGATCCATGAGAGTGGTATGCCGGACATGATGAGTCTTCCAAGTTCTCGAATTTCTGGACGTTGTGCTTGGATTTCCCATTGGCAACGGCTCGCAAACTCAAAGTCATGAGCAGACAGTGTAACAAGTGTGAGTCCAGTGACTTTTCCTGTGCCATGGCATTCGGTACAGGTGATGGTTGTATGCTCGATTCCGGGCTTGGGCATGGCAGTGTTCCTTGTGTGGTGGTAGCTCTACTTTATCTTTTTTGCAATTTTTTGCAATGAAATTAACATATGTTTTGCTAAAATTATACTTAAACATTGACTTTTCAACATTTATTTGTTAATGTTATTAACAAATGCAACGATATGTTAGATGAAGCGCTCATAAAAACATTTAAAAATATTGGCTTTGATGAAAAGGAAGCACATGTTTTTGTATCTCTTTTGATGCTGGGCAGAGTGTCAGTAAGTGAAATCGCTGACAAAGCCGGGATAAAGCGGTCAATTACCTACCACGTATTGGGCCGACTTCAAAATCAAGGATATGTGAAAGCATTTACTGACAAAAAAATTTTGGAGTATGAGGCAGTTTCTCCAGAGTACGTTTTTCAAAATGTACAGACCGCAGTGAAGGATTTTAAATTCATGATTCCTTTTATGCGTAGTCTTCAAAAGAAGTCAGGGGATACCCCACGAGTTGAGTTTTTTGAAGGAATAGACGCGATGATCAAGGTGTATCGAATGTATGAAACCAAGTCAAACATTCGCTATGTCACATCTACGAAGCGTCTTTATCAGATTATTCCAAACGAGGTTGACGCATGGGTACAAAGGTACAAGCGAAAGCAAACCAAGACGCAAGCTCTGCATTTACTCGAGAATACTCCTGAGGATAAACGATGGGGCAAGCAAGTTGCGTGCACTGGTCAGGAAGTTCGTTTTTTACCAAAAGGCACCTGTATGGAGATGGATTTTGCTATAGGAGAAGATATTTTGGGAATTAGTTCTTTTGATCCTGTATATGTTGTTGTTGTGTATTCCGAGTCTATTGCTCGGTCTGCGGCAACGCTTTTTGATTTAGCATGGAAATCACTTGAAGAGTAGAGCAACATCGTATAAAAAAACAGCCATAATGGCTGTTTTTTGGTGCATGGTATGGGACTCTTCGCCCAAAGGGGCTCTATTGAATCGGGCAGAACCCACTCATTTGGTGCATCCGGCAGGATTCGAACCCACGACCTCCTGGTCCGAAGCCAGGCGCTCTATCCAACTGAGCTACGAATGCTTAGAAAAAAATTCAATGCACCTTCATGCATGCTTGGTGCGCCCAGAGGGATTCGAACCCCCGACCGTTTGGTTAAGAGCCAACTGCTCTACCAACTGAGCTATGAGCGCATCAAGTATACATGCGATGCATTGAGAGAGTATGGGCTATCCAATAGGATCTCCCGGGTTTCTTTTGAGAATTTCTGTCTTGGCTCCTTTCCATCCTTTTTTCGCGAGTGCTTCTTCTGCCGCAGAGATCTGTGCTTCTTGCTTGCTACCACCGATTCCTTCGGCGATTCTTTGGTCTGCCAAGTATACACCAACTTTGAACTGTTTGGAATGGTCTGGGCCTTCTTCTGAGAGTACCTTGTATGTCGGCGTGATGCCAACGATTTCTTGGGCTGATTCTTGGAATCGTGTCTTTGGATCTATCCAAAGACCTTTTTCCAAAACCTCTGGAAGTTTGGTAATGATCCAGCGTGTGATAAACTGCGCTGACATTTCATATCCTTGGTCTAGGTAAATGGCCCCAACAATCGCTTCTACGGCATTTGCCAAGATGTAATCACGCGCTTTGACATTGTTGTCTTTTGATTCACCATGAGAGAGAAACAAATACTCTTCGATTCCGATTTCTCTGGCGACCTGCGCGCACATCTTTCCATTGACCAGAGCTGCTCTCCAGTTGGTAAGTTCACCTTCTGGGTTGAGGTAGTGTTCGAATAAAAATTCGGTAACGACCAGCTCTAGTACGGCGTCCCCAAGGAACTCAAGTCGCTCATTTTGAGCGAGCTCAAAGTCTCTGTTTTCGTTGAGGTATGAACGGTGTACTAAGGCTTGTACAATGAGATCTTTGTTTTTGAAGTTGATCCCGATTCTTTCTTCGAGTGAAGGAAAGTTTTTTTCTTGATATGCTGCAATTGGCATAGGTAATCATGTTAACATATAAACATGAAAACATTAAAACATCTGTGAGAAGCGTGTTTTAAGGTCTTAATGTTTTTTTACGAGTCAAGTTGTTTGTCTTTGTAAAGGGCCCCAAGGACTCCATTGACGAATTTCGCAGCCTCACGTCCACTGTACGCTTTGGCAACTTCAATGGCTTCATTGATGGCTACCTTTGCAGGAATTTCGTCGCTGTAGAGCATTTCATAGACACCAATACGCAAAATATTTCGGTCTACCAGGGTAATGCTCTCGATAGGGTAGTTCTTGGCATATTGTTCAATGAGTCCGTCGATCTCATCGAGATGCTCAACCACCCCATGAACAATATTTTCGACAAATGGTTTGTCAGTCTTTTCTGCTTTTGGCGTAAATTCTAACAATACCTGTTCCACAATAGCAGGCAAGACACCAGAAGGCTTGTCCTTGAAGTCCCATTGGTAGAGGGCTTGAAGAGCAGTTCCTCGTGCTTGGTGTCTGCTTGCCATATTATTGGAATTTCTTCAATTTTTTGACTCGTCTTTCTACACGCTTTTCGGTATCAACAACTTTTTTCCCCTTGTACATACCCGTTGTTGGGTTTGCTCGGTGAGGAAGTTGTGGATTCCCTTGTTCATCATAGCTCACATTGATTCCCTTGAGAGCATGATGACTTCGGCGCATTCCTGTTTTGGTACGAGTTTTCTTTTTTACTGGAACACTCATATGAATGAATTATCATCTATTAACGTGAAGATTATACATGAGTTTACAGAAAAAATCAAGCCCCCCATGGGGACATTGCGAAAATCGCTCAGCTAAGCTACAATAAGGGCATGGAATATAAGGTTTGTGAAAAAAGAGGTGAGTGGGAAAATGGCTTAAATAAGCATTTTTTGCAGTCTTTTGATTGGGGAGAGAGTAAATCGGGTACGATTCGTGTTCAAATGCTTGAAAATGGTCAGGTGGTGGGGCAGTTCCAGGGCTTTGAGGTGGTGTTGCCGCTGGGGCTAAAGTTTTTGACTATACCACGCGCTCATCTGGACCAAAAGCTCCTCGTTGCTGCTGTAGATTATCTTAAAGGCAGCAAGAAATATTTTTTTGTGAGAATTGAGCCACTGAGGTTCGTAGACGGAAGCAATTTGGGCGCGCAGCCTACGAGATCACGTCAGTGGCAGCACACCTTGGTGTTTGATGTTTCTGCTTTAGAGGATGCGCTGTTGGAGTCTATGCATAGTAAGACTCGCTATAATATACGTTTGGCAATGAAAAAGGGCGTAGAAATACGAGAAACTGATGTAGAAACATTTTGGAAACTCAGTAAGCAAACGGCCCAGCGTGATGGTATCAGAACCGATGATAGATCATACTACGAAAACATGGTAAAGGTTCCGGGTGTGCGATTGCTGGGGGGATTTTTGGATGGTGAGCCTTTGTGCGCAGGTATTTTTATACAGTATAATGGGCGTATGACCTATGTACATGGTGCTTCTTCGAATGAAAAGAGAAATGTTATGGCACCATATTTACTGCAGTGGGAGGCGATCAAAATGGCAAAAGCTGCTGGATGCAAGGAGTATGATTTTGGTGGGATTGCTGCTCCAGAAGGTGATGGAATTGCAACGCAAATGCATGGTTTGCACTGGGATATCAATGATAAGCTTACGGGTGTGACGCGGTTTAAGGCAGGTTTTGGGGGAAAGCGCGAAAGTTATGGGGATGCCTTTGAGGTTCCACTGAAAAATTTTTGGTACAAACTGTTTGAGCTGGTAAATACGTTTCGATAATATGGATTGGAAAATTCTTGAAAAAACAATGGAGTTTGAAAACCGCCACAGAAAGATAGAGAAGTGGAGTGTACAAATTCCAAGTGGGCAAAACAAGGATGTGTGGGTGAGTCTTCATCCCGATGCGGTTATTGTGGTTGGTATTGATGAGCAAGATCATATTCTTTTGGTAAGGCAGTTTTTTCTTTCGAAGATGGAAAAACTATACAGCTGTGTTGCCGGAGGAGTACAAAATGGGCAAACACCAGAAGGTGCTGCCAGAGAAGAGCTACTCGAGGAGTCTGGATACGAGGCGCACGAGCTTATTTCCCTTGGAAAGGTGGCAAGAGATAAGTGGCAGACTGGTGATGTGCACTATTTTCTCGCAAAGGGAATAAAAAAGGTAGCAGATCAACACCTCGAGCCACTTGAAGATATTGACGTGGCATTCGTTAGTGTGGATGAGTGCAAACAACTCCTCAAAGACTCTCAGATTCATGATATTGGGTGCGCGCTTGGAGTGCATAAGGCCTTGGAGTATTTAGATCGGAAATAGAAATTTTAGATAACAATATGTCTTGGTCAAAAAACTTGTTTCTCAAAATCAATTCACAGCTTGGTCAAAAACCGATGCTCGATGCTTTTTACATTTTTTGGGCTCGTTTTGGAATAGTGCTTTTGGCATTGCTTTCACTTGGAGCCTCATATCTTGTCTTGGGAGGCCTCTTTTGGGGGTACTGGCTTGGATTGATGTCAAAGGTTTTCATTATTGCGCTGCTTGCAAGTTACCTGATTGCCGTTTTTTGGAGACAGCCACGGCCAATAAAGGAGCTTGAAGGTGTCAGACAAATGATACCAACTCTTGGAAGTTGGAGAACCTTCCCATCTGAGCATGCCCTTTTTTCCTTTATTTTTGCACTGCATCTATTCTTTTTTGTAGCACACCTAGGAGTTGTGCTATCATTACTATCCATACTCATGATTCTTATGGCCATCTTGATTTCCATTGGAAGAGTGTGGGCAGGGGTACATTATCCCAAGGATATTCTTGGAGGGTTGTTACTTGCGGTTGCCGTACTTGCGATATTTCTCTATGTTTAAATGTTTCAATGTTTGAGAGTTTCTATGAAATTATTGATTTTCGCTGGAGGAGCTGGAACACGTCTATGGCCACTAAGCCGAAAAAATTCACCAAAACAGTTTGAAAAACTCAAAGACGATACGTCGACACTGCAAATGGCGATTGATCGTGTGAAGTCTTTTGGTATGGAGAATATTTATGTTTCCACCAATGAAACCTACGTGCCGATTGTCCGTGATCAAGTTCCAGATTTGTTCGTTGACAACATCTTTACGGAGCCTGCCAAGCGTGATCTTGCCGCTGCTGTAGGACTTTCATTGTGTCGACTCAAAAATACAGGATACTCTGGACCGATTGCACTTTTGTGGGCAGACCATTTTATGGATCATCCGGATGCTTTTGTACAGGCGCTGCAAAAAGCGCAAGAGCTTATTACTCAAAAGTCGGATCAATTTGTTTTCCTTGCCGAAAAGCCACGATTCGCCAACCAAAATCTTGGATGGATCAATGTAGGAAGTTGCGTCGATCCGGATGTTTGTCAGTTTGAAGGGTGGAAGTACCGTCCAGAGCTCATTGACTGTCAAAACATGTTTGAAAGTGGGGATTGGTATTGGAATCCAGGATATTTTGTCACTGATTTGGATTTTGTACTGGGACTATACGATGTCCACATGCCAGATATGTGTGCCAACCTCATGGCCATGTCAGACGATGAGCAAAAAATGAAAGAAACCTATCACACACTCGAGGCGGTTTCGTTTGATAATGCTATTGTAGAAAAGATTAGGAAAGATCAGGCTGTGGTGCTTAAGGTAGATTTGGGTTGGAGCGATCCTGGGACGCTTTATGCGCTCAAAGAGGCATTGGTGTCTGCTCAAGAAAAGAATCTCATTAAGGGCGAGTCGGTGAACCTTGATAGCAAGGATTGTTTTATTTTCAATGAACAAGAAGGAAAGCTTGTGACAACCATTGGTCTTGAGGGGATGATGGTGATTAATACGCAGGATGCGCTTTTGGTTTGTCATAAAGATGATGTTCCGCGTATAAAGGAGTTGCTTATTGCGATGGAGCAAGATAAAAAAGATTATTTATGAAATTTGTAACAAAGCTGATTATTGAAATTGTTGTTGTGTGTTTGATATTTTCGGGTATTGTCCTTTATCGAGAGATTAACACCAAGGCAAGCCCCATTGGTGAGCGTGTAGTGTTTCAAATTGAACAGGGTCAGTCACTGACATCGCTCGCTGATCAGCTTGAAGAGCGTGGGATCATTCGCTTTTCTGGACTATTCAAAAAGTATATGGCGTATCGTGGTGTGGACACCAAACTGCAACCTGGCGGATATGGTGTCGAGCCTCCGATCACCCTCAGAAAAGTCGTCGATGCCATTGCCAATACTCGCCAAAATCGAGATGAAATACATATTACTATTTTACCTGGGTGGACGATTCGTGATGTTGCGCAGTATTTTGAAAAAAATGAAATTGCCAGTGCTGAAGAAGTGTATGAACTTCTCGGAAAGTCAGCCGTAAGAGGTTCCATGGGAAGTTTGGAAGTTGAAGGTTCAAAAGTTTTCAAAGAAAAGCCTAAGGCGGTGAGTTTGGAAGGGTATCTCGCTCCTGAGACCATTCGATTTTTTACGGATGCATCACCAGAAGAAGTTTTGAGCCGATTTGTTAAGCACCGTGATGAGCAGATTACGGATACCATGTGGGAGGATATAGCACTTTCGGGCAGAAGCTTTCATGAAATTTTGACCATGGCAAGTCTTTTAGAAAGAGAAGTAAAATCATCAGAAGATCGGGCACTGGTTTCTGATTTGTTTTGGAGACGATATGACTCTGGCTGGGCGCTTCAGGCTGATTCTACGGTGCACTATGTTGATGGGAGTGATGGAAGTTCGGTGTTTACCTCTGCTGCCCAGCGTGATATTGATTCGCCGTGGAATACGTATAAGTATCCAGGGCTTCCACCAGGACCTATCGCTATTCCTACTTTAGATTCTATCAAAGCGGCAATTTACCCAGAGAAAAATAATTACTGGTATTTTCTTACGACACTGGACACCGGTGAGGTAAAGTACGCGAGCACTTTGCAAGGACATAATAGTAATGTTAACAAATATTTGCGTTAAACATATGAATCCTTTGGCATACCACAAAAAACTTTCCGGAAAAATCGAAATGATTTCTCGGGCAAAGCTAAAAAACAAACAGGATCTGAGCCTAGCGTATACTCCAGGCGTTGCCAAGCCATGCCTTGCCATTGCCAAGAAGAAATCTGATGTGTATCTCTATACCCGAAAATCAAACATGGTTGCCGTGGTCACTGACGGGAGTGCTGTGCTTGGGCTTGGAAACATTGGTCCAGAGGCGAGTCTTCCGGTGATGGAAGGAAAGGCCGTTCTTTTCAAAGAATTTGGTGGTGTCGATGCATTCCCTATTGCGCTTGATACCCAAGATCCAGATGAAATTATTGAAACCATTGTCAGAATCGCGCCAATGTTTGGCGGAATCAATCTTGAGGATATTGCTGCGCCGGCATGCTTTTATATTGAGCGGGAACTCAATAAACGACTGGATATCCCTGTGTTTCATGATGATCAGCATGGGACGGCAATTGTGGTTTTGGGAGGACTGTACAATGCACTCAAGGTAACCAAGAAAAAAATAGAGCAGATACAGGTAGTAATCAATGGAGCTGGCGCTGCAGGTATTGCTATTGCTAAACTTTTGATGAGCGCAGGAGTACAATATATGCTGCTTGTGGATTCCAAAGGAATCATCGTAGAAGGGAGAGTCGACTTAAATGCAGAAAAAGGAGAAATGGCTAAGTGTACTAATAGACAAAAACGAAGAGGTGGGCTCCAAGAGGCAGTTGAAGGAGCCGATGTGTTTATTGGGGTGAGCCGAGCAAAGGTGCTTTCCAAAAACATGGTTCGTAGCATGAACAGTGATGCCATTATTTTTGCGATGGCCAATCCTGTGCCAGAAATTATGCCAGATGAGGCGCTTGCAACAGGGGCCAGAGTGGTTGCAACCGGGAGAAGTGATTTTCCAAACCAGATCAATAATGTTTTGGTTTTTCCGGGGATATTTCGAGGGCTTTTGGATGCGCGTATGCAAGAGGTTACGGATCCGATGAAAATTGATGCGGCAAAGGCGCTTGCTCGTTATGTCAAAAAGCCTACCGAAAAGAAAATTATTCCTTCTGTTTTTGACAAGGGAGTGGCACAGGCGGTTGCACGTGCCGTGAAGAAGCATAAGTAGTATTCTGGTATGGTAAACATGGTCGTATCGCTCGTCGCTGGCAGTATTTCTGCCATAGGAGTTTTTGGCATTTCGAGTACTTTTTTATCATGAGTATTTTTGGAATATTTCAGCTGCGAAAAAAGTATTGTAAAGTAAGCATATATGTATACTTCAGATTTTGACTATTACTTACCTCAAGAGCGCATCGCCCAAAAGTCAATTGAACCAAGGGATCATTCCCAGCTTATGGTGGTGCATAGGGAGAAGGAAAGTGTAGAGCATAAACGCTTTTTTGACATTGTAGATTATTTTGAAAAGGGTGATGTACTGGTATGGAATAATTCAAAGGTGTTTAAAGCAAGACTTTTTGGGAAATTGATTGCGCCTGCCGGGGAAAATCTTTGGGAGCACAAGAGGACCATAGAACTTTTTTTGGTGCGTCCAATGGCAAACAAAGGTGTATGGAAGGTGCTCGTAAAGCCGGGAAGGCACGTGAAAAATGGTATGAGGATTTTGCTTTCTTGTAGCTGTGAGGATCCTCATAATGCGAAGTGCACCTGCAAGGTGGATGAGTTTTTTTGTGATGTTATGGTCAAAGAAAAAGATGGAACCGTGCTCGTACAGTTTCCATATGGTAGTGAAAAAGTGAGAGCAAAGGCAAATGAGTATGGACGTATCCCTATTCCTCCCTATGTCAAAGATGAACCGCAACAACTGGAGATGTACCAAACACAGTATGCCAAACACGAAGGATCTGTAGCGGCGCCGACTGCGGGTTTTCACTTTACTCGAGAGATTATTCAAAAACTCAAACGCAAAGGCGTGATATTTGCCGAGGTGACCTTACATGTAGGGCTTGGAACTTTTTTGCCGGTGAAGTCTGACAAAATAAAAGATCATGTCATGCATGCAGAAATGGTCGGGCTCTCACAAAAGAATGCTAAAATCATTAACAAAGCCAAGCAAGAAGGAAGACGGGTAATAGCTGTTGGTACGACGACGGTTCGAACGTTAGAGGGGATTGCGGTCATGCGTGCAAATGCCAAGGAGAGTGAAAGCACAAAAACCATTTTGCCATTTGACAATGTAACAGTTTTTCCCTACAAAGGAGATGTTAATATTTTTATCACTCCAGGTTTTGAATTTCAGGTGGTCGATGCGATGATTACCAATTTTCATTTACCAAAGTCTACTCTGTTGATGCTTGTGAGCGCTTTTGCGCACAGTCAAGCATTTATGCTACAGTGTTACAATGAAGCTGTTGAAAAAAAGTATCGGTTTTATAGTTTTGGAGATGCGATGTTTATTGTGTAGTTTTGAACATTGAAGAATAAAAAAATCGGCCAAGTGCCGTTTTTTGATGTATGGAAGGGGAGTGGGCGCGGTGGGGCGCCCGGTTCAGCCGTGCCTGCGGCTGGCGGCGCGGGTCGGGGTGCGGAAGGTGTTGGGCCTGTAGATCGCCCGGCGGTGCGCTCCACTGTTCGCCAGGCGCCGGTCGGGCCTGCGCTGGGCAGCGGGGGGAGTCAGCGGCTGGGGGAAGAGGTTATGGTGAGTGATCTCCGGGATCGGCGCGGACGGGTCCGGATCTTCGTCGTCATCGCTGTCTTCGATGATCTCGAAAGGACGGAGTGTCCATCCCATGAACGGTCCGCCGATGAGGAGAAAGATGATTTCTCGGCTCAAGATGCCTCCAGTGCTGCCAAGCAGCGTGTGAGTGTGCAAACACTTTACCCCGATTTTTTCATTTTGTAAAGCAAAGACACGCTCGAGGCGTGTCTTTTGTAAGTTTGGAATGTTTTGATGTATTATTGTTTGTATCCCCATTTTTTTTTAAACTTCAGAAATCTATCTTCTTTTATCGCTTCTCTCATCTGTTTCATCAGGTTTAAGAGATAAAAAAGGTTATGTTGCGTTGCAATCCTGTAGGCGAGCAGCTCATTCGCTTTAAATAAGTGATGAATGTAGGCACGAGAAAAATGTTGCAGTGGACTATTTTCAAGGAGGGGATCAATCGGAAGATGATCATCAGCATACTTGGCATTGGTGATATCAATCCAGACACGTCTTGGATTTTGTTCATTTCCTGTAGCTTGCTTTGCAAAAGTTTGAGGGGTTACATAGAGTGCCCCATTTCGTGCCATGCGTGTTGGTGCTACGCAATCAAACATATCTATTCCTCTTTCTACCACATCAAATAAATCAAAAGGCGAAAAACCTACGCCCATGGTGTAGTGGGGTTTGTCTGCGGGAAGGTATGGGGCAATCCAATCAAGAATTTCTTTGGTGCCTTCCATGTTGTAGCCAATGGATTCTCCCCCAATCGCAATACCATCAAAGTTCATTTTACAAATGGCTTTGGTAGACTCTTCGCGAAGTTGTTTATGATTTCCACCTTGGATAATTCCAAAAAGGAATTTGCGATATGAATCTTCTCTTTTTTTTATCTGCTTTTCATGTTCATCAATACAACGCTTTGCCCACCGATGTGTTCTTTCCATTGCTTCACGTGCATAATCGATTGGGGCGGCATCGGGAGTACATTCGTCAAATGCCATGATGATGTCGGCACCAATTTTGTGTTGGATATCGATGGCAGATTCTGGAGTGAATCGATGTTTTGACCCATCGATAAAGCTTCGAAAGTCTACGCCATCTTCGTCGATTTTGACGAGTTTTTCTCCATTGGCATTGGCGTCTTTTTGGGCACCAAGAGAAAAAACTTGAAATCCACCACTGTCAGTTAGGACGGGTCTCTCCCATTGCATAAAGTTATGTATCCCGCCAAAGGAATCAATGAGGTCAGCGCCAGGTTGAAGATGCAGGTGGTAGGTATTGGCAAGGATAATCTGCGCATCAAGGTCGTGAAGGTCATCAGGATCAAGGCTTTTCACCGTTGCCTTGGTTCCTACAGGCATAAAAATAGGAGTTTCAATGTCTCCGTGATCGGTGTGGATAATGCCAGCTCTCGCTTGGCACTCGCTTGATTGTGCGATGGTTTCAAAAAGTTTCATGTAAATTTTTGTCACGAGGTGCTAGCACTGTAGCGTATTTTCCGATTTTTTTCAATACATGATACTATATTTATGCACTATGAATCCAAAGCCATTGAATTTTTTTTGTATTTTTGTGATGGTTGTTTCGATGTTTGGAACTGCCTATGTTTGGCGTGGACATATTTTTCCTCGTGAGATGCATGATGTAGATCCTGGAATCGTCCTCAAAACTCGGGATGATTTCGATGGAATTCGTATCCCTGAGGCACTGGGCATGCCGGAAGAACTCCTTAATGCTACTTCCACAGATGAGGTTGGCGTGATAGTAACAACGAGTACTACGCAGCAAGAGGTTGAAGCAGAAAATGACTTGCAGGAGCAAGAAGAGCCAGAAGTACGTGAGGAAATTTCTCTTAATCTTGACGTGCCATTCACATCTCAAGCTCCAGAAAAAAATTGGGAACAGCCATGGCAGGATGCTTGTGAAGAAGCGGCTGCACTTATGATGGATGCATATTACCGTAAGTACAAACTCAGCCCCTTGTTTGCCAAAGATGAACTACAAAAAATGATTGATTGGGAGGAGCAACAGGGGTGGGGTGGAAGTATTGAAATTGAAAAGGTGCAACAGTTGTTTGCTTCGAAATTTCTTGGCCACAATACCGAGTTTATTGAGAATCCAACAGTGGAACAGATTAAAGGATATCTCGCGTCAGGACATCCTGTATTTGTCGTTGCCAATGGAAAAAAATTGCCGAATCCAAATTTTCGGGGTGATGGTCCAGCGTACCACGCGCTCGTGATTCGAGGGTATAATTCGACGAAGTTCATCACCAACGATCCCGGGACACAGTTTGGTGAAAACTTTATGTACGAGTATGACGATTTGATGAATGCCATTGCTGATTGGAATGGTGGAGATGTTCAAAATGGGAGGAAAGTAGTTTTGGTGGTTGGGTAGTGTTGTGATGTTGCTACGCTGTTTTCTCAATCGGCACAACCGTACAATCTGACCGATGAAATTCACGCACTCCGGTGCGTGATATTTTAAACCTTGCGCCGCAATGTGGATCTGGACATGCGATGTTTTCATCACTGGTCATCCAGTCATTTTCATGTGTAGGCCTTTGCTTAGCAGGCAGGAGTGGAAGCATTGCAGCCAAAGCATACATACTGAAAGTTTTTTGCTTATCAAAAACGAGATTTTCTCCCTGTATCACAAATGCGCTTCCCAGTATGTGTTTGCATACAAATGTTTTTGGGTCTCCAACGACCTCGACATGCAGGTCGTAGAGGGTAAAGGTTTCGCTTTTTTTCATATTTTTTTGTTAAGATTGTATTTCATAATGCTTCCGTGTTTGCCGTGTTTATCTCTTTCAAGTTCATATATATCGCCAGGCAATGGAGTGAAACTTTCAAGTACCTTTTGAATTTTTTCCCTATCACTTGTATCAAGTGAAAAGTCAAAAAGTTTGATATTATCTTGCAGATGAGTTGCATCTCGAGCTCCTATAATAACCGCTTTTGCGCTGGAATGATCAAGAATGTATCGTGTTGCAATATTGGTAATACTCGCGTGGTGCTTTTGACCAATTTCATGTAATACTTGCAAAAGGGTTTGGAAGACTGTCCAATTTCCACGTTCTTCTTGGATGAGTTTGTATTTTGTGAGTGATCTGTTTTCAAATGGGGCGTGTGGCTCAGGTGCGTGAAGATATCTGTTACTTAGCAGTCCACCGGAAACAGTACCATAACAAAAAATTGCAATATCGTTTTGCTTGCAAAATTCAAGCATTCCTTTTTCTGATCGGTTATCAATGAGCGAATATTGAATTTGGTTTGAAGCGATTTCAACTCCAAGATCGAGAAGCTCTTTCATGTGAACAACGTCAAAATTGGTCAGACCAATGTGTTTTATTTTTCCTTTTTGCTGAAGTGTTTTGAGATGGAGTGCTGCTTGTGTATAGGTGTTTATCGAAAAATCCCAAAAATGAAATTGTACCAGATCAAGTCTTTCCGTTTGGAGGCGTCGTAATGATCTATCGATAATATTTTCGACAGATGACAGTGAAATCTCATGGAGACTTTCGTAGTCAGGCACAAATTTTGTGTGAATATGGATTTTTTCAAGTTCGCTTAGTCCATGTTTTTTTTGGTACTGCATTCGAAAATGGCCAATCATTTCTTCAACACCGGTGTAAATATCGGCGCAGTCAAAGGTGTTTATGCCTGCATCTACAAATGAAAACATATCACTGATAGCCTGCTGTGCATTTATGTTGCCATGACCCCCAGCAAGTTGCCATCCGCCTTTGATAATTTGTGATATGGTGTGATTTTGAAATTGTGTCTGCATAGTAAGGAGTTTGAATGGGAGTAGGTAAGCCCTACTCCCGTTTGGTGGGTTGATTTCGGTGGGAGGCTTTGCTTTCACGCATTCGATCACGCAGGAATTGTCCTGCAGATTCTCCAGCGGTTCCTGTTCCACCTGGGGTGAGCGCTTGTGGAATCTGTTTGCGTACGGCTTTGTAGTGGTGACCACGGAAGCTGTCGAGCAGTGTCTCAAGGAACCGGACGACCTCATGCATGCGTGGTGGCCAGTCGAGTGATATCATGTGTGCCGTGAGCGTGTGCCCATCCTCCATGGCGCCCGTGATACTTCGCAGCGATTCGTTGTCAAAGCATGTGCCTCTATTTGCAAAGAACTGGGGCCACGTGCTCTGTGGGCCACGCAGGAGCAGCTCGAGGAGGTAGACTCCTGGAGAAAACAGACCGCTTGGACCAGGGAATCCATGGACTGGATGGCTGGCGAGATATCCCCGAAAGGCAGCGAAGTGTTCTGGATTCATCCCAGCGAGGTGTCGAGTGTTTTCGATCAGAACGCTTGTGTCATGCTCAATGCCATGCAGAGCATTGCAGGCCTGTTGGGGGTCAGTGTGTCCCAAGGCCTTCATGATTTTGGCGCATGCCATGGCGAGGCCATGCTCAATTTCCTTGTGGGCAAGGTAAAAAGCACGTTCGGCCTCACCGGAAGGTCCACGAGTGAAGCATCGAGTGGCCTGCGCAGGGTTTACCATCACCAGTTGGTGGTAGGTGAGGAAAGGGCCACCGTTTGTGAGGTTCATCAGTAGACTGGTGAGCGATGCTGGTATGGGCACGCCACTGTGAGCCAGACTCGTTTCGATCATGGATAGATCGAGGACCGTAAGCTCATCCCTTGAAGCAGGCAACTGCTGTAGATGCTCGCGCGCCCAGACAGCAATGGCTGCGGCGTTGCCGCACTCGAGCAGTTGGGGGAGCATCTCGAGCACAAAACGTTGAAGTTCCATGGTGTCTCCTTGCGTTTTCTCTTGCCGGCAAATTTTTTTTGCCAGCCCTTTGAAAAAACAAAAAGACTCTGGAAAAGCCAGAGTCACAAGAGCAAACAAAAAACCGGCTTTACCAAAAAAGTGTGTAAGGCCACCAATGAAGATTGAATTGTGAAGTGTTAGCGATCATAGTACTTGTCGAGTATTTTTTGAAACCCACTATTTTTTTTCTGCATTTCTTTGGAGCCTCGTGTTATGGTTGCCACTCCAATGCCAAGCTTTTCTGCGATTGTTCGCTGAGGTACATTTTTATGGAGGAGCTTTACAATTTGAAGTCTTTGTGAGAGTTCTTTTTGCTCACTGCTCGTGAGTAGGTCTGTCAAAAACAGCTCCATTTCTTTTGGCTCTGTTATTTTGCATAGCAGTGAAACAAGTTCTTTGGAAGAGTACATATATACTAGTGTACTAGTACTGTAGTACATTTTGAAAAAGAGGTCAAGTGGAGGTGTGGATAACAAAGAACAGTTGAGAACGGTTTGTTGGAAAGATGATAAGTTCTCGTTTGCAAAGTGATAGTAGGTTACAGGAGAGAATTGTTTTTGTTGTGGAAAAGTGTGTAAAGAACATATTGACATCTTGTGATAGATATGATAATGTCCCATATATGAAACACATTTATAGTAGTAATTTTTTCTTCTTTTTTGGAGCTTCCCGTGGGTGGTAAGTGTGTTTGAGTATACAGCAAAACACAAGCCACCTCGGGTGGCTTTTTTCGTTGATTGAGGTTTTGATCGGGAAGGTTTACGCCTTTCCGATGAACTCTCAGCTATTTATCACAAGCGGATGCGGGGAAGTGAAGATGAAGCGAAAGCTTTTTAACGGTGACGTCTTGGATTCCTTCGGTATGAACCCGTTGGGCGTTGCCAACGCCGGAGTTCGTGCCGATCAGGCGGCTATGTGGGCGGTGCTCAAGCACTACACGGGCCGTCCATTGTGCGCGACGCAGCAGTGGGACACGATCCAGCTGGACGGTGCGCTGTCGCCGCACTGGGACTGGATCCAGGCGCACTACGCCGAGGTCGGTCTGTCGGTCACCGGCGAGGTGGTCTGGGACGCGAGCTTCGGCGTCGCGGCTGCGTCCGAGTTCGCGGGCCACGAGCTCGATGTGTTCTTTTTCGGCCACCAGGCGCACGCGGTGCGCCCGAACCAGCAGTGGTTCGACATCACCGAGGCCATGAACAACAAGAACAAGCTGATCGCCCTGTGCCGCGAGCTGGGCGTGCCCACGCCCGAGACGCAGTTGTTCGACAACAAGTCGGCGCTGCGTGACGTGGCCTTCACGTACCCCGTGTACCTCAAGGTCGCGGTCTCGGTGTCGGGTCTGGGCGTGATCCGGTGCAACGATCGTCATGAGCTGGAGACCAACCTCGATCAGCTGGCGGACGATGTTCCGTTCCAGATCCAGCGTGAGGTCGCGGGCGCCAAGGCCTTCCTGAACGTCCAGTACCACGTGGATGGCCAGGGTCGCGTCAAGCGCGGCGCGGTGAGTGTGCAGATCCTCAAGGGCAACGCCCACGATGGCAACCGCTACCCGACGCAGTACCAGCCCTGGGGGATCACCGATCCGGTGGCCAGCGAGCTGGCGCGTCGCGGGATGCGGGGGTACTTCGCCTTCGACGTGGTGGTGACCGCTGATGGTGACTTCCTGATGATCGAGTGTAACCCGCGTTACAACGGTGCGACGTTCCCGACGATCGTGGCCGAGCGTCTGCAGATTCCGCAGTGGATGGCCAGGAACTTCCAGGTCAACCACATCGACTTCAGTCGCCTGGATCTGAACGACCACGTGTTCGACTCGAAGACCGGCACTGGCGTGGTGGTGTTCAACTGGGGCACCATCGGCGACTGCAAGCTCGGGATGCTCGTGGCCGGCACGCCCGAGCAGCAGAACCGCATCGCCGACGCCGTCCAGTCCCTCCTCGCCTAGTACATCCCACCAACAACCTACCCTACCTGAGCGCCCGCGACATTCCATCGCGGGCTCAATGATCATTGTGATGTAAAAAACTATTTATACACAGTGACTATTGACAATTTTTTTTGGGGGTGTTAACCTCTAATTAATATGAAGCGAAATCAACAGCACAGTTTGATTATTGATATTCTCGTGCTCATCCTCCGATCTGTGGGTGTTGGTTTGCGTTTGTCTCGATAAGAATACTGAGAACAAAACGGACCTCCGCCCACTAGGCGGAGGTTTTTCTTTTGGGCTTCTTTATGGCGACGCGGGGTTCCGTTTCGCTAGAGGGGGCCGAAAGGTCTAGACACCAATTTGGGGAGATTTGAGAAGTGAACAAGCGAATTTTCAACCACGACATGCTCGACTGCCTGGGCTACGGTGAGCACCACCGCATCGCCGGGCTGCCCAACTACAGCGGGCGTACGCTGTGCGCGACGCAGCAGTGGGACACGATCCAACTGGATTCGAGGCTCGCCGAACACTGGGATTGGATCCAGGCGCACTACGTCGAGGTAGGTCTGTCGGTCACCGGCGAGGTGGTCTGGGACGCGAGCTTCGGCGTCGCGACCCAGGGGGAGTTCTTGAACCACGAGCTCGACGTGTTCTTCTTCGGCCACCAGGCGCACGCGGTGCGCCCGAACCAGAGGCGGTACGACATCACGGCCAAGATGAACGACAAGAACCAGCTCGTGTCGTTGTGTCGAACCTTGCGCGTGCCCACCCCGCAGACCTGGCTTTACGACAACAAGGCCGGTCTCGGGAGCACCTGGTCGTTCCCGTACCCCGTGTACCTCAAGGTCGCGGTCTCGGTGTCGGGTCTGGGCGTGATCCGGTGCAACGATCGTCATGAGCTGGAGACCAACCTCGATCAGCTGGCGGACGATGTTCCGTTCCAGATCCAGCGTGAGGTCGCGGGCGCCAAGGCCTTCCTGAACGTCCAGTACCACGTGGATGGCCAGGGTCGCGTCAAGCGCGGCGCGGTGAGTGTGCAGATCCTCAAGGGCAACGCCCACGATGGCAACCGCTACCCGACGCAGTACCAGCCCTGGGGGATCACCGATCCGGTGGCCAGCGAGCTGGCGCGTCGCGGGATGCGGGGGTACTTCGCCTTCGACGTGGTGGTGACCGCTGATGGTGACTTCCTGATGATCGAGTGTAACCCGCGTTACAACGGTGCGACGTTCCCGACGATCGTGGCCGAGCGTCTGCAGATTCCGCAGTGGATGGCCAGGAACTTCCAGGTCAACCACATCGACTTCAGTCGCCTGGATCTGAACGGCCACGTGTTCGACTCGAAGACCGGCACTGGCGTGGTGGTGTTCAACTGGGGCACCATCGGCGACTGCAAGCTCGGGATGCTCGTGGCCGGCACGCCCGAGCAGCAGAACCGCATCGCCGACGCCGTCCAGTCCCTCCTCGCCTAGTACATCCCACCAACAACCTACCCTACCTGAGCGCCCGCGACATTCCATCGCGGGCTCATTCGTCTCTCCGACAAAATTGCAATAATATCAGAGATATACTATGCTATCTATGTACTTTTAACACGATGACTATGTCAGATATGCAAACAACATTTATTGATTTACTCAAATGTAAAACCATTACAAAAAACCATGAAGAAGTAAAAAGGGCTTTTGATATTGTAGAATCATTTTTTCCAAAAGATATTTTTGAGGTCCACTATTTTGAAAGTAATGGTTTTGTATCACAAGTTGTGTCCTTCAAGGGGGTTGATTGGAAGGATACGGATCTTCTACTTAATGGTCATATGGATGTCGTTCCCGCTCCTGACGAAGATTTTGATCCAAGAGTTGATGGCGATAAAATTTTTGCGCGAGGTACTTCAGATATGAAGGGAGGAATTGTTGCTATGATGTATGCACTTCGAGATATTGGACTTGCTGGAAAGAGTTTAAATTGTGCGCTTTTGTTAAATTCTGATGAAGAAATTGGTGGGCAGAATGGTGCGGGATACTTTGTTGATGGATTGAAGGCAAAATCAAAGTTTGTTCTTGTTGCAGACGGCCCTCAATTTGACGAATTTAGAATAACCGCAAAGGAAAAGGGAGTTGTATGGCTTGAAGTAAAGACGAAAGGAAAGTCTTCACATTCATCTCGGCCTTGGCTTGGGGACAATGCTTTAGATAAGCTTATAAAGGCACTTGCAGATATCAAGAGGATAACCGATGCAACTGAAATTGAGGATTGGAAAACCACGGCGAACATTGGTTTTATTGGAACGGATAATCAGGCATACAATAAGGTTCCAGATAACGCCCGAGCGGTTGTCGACATTCGATTTACCGAAGATATTGCACTTCATCCTGAACAGCTCGTTGAAAAGTTGCAGGCAGAGCTAGGTGACGAAGTAGAATTAAACATCATTGTGGGCGGTTCAGTAGTAAATACAGATATCGAACATCCATTTGTAAAAGAAATTTCACAGATTGCGTCTCAGGTTTACAATAAAGATATTCAAGTTGGTTTTAGTCATGCCGCTCATGATGCCCGATACTTTGCCTCAAAAGGAATGCCGACTGCACTCGTTGGAACTATTGGTGCAAATTGGCATGCACAAGATGAATGGGCCGATCTGTCATCTGTGGAAAAGCTACGCGATATTATATATCAGTTTCTTGAGAAGCAGGTAAAGTAATGAAAACGCGATCCGAGGAGGGTCGTTTTTTCATTTCATGAGCTAAATTTTGTTCGATGAATTAAACAAACCCTTGACAGCACTTCTCTTCTTTGCTAATGTAAAAACAATATGAAAAGAGTAACTTTCAAAAGTATTCGTCGTATCCGCGTTTCGTAGGCGGTATTTTCATTAGCAAATTTTACCGCCAAGAGCGGTTTTTTTATCTCTATGATGCACTTCGCAGTTCACACAAACAACCGTCGTCGCAGTTCAAGAATCCCTTGAGACTGTGTGTTTGTGTTTTTTCAAAGAATATAATCAGGCGCTCTCAAGGAAGAGCGTTTTTTTCATGCAACAAGGGGGGCGACATGTACCGCTGGGATGATTTGGCTAACAACCTGAATAGCGAGTCTGATTTGCTTGGTGGCCGGCTTTCCGCCGACCTTTTGGAGAGGAAGTTTCTAGAGGGACAGGCCGTTCTTGTCAGTGAGGGCTTGGTCATTGTTGCTTTTGCGGCGCTGTGGGAAACCCCGGATGATCGTTGGTTTGAACTTGGTTCTGTCTGGGTGCATCCTCGTGCGCGTGGCAGGGGCTTGGCGAGTGAGATTTTTGGTAAGCTTCTCGTACTTGCCAACGACATTTCTGCATTTCTACTCACACACAACGACAAAGTCTCTCATCTTGCGCAAAAGGCAGGATGGAGAGAGTCGTCTGTCGATACATGGGACATTGTGCCGTGGAGTGCGTCTTGTGGTGTGTGTGATCGCCTTGCCACCCACCAGCAGAGGCTGCACTGTCCGCTACGCGCGGTGCCTGAGCAGTGTCGGCTTTTTTCAGTCAACCCACCAAAATAGGAGGAAATTCCCACCATTTCCTCCACCTTGATTCTTCGTAAAATATATATGAAACACACAAAAAAAACGATTAACATTCAAAACCTGCCTACCGGTGATCAGCTTCGCCTCCATGCATACGTTTTTAACGGAGACATTCCTGGTCCACATATTTATTTGCAAGCAAATTTACATGGACCGGAAATTTTTGGTGTGCCGCTTCTAGGAAGGGTTATTCAATATTTACAGAATGTGAAGACGTTTCCCGGGAAAATTACAGTTGTGCCATGTGCCAATCCAGTGGGTGTACAAAGTGTTGCCTATAATGCCCTTGTGGGGAGATGGAATCCGTTAACCGGAAAAAATTGGAATAGAATTTTTTCCGTTGATCAGGTTTTCAAGACTTTTGAAGAGCAAAAACACTACTACCAGAAGTTGCTTGCCCAAGAGAATATTTCCGTTGAGCAAAGATTTGCTGCCGAGCTGAAAATTCTGTCGTACGATGCACACTATGTGATAGATATACATACTACGGGGTATAAGAGCATCAATCATTTGTTTACGCATAAAAGTGCTAGACACTGCTTTCAAAAACTTGGTCCACATGTACAAATATTGTGGGAAAAGCAGAATGCCTATGGGGCATTTGATGAGTCATGTGTCATCCCTTTTTTGGATACAGGTGAAGATGTACCGAAGGCATGTACGTGGGAAGTATCTCATCACAGTGTCATTGAAGTATCTGAGATGGAGGATCGTTTCAAAAGGCTCGTGAGTTGGATTGAGTCGATTTGGAACAAACAGCAAGAAAAAAATGAACAAGTACTCACCGTGCCGATGGAAAGCGCACAAGAGCTTTTTGTGTCGCAGGGTGGATATATATTGTGGAGCGCAATACCGGGGCAAACAGTCCAAACGGGGAAGCTATATGCTCAGATATATGAGCCACAAACCAATACGTTTACAGATTTGCTAGCACCATTTTCTTTTTTGCTGGTGTCGCAGTATGGTATAGGTGCCGTGAGTCAGGGGAGTCCCATTGCTTGGATTGTACGAAAAGAAGAAAAGTAGGATTTGCTGAAAGGTCTTTTTTTGCTACAATGCATAGACGAGCAGAAATTTATGCTTGATTACGAAAACCTTCTCAACTCACAGCAATATAGCGTCGTCAAAATGGGGGACGGGCCATGTTTGGTTTTGGCAGGAGCAGGGAGTGGAAAGACGAGAACGATTGTTCATCGCGTTGCGTACTTACTCGAAAAAGGTATTGACCCGAGCCATATTTTGCTCGTGACCTTTACCAATAAAGCCGCCAAAGAGATGCAGCATCGGGTGGCAGCGCTTTTGGGCAAAGACAAACAGGTGACGTGGTCTGGGACGTTTCATCATATTGCCTTTCGTATTCTCAAACAGTATGCGGCACTGCTTGGCTATCAGAACAACTTTTCGATTTTGGATTCAGAAGACGCCAAAGATTTGATGAAGGTGTGTCTCAAGCTTGAAGGAGTTGATAGAAAATCAAAACGTTTTCCTTCGGCAAAAGTATTGCAGGGAATTATCAGCTATGCCAGAAATGCCGAAATGACCATAGAGGATGTTCTGGAGCTCAAACATCCCAACTGGAGTGTCTTTGCAGATGATATCGCGCGTATTGCAACAGAATACAAAAAAAGAAAAATGGCAGCCAATGCCATGGACTTTGATGATCTTTTGACCAATCTTCTTTTGCTTTTGCTCCAATCGCAGCCAGTGCGAGAAAAGCTCAGCAAACAGTTTGAATATATTCTCGTTGATGAGTATCAGGACACCAATAAAATTCAGGCAAACATCATTGATGTGCTGGCAAGTCACCACAAAAATATTTTGGTGGTGGGGGATGATGCACAAAGTATCTATTCTTTTCGCGCTGCAGATATTGATAACATTTTACAATTTGAACATCGGTTTCCGGACGCAAAAATTTTCAAACTGGAAACCAACTACCGATCAACGCCTAACATTCTTGACGTTGCAAATACCGTCATAGCACAAAACACCTCTCAGTTTGAAAAAAATCTCCAGAGTGTTGGTGAGTATTTCACCAAGCCTGAAGTACAAGCCTTTGCAGACAAGATAGAAGAAGCAGAATTTGTCGCTGACCGTATACTCGAGCTTCGAGACGAAGGAGTACCGATCAATCACATGGCCGTGCTCTTTCGAGCGTCACATCTTTCGCAGGTACTGGAAGTTGAACTCACCAAGCGTGATATTCCCTATGATTATCGTGGAGGAGTGAGATTTTTTGAACGATCACATATCAAAGATATCTTGGCGTACTTGCGTATTTTTCATAACAAAGATGACGCCATTGCATGGAGTCGTGTACTGAACATGCAGGTGGGAATTGGCCCCGCATCAGCGCAAAAAATTATAGACGCACTGCAAGGCTCCGCCGCTATCGGAGCTTGGTTTGATGGAGAGGATTTAGGGCGGCTGGGGAGTAAACTCTCTTCTCGTGGACAAGTGGGATGGAATGATTTTTTGCAAATTTTTGAAATTATGGAAGCGGTGTACAAAAAGTATGGTGATATCGAAAAGGTAACCCCAAGTGACTTAATTGATGCACTATTGGATTCAAAATATACCGAATACTTGGAATCAGAATATGACAACTATCGTGATCGCATGAAAGATATTGAACAGCTTTCTGATTTTGCAGCAGTACAAACGGATCTTGGAAAATTTTTGGGCGAAGCTTCCATGCAAGAAAGTTTTCAGGGTGCTGTTACAGACAAAACTCATGTCGATGACGAAGGGAAACTCGTCATGTCAACGATTCATCAGGCAAAGGGACTTGAATGGGAAGCTGTATTTATCCTTGGGGTGGCGCAAGGAGATTTCCCCAATGAACGGGCACTACGTGAGGATAAAGGTCTTGAGGAAGAAAGGCGTTTGTTTTATGTTGCCATTACTCGGGCTAGAAAATATTTGCACATGACATATCCGCTTGTCGGAAGTTTTCGTAGTGTGCTTGGTGGACCATCCATGTTTTTGCAGGAAATTGATAAAGATCTGATAGAAGAAATTGGGGCCTTTGGAGCTGAAACCGTGTTTTCTGATCCGAGCGATGATGTTGATGATATTGAATATGTGCCGGAGGGTGAGATTTTTGATTATGAAAGGAACAAAAGGAGTTTTTTGAAGAGTCTGGATGAGCTTTAGTCATATAAACATTTGAACATACAAACAAAAAACGTCCTCATAGGGATGTTTTGTTTTTGGATGAAAAATGTGAGAGGGAAGAAGGTGGGATTTGTGATTACCAGCGGTAGGTGGAGGACTGACGAGGCGGGTTACCCTTGGGGCGGCGTGATTTGCCGCAACGGTAGCACAATTCGTCACTGGTGTAGTTGTTAGTACAACGACATCCAGGCGTGGTACAGGTCCAGTGCGTTGTACCGTTTCCTGTCCAAATTCCTTCCGGCAGCGAGAGGGGCACGCGGCTCGGTTGAGCAGCAGGCTTCGACGCGGCCGCTTTGGCCTTGTCAGTGGCCGCCGCAGCTGCAGCAGACTTACGCGCCTTTTTTTCGGCACTTTCGCACATCCATCGAACGCGTCTGTTGATAGAACCAGTCACACGGTAGTGATTATGGATGCTGACAACGTTCTCACCGCAGTGCTCGCAGGTCTCCTCGGCTTCGGGGACACGCTTGCCGTCCGGACCCGTCATCCGCACCGTCGGCGGTGTGACCGTGGTCGTGGTGGCGTGGTGATCGATGCTCGTTTTCGACCGATCCAGCAGACCGCAGTTGCTGTGTGCGGTCTGTACGTGACCCACCAGGATTTGGATCCCACAGTGCGTGCAGTCGGCGGGCCGACAGAGCCGGGGACTGTAGCACAGCACACCGGTCTTGGGGTCCCTGACCCCATGGCTGTGGCTGTTGTCGGTTCCACCACACTGGGGGCAGTAGCGCGCTGCCGCGCCCCGCTTACGGGCGGTCACACGCTGCGGACCGCCTCCCTTACCACGCTTGCGCTTTCCTGGCGTGATCCGTGACTGAGCACATTTGCTTCGTTTCGCCATGTGAACCTCGATGTTCGTCGAAGAAATAGGCACTAGGATCTATTTAACCTGACTAGCCAGTACCTGTCAAGGGACAGAATGGCAAAACAAAAAAAGATCACTCGGAGTGTCTTTGTAAAAAAAGTTTTGTGAATGGGGGAGAAAGGTGGGGAGCGTTACGATGCTCAGGAGGTGGGAAGCTCGGTGTCGCATTTGGCGCAGTTGGTGTACCGGTGGGGGATGTTCGGGTTGTGGGGATGGTTCCAGCAGTGGCACGTGTGACATTGTCGCCACCGCTTCTCCTCGAGCTGTCTGCTGAGGTCAGCGCTGCAGATGCTTTCCTCACTGTAGCGGCCGGTGCACTCCCGGGGGATCTCATCCGGCCGGTGATTTTGTCCGCACTTGGTGCACTGAAAATAACGGTCATGGTGGATGCGGGTCGACATGTGGTTGTCCCCTGTCGTGAGTCTGATAATAGCTAAACACATTTCAAAGGTTTTGTCAATACAAAAAGGACACTCCTGAGGAGTGTCCTTTTAAGATATTGAATGTAGAGGTGGGTATGTGTGGGTCAAACTGGACGAAGGGCTTCTTCCATGGTAAGAGGCGGGCGTGGATTTCCTTCCGCGTCGGTTCCATTTGGGGCTGGTCTAAATCTCACGCAGTCAGGACACCACCTTGCCTGGTCTGCCCTCGGTAAGTCACAGGCGCATTTCCAGGCGTAGTAGTCAAGCCAGATACCAAATTGCTTCTCGGGACGACTGGACTGACACTCGTTGCATCGATCAACATCGTGTCGATGTACTTTGGCCTTGGGTGGCTTGGTACCTGCGGGGCAGTTGCAGGACCACTTGCCGTCTTCCGCGACCCACGTTCCATATACGATGCTTTTCATGGCACCCTCCTCTGCTCAGTGCCGCTAGCCTATCATGAGAAAAAACAGCTGTCAACACTTGACTTTTTTCATTTTTTTCTCTATAATCAGGGCAAATAATCAGTAATTAACATCAAAAATATGCGTTTTGACGGTGTATTTGAAAAAACCCTCATCATCGTAAAGCCAGACGGAGTACAACGTGGGCTTATCGGTGAGGTGGTAAAGCGTCTTGAAACCAAAGGACTCAAGATTGCCGGACTCAAGCTTATGTACCTTTCAGAGGATAAATTGCGAGAGCACTACGCTCATCATGTTGAAAAGCCATTTTATCCAGGGCTTGAGGGATTTATGAAGTCTTCTCCTGTCGCTGTTATCTGCGCAGAAGGGAAAGGTGCCGTAGATGCCGTACGTCTTATCGCAGGAGTTACTCATGCTGGTCAAGCTGATGCAGGAACCATCCGTGGAGATCTTGCCATGGGTATGTGTAATGTGGTTCACTGCTCAGATAGCATTGAAAATGCCAAAGCAGAGATCGAGAGATTTTTTGCTGAGGGAGAAATTTTTGAATACGATAAAACAGAATACCTTCATGTATATATGGAGGATGAAAGGGCTTAAAAGTCTTACGCTAAAAAGTTGAAAATCCTGGGACATACCAGGATTTTTTGTAAGAAGGAAATTATCGGTATTCTCCACAGTTTTCCTTGACAATTTTTTCTCTATTGGTTAAAGTATATATACTAATATGACTCAGTTTCAAGTCACAATGAAGCGCATTATGAACCTCCTACTGGTGGTGGATTTTGCATATGTGACAAATATTTGGACAGTGGTGCCTTATCAAGGGGCAGCACTCAAAAGCGAAACTGAGGATGAAGAAGAAGTATGCTGTGGAGGATGCGAAGGATGTGGATGTAACAGCATAATGTAAAAGAAATCGCAATTGAGAGCCGCCCCGAATTACTGGGGCGGCTTTTTTGTTCTGCTGTAAGTTTTTTATTTACAGGAGGGCAAAAACCTCTAACGCACTACCAGGCTTCCATGGGGAGAACATGAGCAAGCAGAAGACGTTGACTCGCCGCCAGCACCACAAGCTCGTTCGACGAGTCGTCGAGGGGATCGAGGCGTTCTACAAGCAATCTGTGAGGCAGGGGTGGTCGATCATCCAGATCGCGCTGAGCGCCGCTGAGCAGCTCGGGGTCGACTTCTGGAGCACCGCCACCATGCCTTACTGGGCGCATCGTTTCAGTCGGTGAACTTCATGCCCGCATAATTCCAACCAAACACCCACCACTCCGGCAGGTCCCATCACCTGCGCTTCCCCTGTTTGTATTATGTACAAAGAGGAGAGTAGAGAAATTGACAAAGGAATTTTTTTGCGGCATACTGAAAATGATTCTGCAGCATAGAGTCTCTCTGTTTCATTTTTCATCTGGATTCGAAAAAAAAGCAACAGACAGGCTCTAAGCGGTAAACATTTCCGTTGAAAATCCATTGGGACGCCAATATTGTCACACGCCCGTGGGCGGTGATTGTGGTGACCCACCTAGTTTATATAGGGAAATGGGTTTCCGCTTCCAGCCTGAAAAAAACAATCTGTAAAAGGTTGTTTTTTTGTAAAAAAAGATGAGGTCTATGGATCTCATCTGAAAGGATTTAGTCTTCGAGTGTTGGAGATTTTCGATGTTCTTTTTTTAGACTTTGATGTTTTTTGTTTTGCTCCCTTTTTTTGATAGAAGCCTTGCTCGGTTTGGTTGTGATTCGTTTTTTGGGAATATGTAGTGCCTTTGTAACCAGTGTGCACAGGAGCTCATACGCCAGGGCTTTGTTTTGTTTTTGAGATCTCTCACTCTCGCAATGCAGGACAAGTTCGCCGTCACTATTGATACGGTTTTTGAGATTTTGGAGCAGTATATTTTTTTGCTCAGGTGAAAAAGTGTTGCTATCTGTGATTGACCATCGCAACTCAACTTTTGAAGCGGTTTTGTTAACACTTTGACCTCCTGGACCACCGGATCGAACGGTGCGCATGGCAATTTCTTCTTGTGGCACGGCAATAAGGTTGTTTTTTGAAGCTGACATAGGTATGGTTGACTTACCAGTATTGTACCGCTAAAATGAAAGTGTTTCAAACGGGGTGTAGCTCAGTTGGCTAGAGCGTACGGCTGGGGGTCGTAAGGTCGCTGGTTCAAGTCCAGTCATCCCGACCAACATTCTTTCTCACTATGGAAATACACAAAAAAGTTTGGCCACAGTATTTTGACGCTATTAACTCGGGCAAAAAAAATTATGAGCTTCGATTGAATGATTTTGAGGTAAAGGAAGGGGATGTTTTGATTTTGCAAGAGTGGGATCCACAGACGCAGGAGTATACAGGAAGAAGTTGCCGGCGAGAGGTTACGTATGTGGCAAAGTGTAAACTTGACGAACTGTTCTGGTCAAAAGAGCAGATTGAAGAAAAGGGGATACAGATAATTTCCATAAAGTAATGTATGAAGATTGAATTTGAGGCAACTTTTCTGGGTCAAGATATCGATGCATTTCGTGATCGGCTTAAAAAGCAAGCTGTTTTGCTAAAGCCGGAGACACTCATGAAGCGAGTGGTATTTTCTGCTCCAGAAAGTGTTCCAGGTGGTTGGATGCGTGTTCGCGATGAAAGTGATAAAATAACCATGAGTCTCAAGCAAGTAACCGGAAGCAAGGTTGATGACCAAAAAGAAGTGGAGCTTATCATAGATGATTTTGATGCTGGAGTTGATTTTATGAAGTCCATTGGGGCAACCCAAAAAGCATATCAGGAAACTAAACGTGAGTCATGGCAGTGTGGCGATGTAAGAGTGGAGATCGACACTTGGCCAGGGTTGCAGCCTTTTATAGAAATAGAAGGAAAAAGCGAGAGCGCTATTAGAGTTTGCGCAAAGCAGCTTGGCCTCGACTATTCTCAGGCTATCTTCGGCGGAGTCGATGTAGTATATGAGAAGGAATTAGGGATACCGAAAGATGTTATTAATAATCAAACTTCTGAGATTACTTTTGAGAATCCTCCACAAAGGTATACATAAAACAAATTGGTATGAAATTTCTACAAGAAACAACCTGGTCCAAAGTCTTTGAAGGCTGGGCAAAACGTGAAGCATCCAACCCTGACTGGGTGAATTGTGCTACGCAGGTCAAAGGTTGGCCGGATTGGTACTCTTGGAGGGAATTTTCGGCTTCCCTTTTTCATGCTGACCAAAGGAAATGGAAGATGTTTCAGTTTGAAAATCCAATGGAAGAAATTCCACAGATGCTGCTTGGTCCGTATACAGGATGGCAAGATAAGTTCGATCAAAAGAACGTTGCAACCTTTGCTGACCTGTATACTCCTGAAATGAAAGTTGATCCAAGTAATCCGGAAAGTGCCATAGGGAAAATCTACAAAGGGCTCCCATTTTCTACTGAGCTCATTGGGCTTGAAAGAGAAGATGGTAACATCGTCTGTATTGATGGTCATCACCGGGCTGCAGCTATTGCGCTTGCCGCGCACACAGGAGAAAACATTGATTTTTCCGATGTTCAGATAACCATTGCTTTGGCACCGCTGTCACAGGGAGAGTATATTCTTTTGGATCAGATGCTCAAGCGTGGTTCATCCAAAGAATTATGAGGATGCAATTTCAGGGACAGTTTCAAATGATTCCACGACAATTGATGCGTCGTGCCGGGTACGCAGAGTTTATTGATCCTCGTACGAGAAAGGTGAGTTATGTCCGACGTCTGCAGCCAGGGAGGTTTTATCCACGTTTTCATGTCTACATAGATGATCGAGATGATGGTTTTGTAGTAAACCTTCATTTGGATCAAAAACAGGCAAGCTACAAAGGTTGCAACATGCACAGCGGTGAGTACGACAGCGAAGTGGTGATGACTGAAGGGGAAAGAGTTAGGCAGGTTATAGGCACTATGAAGGCTTGATTTTTCCCGTGAGCCGTGGTATAACTACATCCACTAAACATTGTATATGTTTCACGTACTCCTCTATTACAAAATTGTAAAAATAAAGCATCCCGAAGCGATAGTCAAGCGCCACCGGGAAGTTTGTAAGGCCCTCCAGCTCAAAGGGCGAATTTTGATTTCTGAGTATGGAATCAATGGAACGGTTGCTGGCACCAAAGAGCAGATTGCCATGTACCGCAGTTATATGGATAGCCACAGAAAGTTTAATGACATTGACTGGAAAGAAAGCACCAGTGAATTTATGCCTTTTCCAAAGATGAGCATTAAGGCAAGAAAGGAAATTATTACCACAGGAGATATTGAAAACTTTAATATTTGGAGTCGTGGACAACATATCAGTAGAGATACACTTCATAAATGGTTTGAAAACGGAGAAGAAATCGTCCTTTTGGACATGCGAAATGACTATGAATGGGATATCGGTCGTTTTGTGGGGAGTGTAAAGCCGCCAATGAAGTATTTTCGTGAGCTCAAAGACAACATGGATTATTATGATCAGTTTAAAGGAAAAAAGATCGTAATGTTTTGTACAGGTGGAATTCGCTGTGAGCCTGCTAGTGCCATGTTTATTGCCGCGGGATTTGATAGAAGTAATTTGTATCAACTTGAAGGGGGAATTGTAAAGTATGCCGAAAAGTATGGAAACGACGGTTTCTATGAAGGAAAGTGCTTTGTTTTTGACGATAGAATGGCTGTTGGAATAAATGACAGTACTAGTGCACTGACTATTGGGAACTGTCGGCACTGTGAAGTTGAATCAGATGTACATAGAAACTGTGCCAATAAATTTTGTAATCGACTGTTCTTGGCCTGTGACGGGTGTAATGAGGCATTGTATAATGCTTGTAGTAGCGAGTGTGTGGAAGCAACGGCGAACCCTGTCAATGTTCGTCCCCCGCGTCTTGGACAAAAGGTTTTGCACCGAAATAAATAGTGATATGATTTTCAAGAAAGCACAAAACATGATGATGGCGATGATGACCCAGATCCGGAAGGCCATAGTTTTGTGTATATAAACATTGTGTATAAAAATCTGCGGCCTTCTGAGGAAGGCCGTTTTTTATTCTTGAATACAAAAAAATATGTTTGTAACTATTATTAATGACTGTCAGTGTGAAAACGCCAAAGCGCGGCAAACGACTCGTGCTGCAAGTTTGTTTGATTGCGCCGTAAATTTTTGTGGTGTCAAAAGTGATATCGAGGCTGCCGGCAACCTTGTTGATGTTTTGGATGCGAGTGAAGGGAAAAAGGGAGTGGTGCTCGTGAACGTAGCCCCGAGAAATGGAAAAGCAAAAAAATGGGAGAATGGAACTCCGTTTGGATATTTCTTTTATCAAGATACCTTGGTGGTATCAACCGTTGATGGTGTGACGCTTTCGCTCGTTAAGCAACTGGGCATTGTTTCAGAGGTAAGGCTGGTGCATATACCGCAGGTACTTGAGTCCGTAAAAGAAGCGGTGAATTTGAGGAGTTTGCGTATCAAACAAATTGTCAATACCCAGTTTCGAAGCTTTGAGTATCTTCCTTTCGTCGCCAAGTGGATATTTGATGGAAAGAAAGTCCCGTATGAGGAGTATAATTTGAGGTATCTTGAAAATTTGGAGCCTTGTGTTTGGCACATCGACAATTTTGGAAATGTGAAAACAACATTGTGGGCTCACGACAATTTTCATGAATTTTCTCTCAAAAACACAGTACTTCCTTTTTTTGAAAGCCTCAAAGATGTGCCTGATAATCAGTTGGCAGTGGTGCAGGGAAGTTCAGGCATAGGAGAAAAAAGATTTCTGGAGGTGGTACTCCAAGGAGGGAGCGCCGCAAAAAAACTTGGATTGGAAATTGGAGAAGCTTGTAAGGTTTAGGGTTTTTGTGAACAATAAAACCGGCTCATTGCCGGTTTTATGCTGCTTGTTTTTTGGTTTCAGTCTTGATGCACTTGGTACACATCTTTTTTCCATCCTTTTTTTGGAGGTTGATACGAGCCACTTTGAGCGTTTTGATCATTGAGTGACTTCGAGATGCTGCTTTTCGTGGACCGCGACCGCAGGTGTCACATACTCGAGACATATTTGTTTGTAGAGTTATCCGCGTAGACGGATCCGCCTTGGGCGGATATACTTGAAGTAAGTGGGCTTTTTCGCTATACTTACCATATTTGAAAGTGCTCAGAGTATATCAGAGCTAAGAATTTTTGTCAAGACTATGTCTGGATTTACTATAGAAGGGATTTTTTTCCTCATTGTGATCATCGCCTCGGCTATCTTGCACGAGTACATGCACGGTTGGGCAGCCAATGAGCTTGGAGACCCAACGGCAAAATATGCCGGCAGGCTCAGCCTCAATCCAAAGGTTCATATCGATCCTGTGGGGTCTATTATCTTGCCGGCTTTATTGTTGTTTTCAGGAACTGGACTGCTTTTTGCCTATGCCAAGCCCGTTCCCTATAACCCATATAATCTCAAAGACCAAAAGAAAGGACCGGCCATAGTCGCTTTTGCCGGTCCATTTGCCAACTTTATGCTTGCCTTGGTTTTTGGTCTGGCGATGCGAGCAATTGTTGCGTATGATTTGACGCAGTTTGCTGCTCTTTTTCCTTTTCTGGCAATTATTGTGCAGGCAAATGTGATGCTTTTTGTTTTTAATTTGGTGCCCATCCCACCACTTGATGGCTCAAAGCTTTTGTATGCTATTTTGCCCGATAGTGCGTATAAATTTCGGGTTGCTTTGGAGCGATATGGATTTATGCTTCTGATTGCATTTATTCTTTTCTTTTCGCACATACTTTGGCCGATCATGGCATTTTTTACCAAGTTGTTTATTGGGATGTAATTGAAAGTCAAAAACAAAAAGCAGCCTTTAACGGCTGCTTTTTCGTTTATAAAATCCAAGATCAAATGTTCGCCGCGGTGGAAGATTTGGAAGGAAGTGTTATTCGATTTTGTTTACATGATTGAATGTTTGTACGTCTTCATGAATCCCTTGACAAATTTGAACACATTTTGTATACTCATGCCAACTTACTCAAGCGAAGTATTCCTAGGAGACTAGGGAGAAGGATACGCTTATCATATTCCTGCGCCATTTTTGGCGAGAATAAGCATAAAAGCGTACCCAAAATGGGTATTTTTTATTCAATAGTCGTATAAAACAGCATCATTATGCCAACGATTAACCAGATTTTGCGTAAAGGACGCAAAAAAAAGGTAAGTAAGTCACAACGACCTGCATTGCAGTTCAACTATGACTCACTTCACCGCAAGAAAACCACCCTTAAAAAGGGTTCTCCATTTAAACGTGGAGTATGTGTAAAGGTATACACCACAACCCCACGTAAGCCGAACTCAGCGATGAGAAAGGTGGCTCGTGTTCGTCTTTCCAATGGAAGTGAAATTATTGCCTACATTCCAGGTGAAGGTCACAACCTCCAGGAGCACTCAATTGTGCTTGTTCGTGGAGGAAAGGTAAAGGACCTTTCTGGTGTACGTTACACCGTAGTGCGCGGAGTTTATGACACCCAAGGTGTCGATGGTCGAAACCGCAGCCGTTCCAAATATGGTACCAAGAAGCCAAAGAAATAAACGATTTGAAATTAAAGAAAACATATGCCTAGAGGAAAAGCAATTCCAAAACGCATCGTAAAACCAGATCCAGTGTATGGCAGTGAGCTTCTTGCCAAGTTCATCAACTATCTCATGTTGAGCGGAAAAAAGACTGTTGCACAGGAAATCGTTTACGGAGCACTTGATATTCTCAAAGAAAAAACCGGAAAAGAAGGAGTAAAAGGATTTGACGAAGTGATTGATAAGGTTCGACCACAGGTTGAAGTTCGTTCACGTCGTGTTGGTGGTGCCAACTACCAAGTACCGATGCCAGTGTCAGGTGAAAGACAAAATGCCCTTGCATTCAGATGGATCATCGCAGCTGCTCGCGCAAAGAAAGGAAGATCAATGAAGGAGCGTCTTGCACAGGAGTTTGTGGAAATTATTGAAGGAACCGCTGGTTCACTCAAGAAGAAAGAAGACACGCTTCGCATGGCTGAAGCAAACCGCGCGTTTGCTCACTTTGCTCGCAGATAATTTTTTACTTCTCTATCCGCCTGAGGCGGAACCTAAACAAATATTATGTCTCGAGAATATCCTTTAGACCGAACACGTAATATCGGTATCATGGCTCACATTGATGCTGGTAAAACGACAACAACAGAACGTGTCCTTTTCTACACCGGAAAGAAGCACAAAATTGGTGAGGTGCATGATGGTGCTGCAGAAATGGACTGGATGGAACAAGAACAAGAACGTGGTATCACCATCACATCTGCGGCAACTACTTGTTTTTGGCAGGATCACCGTGTAAACATTATCGATACTCCAGGTCACGTGGACTTTACGGTAGAAGTAGAACGTTCACTTCGTGTTCTTGATGGTGCCTGCGCGGTGTTTGATGGATCACAAGGAGTAGAGCCCCAGTCAGAAACCGTATGGCGTCAAGCAGATAAGTACGGAGTTCCACGTATCTGTTTTGTAAATAAAATGGATAAGATTGGAGCTGACTTTTACATGAGTCTGGATTCTATTATCAACCGTCTCTCAAAGAATGCTTTTGCTATTCAGCTTCCAATCGGCGCTGAATCAGAACTTTCTGGTGTGGTTGATTTGATTCAAAGAAAAGCATACAAGTTCGAGGGAAACATGGGAATGGACGTTGTAGAAATGGAAATTCCTGCTGATATGGCAGATAAGGTAGAACAGTATCGATCAAAGCTCGTAGAAAAAGTTGCTGAGGCTGATGAAGATTTCATGAATGCCTATCTTGAAGCTGGAGATCTTTCTGTCGATCAAATTAAGGCAGGTATCCGAAAGATGGTACTCAAAAATGAAATTTACCCAGTACTCTGTGGTTCTGCACTTGCCAATATCGGTGTTCAAAAGATGCTTGACGCCGTTATTGATTACCTTCCAAGTCCAATTGATATTGGTGCGATTGAAGGAACTGACGTTGATGATGCTGAAAAGAAAATCATGGTAAAGCCAGAAGACAGTGAACCGCTTGCCGCGCTTGCGTTCAAGCTTGCAACGGATCCATATGTTGGAAAACTTGTCTTTGTACGTGTGTACTCTGGTAAGCTTAAGGCAGGAAGTTACATCTTCAACAGCACCAATGGAAAGAAAGAACGTGTTGGACGTTTGGTGCGTTTGCATGCAAATTCTCGTGAAGAAATCCAAGAGGTTGGAGCCGGAGATATTGCGGCATGTATTGGACTTAAGGAAGTAGTCACAGGTAATACCTTGTGCGATGAATCACGAAGAGTGGTTCTGGAGTCTATCGAATTTCCTGAACCAGTTATCCATATTGCTATTGAGCCAAATACCAAAGCCGATCAAGAAAAGATGGGTATGGCGCTTCAAAAATTGGCAGAAGAGGATCCATCATTTAAGGTAAAGACTGACGAAGAGACACTCCAGACCATTATCTCTGGTATGGGAGAACTTCACCTCGAAATTATCGTAGACCGTATGAAACGTGAGTTCGGGGTAGAAGCGAAAGTCGGTGCTCCTCAGGTTGCGTACCGCGAAGCGATTCGCAAGTCAGCAGAGGCAGAAGGAAAGTACGTCAAACAATCTGGCGGACGTGGACAGTTTGGTCATTGTTATCTTCGTATTGAACCAACAGAGCAAGGAGAAGGATACAGCTTTGTTGATGAAATTAAGGGTGGTATTATTCCAAAAGAATATCTTCCAGCTATTCAAAAAGGTGTGAAGGAAGCTATGGATAAGGGTATTGTGGCTGGATATTCTATCGATGACGTAAAGGTTACTTGTTATGATGGAAGTTACCACGAAGTCGACTCTTCTGAAGTTGCCTTCAAGATGGCCGGAAGCATGGCATTTGTGGCTGCTGCCAAAAAAGCTGATCCAGTACTGATGGAACCGATGATGAAGGTAGAGGTGACCACCCCAGAAGAATACATGGGAGATGTGGTTGGAGACCTTAGCTCACGTCGTGGGCAGATTGAAGAGATGACTGATCGTGGTGGAGCCAAGGTGGTTCGCGCCAAAGTACCTTTGGCAGCCATGTTCGGATATGTAAACTCGCTTCGTTCGTTTACTCAAGGACGAGCATCATATTCTATGGAATTCTCACACTATGCTGAGTGTCCAAAGAATGTCGAGCAGGAGATTATTGCTGGAAAGCAGAAGTAATTTTCCTAAAAATAAAGAAAAAAACAGCCCTGCAGGGCTGTTTTTTTCTTGACAGACAAGGAAGTTGTGTTAAGATAATACTATGAAAAGCTATTCTAAAACAACGCAAGAAGATCTCTTTTGGCAGGCTGCTGCTGTATTGGGACGAGAAAACGATCAAAGACTCCATAGTGCAGCCGAGTATGCTACCAAGCATCATGCGGGCCAAAACAGGAAGTCAGGTGAACCATACATCGTTCATCCTTTTGGTGTTGCTGCATCAGTTCTGCAAAAATATCATGATGTGGATTTGGCTATGGCAGCACTGCTGCATGATACCGTGGAAGACTGCCCAAATGTTTGCATGGAAGAGATTTATCATACATTTGGTGATGAAGTTGGATTCTTGGTAGATGCTGTCACCAAGCAGCGTAAATCATTTTTTGGAAAGCCAGAAATTCAGATCGAAGATAGAGTAGAGCGGCTTTTGTGGGCAGGTGTCAGAGACGTTCGTGTGCTCTTGCTTAAGCTTGCTGACAGAGAAAACAACCTGAGTACCATTGAGCACCTCAAAAAAAACAAGCAAATTCGAATGGCTTTTGAAACTCAAGCAGTGTATATTCCACTTCGGAAAATTCTTTCCTACGAATCTGATCCAAATTTGGTTGATGCTGCTCGTGATCTTGCCAGTTACATGCACGAAAGAGGACTAACCACACCAGCAGAGCTCAAGCAGCATCTTATGAATGAATCCTTTGATAACTTTGATAACGATATGTTTGGTTTGGTATATAACGATACCAAGAGTATTGTTTGGAAGATTACGGATTTGGAGACATATAGAAAGATTTGTAATACGGATTCACTATCAGGGTTAATCCGTTTTTTGTCTGTTGCAGGAAATAAGCATTGGTTTGAAGCCTCATTTTATTTTCTTCGTGGGGGGGTTATAGACGAGGATATCCGTTTGGGTATATCGTCTTTTCAGGGTTAATATATGGGAGATGTCATAAAACTCTTTACATACGATGAAATGGAAAGTGAATTCCATAAACACTTTCAACAGTACAAAGTATGTAAGCAAAAAGCATTTTATTTTGGAGAAGGGGCCGAGTTGTATCTCAAGATTTCTGGCGCAAAAACAGATTTATTTGTGGAGCAGGAGGATCTGTATCATGGTTTTTTGCAAGATAACATTGATATCACCAAAGATGAATTTGTTATTATTAGTTTGGGATGCGCTGATGCACGAAAAGAAAAAGTCATGCTCGAGAGATTATCGCGTGACTCGGATAAGGTCTCATTTATTGGTGTGGACTCTTCTGAAGAAATGATATGCATTGCAAAAGAAACGCTCAAAGAAAGTCCTGTCAGTTGTGAGTTTATTTGTGCTGATTTTTCGTCAGATGAATTTATTAAAAGGATTCACGCAGTAACACAAGGAAAGATTCGTATTTTTACATTTTTGGGTTCGACCTTTGGGAACGTAGAGCAATCGTATATGGCAGATATGCTTTACGATTTACTCGAAAAGGGAGACAAGCTTTGGCTTGAAGTTGCTGTGCGTGAATCAATCTCCGACAAAGCAGATCGAAAGTTTTTTGAAAATTATTTGAGTTGGTTTGATAATGAGGTCACTCGAGACTTTCTTTTGCACCCTCTTAAGCTACTCGGAGTGCCATTAGACAGTGGAGAACTTTTTTTAAACATGGCTGCAGAGGGGGATCTGAATGCGCTTTTATTTTCCTTTCGTTTTCGGATCGATACAAAAACGGTTATAGAATTTGATGAGCACACCGTAACGCTTTTGCCAGGAAATGTTATCGAGCTATTGACTATACGTGCCTATGATCCGCAAGGGCTGAGGAATTTTTTTGAAGAGAGAAATTTTAAGTTTTTGGCATACAAAAAATGTGCAGGAAAGACTGAGCGTGGGGAGTTTATGTTTGAAAAATTATGAAGTTTCAAGTTGTGACGATTTTTCCTGAATTAGTTGCACATTATTGCGACGAAAGTATTTTAGGGAGAGGGCAAAAAAACAAGAGTATAGAGGTGCACCCGATAAATTTGCGGGATTTTTCTGATTCTAAACACAAACAGGTTGATGATACACCCTATGGTGGTGGAGCCGGTATGGTGCTTCAGGCAGAGCCTTTGTATAATGCACTCAAATCTCTTGATGCTATTCCATTTTCCAAGGTTGACGGACTTACCAAAGTTAAAAAAGTTTTTAATGGAAGTCTTGGAAAGAAAAAGAGAACGATTTTGATGTCTCCACGTGGAAGACAGTTTGATCAAAAAATAGCGCGGCAATGGAGTAAGCTCGATGAACTTACGATTGTCTGTGGCCGCTATGAGGGTATTGATCAGCGTGTTATTGATCATATGGTCGATGAAGAAATTTCCATTGGACCTTATGTTTTGGCCGGAGGAGAACTTGGTGCGATGACCATTATCGAAGCAGTTTCTCGGTTGGTGCCTGGAGTGCTTGGCAATGCTGAGTCGCTCAAAGACGAAACGCACAACAGTCTGGTAGAAGAAGATGGCGTTGAATCCGAGTATCCTCAGTATACAAAACCTGCGGACTTTAAGGGTTGGAAGGTGCCTGAGGTTTTACTCTCTGGTGATCACAAAAAAATACAGGAGTGGAGACAGAAGCAGTCGAAGAAATAATAACATGAAACACAAAGAAGTCGCTGATTTTTTATTTGAGGTAGGAATACTTGCAAAAACACCCAGAAGTGGATTTCATTTTTTGGGGAGTGGGCAGCAAAGTGTGGCTGAGCATCTCAATCGTTTGGTGTATGTTGGATATGCTCTTGCTATGCTTGACGGAACCGTTGATGTCGCAAAGGTAATGAAAATGTGTTTGTTTTCTGACCTCTCAGAATCACGTATTTCGGATTTGAATTATGTTCATCAAAAATATAACGAACGTTTAGAGGATAAAGCAAATAAAGACATCACCGATCCGCTTCCTTTTGGACAAGATATGCATGATACGCTTGAGGAATATAAAATTCGTGAGTCACGCGAGTCCTTACTTGCCAAAGACGCCGACAACATTGAACTTGTTCTTTCCCTCAAAGAGCAAGTTGATATTGGCAACAAAAGGGCAGAGAGTTGGATTCCTCCGTCTGTCGCGCGTATTAAGACAGCTATTGGGAAAGAGTTGGTTCAGGTTATCCTCGATACTCCATCAGACGATTGGTGGTATGGTGACAAGCAGGATAGCTGGTGGGTGGATAGGGATAAAGAGGTTTAGTTATGTCAGACTCGTATAAAAAAAGTCTTGTCAAAACCATAAGTTGGCGTGTAGTGGCTACTTGTACCACGATGGTTTTGGTATGGATATTTACCGGGAAACTTGATCTTTCACTGAAAGTTGGAATACTTGAAGTTTTTTTGAAAATGCTTTTTTATTACATTCATGAACGATTGTGGTCAAAAAAAGAGCTCTAGGGACACAAGAAAACACCAAAGGTTGGTGTTTTCTTGTGGAGGTGAGGTGGGGTAGCTTTATACCTACGTGCGATTAGGTGGGTACGCCTTGATGATCTCTTGCAGCTGACTCAACAGGGTATTGGCATGCCTCGTCACGTCTTGTGGTTCGAGATCACTGTGATTTCGAAGGAGTGACTCGATCCATTTTATCGTGTCTTCGTTTGTAGCCAGAATCCGCTCGAGGCCAATGATTCCGCTGATTCCAACGATTCCGAGGTAGCAATTTGCGACCAGATGCTTGGCGACGATGATCCAGGGCCTATCCGGGATCCAGATGAAGGTAACTCCAGCTCCCGAGACTATCTGGTGTCCATCGTTATCGCGCTCCAGTTCAAGTCCCCAGAACCCATGCACACCAGCTTGAGGAAAGTCGGCCATGATGACCTCCTGCGTTTTTCGTGTATGACAACCATAGATCTTTTGAGAAAAAAAAGCAAGTAACTTACCTTGAACAGTTATTGTATTCATTTTTTAAAAAGTTATCCCCATATATCCACATAATACGCTTGACACTACCTGCCACCTTTGTATATAATAGGGCCACTGTAGAGACAGCAATCACATTACAGATCACTTTTCCCAAGTCGAGTAATCAGATACTAGGAAGAAAAAAGAGTAACTTAGGTCGCGATAGTGGCAGAAAATAGGTTTCTCTTTTTTCTTTCTCAGACCATACTACGAAAGACAGCAGAAGGATGTACCTTACAATAAACTTACAACCATAACAAAGGTAAGCATTTGCCAGACAAATGTGACAAATCTTTGTTTATTCCTGACATTATATTGAATCTTAAACTACGACGTGATGTCGTAGCTTATACCAAACTTTTATTGAGAGTTTGATCCTGGCTCAGGATGAACGTTGGCGGCGTGACTAAGGCATGCAAGTCGAGGGATCGGATTTCGCTTCGGTGAAATTACGGACCGGCAAACGGGTGAGTAACACATTGGTAACCTACCTCTTACACAGGGATAGCCCGGAGAAATCCGGATTAATACCTGATAGTCTTATTCTTCATAAGTTGAATAAGTAAAGCTTTCGCGGTAAGAGAGGGGCCTATGTCTGATTAGCTTGTTGGTAGGGTAACGGCCTACCAAGGCTCCGATCAGTAGCAGGCGTGAGAGCGTGACCTGCCTCACTGGGACTGAGACACTGCCCAGACTCCTACGGGAGGCTGCAGTCATGAATATTCCACAATGCACGAAAGTGTGATGGAGCGACGCCGCGTGCAGGAAGACGCCCTTCGGGGTGTAAACTGCTTTTCTTAGGGAAGAATTCGTGACGGTACCTATGAATAAGTGGGTGCTAACTTGTGCCAGCAGCAGCGGTAATACAGAGCCTACAAACGTTATCCGGATTCATTGGCAAAGCGTCCGCAGTGCTGTTTGTTAAGTCAGTTGTCAAATCCTGAGGCTCAACTTCAGGACTGCGATTGATACTGGCAAACTTGAGGCTGGGAGAGGCAAGCGAACTATCGGTGTAGTCGTAATAAGCGCTGATATCGATAGGAACAATTTAGCGGGCGAAGGCAGCTTGCTGGAACAAGCCTGACACTCATGGACGAGCGTGGGGAGCGAATCGGATTGATACCTGAGCAGTCCGCCCCAAACGATGCACACCAGGTATTGGGGAGTATCGACCTCAGTGCTGTTTAAAAAGCTAACGCGTTAAGTGTGCCGCCTGGGAAGTACGGCCGCAAGGCTAAAACTCAAAGGAATAGACGGGGACCCGCACAAGCGGTGGATCATGCGGTTTAATTCGATGATACGCGGCGAACCTTACCTGGGCTTGACATATAGCTGCAAGCTTCCCGAAAGGGAAGCCGCTTTCGAAGGTGCTATACAGGTGTTGCATGGTTGCCGTCAGCTCGTGCCGTGAGGTGTACCGTTAAGTCGGGTAACGAGCGCAACCCTCGTGTTGTGTTAAATGTACACAATAGACTGCCGGCGCAAGCCGGAGGAAGGTGAGGACGACGTCAAATCAGCATGACTCTTACGCCCAGGGCGACACGCATGATACAATGGTAAAAACAATGGGTAGCCAAGCCGCGAGGTGGAGCTAATCCCACAAATTTTATCTCAGTTCGGATTGTAGGCTGCAATTCGCCTACATGAAGTTGGAATCGCTAGTAAACGCGCATCAGCACGGCGCGTTGAATACGTTCTCGGGTCTTGTACTCACCGCCCGTCACGCCACGAAAGCTGGGGGCACCCGAAGGCTCACTTAGTGGGACGAAGGTGAAACTAGTGATTGGGGTGAAGTCGTAACAAGGCATCCGTAGCGGAAGCTGTGGATGGATCACCTCCTTTCTGGAGTACATTCTAGGGAAACCTAGAAATCCATGTCGACTCGATCAAACTTGTCTTTATGATAAGCGGTCGGGAAGGATAGACAAAGTTGTCACATTTGTAGGGCTAATCCTACAAGCAGTTATGGGAAAGTTTCCAGACCCTAAGGGTCTGTTTTTGTTTTCAAAAACATCCCTTGACGTCATTTCTGCAGTTGATATAATCCATCCACACATGACTGCTCCGATTAATTATTTCTCTATGAAACAGCTCGACCGATACCTGAAAATTGCTCAAAAAACTGGCAGTCCGGTAATCATTCATGATCCCAAAGGTGAAGACGTCGTTTTGCTTGGGTTGGAAGACTACGAAGCATTGCTTGATGGTCAAGACGATGGAGAAGAATATGAAGACACAGATTCACAAGAGGAGGACGATGAACTCGAATTCATGAGTTTTGATGATGAAGATGATGACACCGAGGATCTCTTGTTCGATGAGGATGACAGCGATGATGACGGTGATTTTACCGATGAGTTGCTTCTCGACGACCAAGAAAATGAGTTTGATGATGAAGGTGTCGGAGAAATATCTGATCCAGAACTCGAATCACTCGAAGAAAGTCTTGAGGGAGAAATGGAAGATGAAGAAGATTTTACTTCGCAAGAAGATATTGATGATTTGCAGGCGCAAATTAGTGCTTTTGAAGAGGAACAAAAGCAGCCACAAAGCTTTGCCATCCCTATCAGCATACCAAGTGTATCAAAGGGGAAGGGAAAGGGGACACCAAAACGATCAGACGAAGACAGCTGGTCAAGCGCTGGAGATGTTTTGGCTGAGCGATTTAAAAAGGTTTCTTCTGATGACGAAGAGGATTTCTTTGGTGAAGATGAAACAGATGATCTTGATGCACAGGGGTTTCATTATGACCCAACTTTTCAGGAAAAGGCTCAAGGTATTCCATATAGAGAAGTGGATGATGAGATACATTGGGAAGAGAATATGGATGCCGTTGAAGAAGAAAATGATCCGGTGTTTTACGAAGAACCCGTGTAGGGTCATGAGTAAAAAATTTTTTCCTACAGATTTAGGATTTAATAAAGATAAGCAAAACCTCATATACAGTACAAGATCTCACAAAAGTGGGATCTTTTTTTTGATAGTGACATCAAGCAGTAAGATTGACAACGCAACTTTTTTCATATATGTTAACCTCGAACTTCACCTTCTTCACCTTGGGGGCTCAAATGAAGCTGATTCGTGTGGCCTTGTGGCCATGGAAGATGTTTGCGGTCATGCTTGCCGTGCTCGTTGGCGTCGTAGGGACACTGGTGGCAGCGGCATTCACCGTCATGGTCGTCGCTGTCTGGGTGAACCGACTGGGGCGCCGCGCTGACTGGACCTGCAAGGTCCCGTACTGGTGGGGCCGCACTGTGGAGTTGATCTGCAACAAGGTCCTACTGCTCCAGAAGTCGGTCTCGTTTGGTGACCATGTGAGCATTGCGGATGACGAAGCCGCTATCGCCCTAGTGGTCCACCCGACGTACACGGCCATTGCACAGACCAACAAGACGGTTACTGACGTCTGCATGTGGCTTAAGGTCATCATGAAGGTAGAGCTTGCTGACACATTATTCGGCAAGGTCATGGACGCGCTCAATATTGCCATTTTCGTGGATCGTGGCAATGGAGACAGCGCTCGCGCGAGCCTTGATCAGGGGCTTTCACAGGTCAAGCCACCACTGGCGGTGTTCATCTGTCCGGACTACACCAGGCCGACACCAGAGAAGATCAATGCTGCCATCGAGAGGATGGAGGGCAAGATTCGAGGGCTGGGCGAATGGCTTCGCTACACGGTCACGCCCAAGGCCGGTGCCTTCAAGAAGGCTTTGGCAGCCATGGCGAGCATCCAGATAAAGCCAAAGATCATCCTCACCTGGACCGTGTACACCCACGAGGAGTGGGGGAGGTTCACCTCTGAGCTCGTGAGAGCCACCTACCACACCCACACGTTTGACCTGACTGAGGCCTTTTACGAGCGTTTCCCTGGGAATCAGTACGCCAATGTTCCAGAGGTATTGCTCCAGGATTGGCTCAATGAGATTTGGCGAGATCTGGTGAACGCAGGGATTCACCTGTGCAAAACCGGCGGCTGCCAGGTCAATCACGACTAGAGTCCTACCCACCTATTCCAAATGAACAATGTACTTTTTTTGTAAATTGCTCATAAACGTAGATTCAAAGTGAATTTGAACACAAAATATCCCCAAATAGCTTCGCAATATCCTTGACAGATGTCTGTGTCTTTAGTATAATGTCAGCGTCTTCAATTTAAAAGGCGTTTTTTATTTAAATTTACATAAAAATCCCCGCTGGATTACAAATCTATCTTGACCACTCAAGGTAGTGCGGGCAAGTAACATTCGTATGGCAGACTTTCAACGTACCAAGCCACACGTTAATGTCGGTACTATTGGTCACGTAGACCATGGTAAGACAACCACTACAGCAGCAATCCTTGCTGTAGCTTCAGCACACGGACTCACTTCACAGGACAAGAAGTTCGATGATATCGACTCAGCTCCAGAAGAAAGAGAACGTGGTATTACTATCGCAACTGCTCACGTAGAGTATGAGACGGAAAACCGTCACTATGCTCACGTTGACTGTCCAGGTCACGCAGACTACGTAAAGAACATGATTACTGGTGCTGCTCAAATGGACGGTGCTATTCTCGTAGTTTCAGCTGCAGATGGTCCAATGCCTCAGACCCGTGAGCACATCTTGCTTGCACGTCAGGTAGGTGTACCTTACATCGTCGTATACCTCAACAAGGTAGACATGGTTTCTGATCCAGAACTCGTAGAGCTCGTAGAAGAAGAAATCAAAGATCTTTTGAATAAGTATGAATTCCCTGGAGACACCACTCCAATTATCCGTGGTTCATCTCTTAAGGCACTCGAAAATCCTTCAGATGCTGAGGCCGCAAAGCCAATTCTTGATCTCTTGAAGACTTTGGATGAATACATTCCAGAGCCAGAAAGAGACCTCGATAAGGACTTCCTCATGCCTATCGAAGACGTATTCTCAATCGAAGGACGTGGTACCGTAGTTACCGGTCGTATTGATCGTGGTGTGGTAAAGGTAGGAGAAGAAATCGAAATCGTAGGAATGGGAGCTGATACTTCAAAGACTACCGTTACTGGAGTAGAAATGTTTAACAAGTCTCTTGACCAAGGACAAGCTGGTGACAACGCTGGTATTTTGCTTCGTGGTACAAAGAAAGACGAAGTAGAGCGTGGTCAAGTTTTGGCAAAGCCAGGAACGATTACTCCACACACTGAATTTGAAGCAGAAGTATACGCACTTACCAAGGAAGAAGGTGGACGTCATAAGCCATTCTTTACTGGATACAAGCCACAGTTTTACATCCGTACAACTGACGTAACCGGTGAAGTAACTCTTCCAGAGGGAACTGACATGGTAATGCCAGGAGATACTATCAACGCAAAGATTAAGCTTATTGTGCCAGTAGCTATGGAAGACAAGATGCGTTTTGCTATCCGTGAGGGTGGACGCACTGTCGGAGCTGGTGTAGTAACAAAGATTATTGCATAACATGCCAAAAGGCAGGGGCATATTGCCCCTGCCTTTTCATGATTAATTGTTCTTTTTATGACAGCGACAAAGCAGACAAATGACGGAGCGGAAATGGGACAAAAAGTACGCATTAAGATTCGTGCTTTTGACCACAAAGTGATTGATAAAGCTACCAAGACTATTATTGACACTGCGCAACGCAACAACGCTAAGGTGGTAGGACCAATTCCACTTCCTACACATAAGCAGAAGTTTAGTGTAAATCGTTCTACTTTTGTTCACAAGACATCAGCAGAGCAGTTTGAAATGCGTACACACAAACGTCTTATTGATATCTTGAGCCCTACACCAAAAGCTATTGATGCTCTTATGAACCTCAATTTGCCATCTGGAGTAGACGTAGAGATCAAAATGAGCTAAATTCAGCGCCAAATTGGCCTTGAATGCTCATGCAAGTGCTTTTAAAAAGTGCTTCCATGAGCATTCATGATGTGTTCAATGTCAGATGAGTACAAAACGTGTTCATATCCTGTGGATAAGCATAAGTATTTTGTACTTGACAACATGAAGTCACTCATGTAAAATAGAGACACCTTAAAATTTACCTTATCTTAGCACCAGATCAAATAAGATTCCGCTAGGAAAAACATTTGACGCAAGCCCAGATAAGGGAGGAAAATCAGCTTTCAAAAAAACGTAGCCACCCCTAAAGTTTGTGAAGTTAAAGAGGCTAGAAGTGAGCTTATACTATCTCCCGGTTTGCTTCTAGTTTTTTGTTACCAAAATCGATGGTAAAAGTATGAAATTCATTATCGGACAAAAACTTGGAATGACACAGATCTTCAAGGACGACGGAACGGTTGTTCCTGCTACTCGTGTAAAAGCAGGTCCATGTGTTGTGACTCAAGTAAAGACCAAAGACAAAGACGGCGTAAGCGCAGTTCAAGTTGGTTTCTCAGATCAAAAAATGTTTCGTTTGAACAAACCACAGCGTGGTCACCTCAAGGATTTGAATGCAGTTCGTTTTTTGCGTGACTTTCGAGCAGAGGATGATCATGGTCTCAAGCGTGGTGATGTGTACACTGTAAAGATTTTTGAAGCAGGGGAAAAAGTTCAGGTTGTCGGGAAGTCAAAAGGAAAAGGGTTCCAAGGTGTCGTAAAGCGTCATAGATTTTCTGGAAGTTTGAAGACTCATGGACATAAGGATCAACACAGAATGCCTGGAAGTATCGGTTCTACTGGTCCTGCTCGTGTATTTAAAGGTACACGCATGGGAGGACATATGGGAGATGACCGTGTTACGGTAAAGAATCTTGAGGTCGTAAACATTGATACAGAAAATAATGAGATTTACATTAAGGGTGCCGTTCCAGGAGCGCGTGGTGGTCTTTTGCTTATTTCTACCCCAGAGGGAAAGATTGAGGCAGAGGTTGCAAGCGTAGAAGCACCAGTAGAGGCAGTAGAGGCAAAGGAAGAAAATGTAGAAACACCTGTAGAACAAGAGGCTTCAGTTGTTCAGGAAGAAAAAGCGGAAGAAGGAAAGCAAGAAATTCCAGCAGCGCAGGACAATGCAGAAGAATCAAAGGAAAAGGAACCGGAAGCTGCAACAGAAGAAAAAACTGAAGAGCCAAAAGCCGAGGAAGTTCAAGAGGCTCCGGCTGAAGAAGAAAAGAAATAAATCCTATGGCAAAAGTAACGGTTTACAATGCAAAAGGTGACAAGAGCAATGACATTGAGATCAAAGACAGTGTCTTTGCAGTAGAGCCAAACCAAACACTCGTACACCAGGTATACCTTGCGCTTCAGGCAAATGCACGTCAGCCATGGGCTGATACCAAGGACAAGAGTGAAGTTCGTGGTGGTGGTAAAAAGCCATGGAAGCAAAAGGGAACAGGAAGAGCACGTCATGGTTCTATTCGTTCTCCAATCTGGAAAGGTGGAGGAGTTACTTTTGGTCCGCTTTCGATCCGAAATTACAAGCAAAAGATTAACAAGAAAATGAACCGCAAGGCTGTTGCCATCTGTCTTTCAGATAAGGTGCAGGATCAAAAATTTATTGTTCTTGAAAATTTTGGAGACAGTGGAAAGACTAAGGAGTTTGCAGCATTGATGGAAAAGCTCCCACGAAATGGAAAGTCAACCATTATTTTGACTAATGAAAACAATGAAAACCTTTTTCTTGCAAGCAGGAATATTCCAAAGGTTCACTTGCAACGTGCACAGGACGTGAATGTAGCAGATTTGCTTCACCACCAGTATGTGATTACGACAAAGGAAGGAATTGAAGTTCTTGAAAATCGTTTGAGCTAAGCATATGGGAATTTTGAAAAGAAATAAAAAAGATGACACTCAGGAGAAGCCAGAAGCTCCAGTTGTTGAAGCTGAAATGAAATCAGAAGAAAAATCAGCACCTCAACTAGAGATCGCAGGAGATTTATCTGGAGTCATCGTTCGACCACTCGTGAGTGAAAAATCAACCATGACTGAGGCAAGTGGAAAGTATACCTTTATTGTAAATCCTACGGCAACAAAGATTGATATCAAAAATGCCGTAAAGCAGCAGTATGGAGTGCTTCCGGTATCAGTGAATGTAATTCATGTAGAAGGAAAGAGACTTCGTCGTGGTAGAACAAAAGGAAAAAGATCAGATTTTAAAAAGGCAATTGTAACCGTAAAAACAGGTGACAAGCTTGATGTCCATGCAGGACTCTAATAAGAAACTGTAAAGCAATATGGCAGTAAAAGTCTACAAACCAACGACACCAGGAAGACGTAAATCAAGCGTTCAGGACTTTTCTGATATCACCAAAACGAAGCCAGAAAAATCTTTGACCGTTCCCCTCAAAAGCAAGGCTGGACGAAATAATTCTGGTAAGATTACGGTACGTCATCGTGGGGGCGGAGTAAAACGAATGTACCGTTTGGTGGATTTCAAGAGACAGAATTTTGATGTGACTGCTGAGGTTGTTGCGATTGAATACGATCCAAACCGTGGTCCACGTGTTGCACTTATTGCGTATGAAGATGGTAGCAAGGCATATATCTTGGGCTACGATGGACTCAAGGTAGGAGACAAGGTGATGAGTTCACAAGGAACGATTGAAGCTGCTCGTGGAAACCGTATGCCACTTGAAAATATCCCACTTGGTATGTTTGTATACAATGTTGAATTGTATCCAGGTCAGGGTGGACAGATGGTTCGTGGTGCTGGAGCAGGAGCTCAGCTCATGGTTATCGAAGGAAAATATGCACAACTCAAGCTTCCTTCTGGAGAAATTCGTTTGGTATCAAAGAAGTGTGCCGGAACGATTGGAAAGGTGGGGAATTCAGATTATGGTTTGGTGCGTTACGGAAAAGCAGGAAGAATGAGAAAGAAAGGATGGAGACCAACCGTAAAAGGTAAAAACATGAACCCTGTTGATCACCCACACGGTGGAGGAGAGGGACATGCAACGATTGGTATGAAGGGTGGTCCAAAGACTCCATGGGGGAAGAAAGCATTGGGGGTAAAGACTAGAAAGAAAGGAAAGGCAAGCGATAAGCTTATCATCCAATCACGAAAGAAGAAACGAAGATAATCTAAAATTATGTCTAGAAGTTTGAAAAAAGGACCTTTTCTTGACCCAAAGCTCATGAAAAAGGTTCAAAAGGCAAAAGCAGAAAATTCAAACAAGCCTATTAAAACATGGGCACGTGCATGTACTATTGTTCCAGATATGGTAGGTATGAAGTTTTTGGTACACAATGGGAAGCAGTTTATTGAAGTTTCTGTCGATGAGAATAAGGTAGGACATAAGCTTGGAGAATTTTCACCAACCAAGAAGTTCGTTGGTCATGGTGGTAAGATGGCTAAAGGACAAAAGTAAGTAGCACTTATGAATACAAATGCAACAGCAAAACTTAGACATTTGCGAGTGAGTCCAAGAAAGGTACGCCTCGTTGTTGACCTTGTACGTGGTATGAAGGTGCGAGACGCTCTTGTTCAGCTTCAGTTTTCAAAAAAGCATGCTGCACTTCCAGTGAAGAAGCTTATTGAATCAGCTGTAGCCAATGCCGCGCATAATCACAGCATTAACCTAGATACTTTGGTCATTTCTGAAATTCGTGTAGACGAAGGAAAAACATTGTACCGATGGATGCCAAGGGCAATGGGAAGAGCGACTCCTTTGCGAAAGCGTATGTGCCACATTAGTGTTACGGTAAGTGGACAGGCAGAGGAAAAAAAGAAAGAAGCAAAGGCTCCAAAGAAAGAAAAGGAAACAAAGGAGGTTTCATCAGAGAAGCCAAAGGTAGAGGAAAAAAAACCAGTAAAAAAGGAAGCAAAAAAGACCACAAAGAAATCTGAAGCAAAAAAATAACAATTCTGAAATAAATGATAACGTATGGGTCACAAAGTCAACCCGAAAATTCATAGAACACAGGTAATCTACTCATGGGATTCGAAGTGGTTTTCTAAGAACGCTTATGCAAAGTATGCTGAGCAGGATATTAAGATTCGTGAGTACGTCATGAAGAAATTTCGTGATGCACACATCGATGCTATCTCAGTAGAACGAGGACCAAAGAACATGACCGTTACTATTCTTGCTGCAAAGCCTGGATATATCATTGGTCGTGGAGGGCAAGGACTTGACGATTTGCGTAAGCACATTGAAAGGAAATTACTTCAAATGTCATTGAAAGTGAAACTCAATATTCGTGAGGTTCGTAATCCAGCTCTTTCATCATCCGTGGTGGCACAGAGTATGGCTCAAGACATCGAAAAGCGTATTCCATTTCGTCGTGTAATGAAGCAAACGGTTGATCGTGTGATGAAGGCAGGAGCACTTGGAGTAAAGATTCGAATGGCTGGACGTTTGAATGGAGTTGAAATTTCACGTTCAGAATCACTTGCAGCGGGAAAAATTCCTTTGATTACCCTTCGTAGTGATGTTGACTATGCCTATGTGTGGGCTCACACTATGTATGGAAAGATCGGTATCAAGGTTTGGATTTACAAGGGAATGGTATTTGGAAGAAAGGATAAATTTGAAGAGCAGGAATCGGCTCCAAAGTCAGACAATAAGAGAAAGTCAGGTAGACCAAGAAGAAACAGCAAGCCTGAAGCTCAAAAATCAGATAAATAAAGGTCAGTATGTTGTTACCAAAGAAAGTAAAACATAGAAAATGGCACAAGCCTCGAAGAGGAAATAAGGGAGTTGCTACACGTACCAATACAGTAGCTTTCGGAAGTCATGGAATCGTTGCCCTCGAGCACACTTGGATAAGTTCACGGCAAATCGAAGCATCACGTCGTGTACTTACTCGTTACGTACGTAGAGGTGGAAAGCTTTGGATCCGTATTTTCCCGGACCGACCAGTGACCAAAAAAGGTTCTGAAGTTCCGATGGGAAAGGGTAAGGGTGCGCCAGACCATTATGTATGTACGATAAAGCCTGGAACCGTTATGTTTGAAATCGGTGGTATTCCAGAGGAAAAGGCTGTGGAAGCGCTCAAGCTTGCAGGATATAAGCTTCCAACCAAGATTCGAGTTATTAAAAAAGCATAAGGAGAGCGTATGGATTACAGTGAGGTAAAAAATAAATCAGTCGCAGGTCTCAAGGAACTTCTTCTTGAGCAAAAGGAGAAGCTTCGGGAACTTCAGTTCAAAGCTTCACAGCATCAACTTACGAATGTAAGACAGATTCGACAGATTAAAAAAGACATCGCTGTTATTCTCACCGCTTTGAGTAATAAGAAAAGCCAATAAGTTAAATGCAGTCAACCAAACAGTATGACAGAAGTTCAAGCAAACAATCCAGCTCCACAGAAAAGACGTTTTGAAGGTACGGTTGTTTCTGATGGTGCACAAAAAACCATCTCTGTGAAGGTTGATACTCACAAGATGCATCCTAAGTACAAAAAGCAATACGTTGTAAGCCGAAAGTTTCCTGTTCATGATGAGCAAGGGCAAGCAAAGCTTGGAGACGTGGTGCTTTTTGAGGAATGCCGACCAATGAGTAAAACAAAGCGTTGGAGACTTATTCAGGTCGTAAAGAGCGCTGCATAATTTTAGTGATATGATTCAACACCAAACAATGCTCAACGTTGCAGATAATAGTGGTGCCAAGAAATTGATGGTGATCCGCGTGCTTGGTGGTTACCAAAAACGTTTTGCCCGCATTGGAGACATCGTAACATGCAGTGTCAAAGAAGCAGCGCCACGTGCAGCTATCAAAAAGGGAGAAGTAGTACATGCTGTGATTGTAAGACAAAGAAAGGAACTTCGCCGCACTGATGGTACTTATATTCGTTTTGATGAAAATGCAGCGGTGGTAATCGAAAAAAAGAATAAAGAACCAAAGGCAACACGTATTTTTGGACCAATTGCTCGTGAACTTCGCGCCAAAGGGTATCAAAAAATTATTAGTCTTGCACCAGAAGTACTCTAAACACTATGAAGATTAAAACAGGCGACAATGTAAAAATCCTTGCGGGAAAGGAAAGAGGAAAAACTGGAAAAGTGATTCAGGTTATTGAGCATATCAAGAAACAGCGAACGTTTGTGGTCGTTGAGGGACTTAACACCATCAAAAAGCATATTCGAACCAGAAAAGCAGGAGAAAAGGGACAAGTTATTGAGCTTTCTGGACCAATTGATGCCTCAAATGTTATGCTTATTGATCCAAAGAGTAATAAGCCAACACGCGTAGGTTTGAAAAAGGATGGAGACAAGAAACTTCGCGTTGCAAAAAGAACTGGAGAGTCAATCGAATAGTTTGAAAAACATTATGGCACAGCTACAAACACAATATAAGCAGAAAGTTGTCCCTGCACTCAAGGAAAAATTTGGATACAAGAATGAAATGCAGGTACCAAAGATCCAGAAAGTGATTATCAATGTTGGGTACGGAAGACACAACAAGGATAAGGGATATATCGATAATGTTGAAAACACCCTTCGTCTTATTACTGGTCAAAAGCCAGTACATAATTTGGCAAAGAAATCTATTTCAAACTTTAAGATTCGTGAAGGGATGGATATTGGGATGTCAGTGACCCTTCGTGGAAAGGCAATGTATGAATTCTTGTATCGGTTTATTAATTTGGTGCTTCCACGTGTAAGGGATTTCCGTGGACTTAACCCAAAGGCATTCGACCGTGCAGGAAATTACAGTATCGGAATGAAGGAGAATATTTCTTTTCCAGAGGTAATTGCAGAAACGAGTGATAAGATTCATGGATTACAAATCGTGGTTCAAACAAGTGCACAAACGAATGATGAAGGAAGAGCGCTGCTTGAAGAAATGGGATTCCCATTTAAAAAATAACGTATGGCTACAAAATCACAAATTGCAAAATCAAATAGAAAGCCAAAGTTTTCGACACGATCGGTTCGACGTTGCTGGAAATGTGGAAGAAAACGTGGATTCATGCGTAAGTTCAACTTGTGCAGAATCTGTTTCCGTGAGTTTGCGAACGCTGGAAAGCTTCCAGGTGTACGAAAATCAAGTTGGTAATTATAAAGCATTATGTATTCAGATCCAATTGCAGACATGTTAACACGTATCCGAAACGCGCAGATGTCTCGAAAGGCAACTGCCGAGGTACCAAAGTCAAAGTTCAAACAAGCTATTGCTGATATTTTGAGTAAGGAAGGATATGTTGGGAAAGTGGAAATCGCAAAAAACGCAACCGGAAGCGGAGAAATGCTTGTTATTGAGCTAAAATATAATGGAAAACAACCTGCTATTTCATCAATCAAGCGTGAAAGTAGCCCAGGACACCGAAAGTACACAGGAGCACAAGAGATGCCAAAAGTGCTCAATGGCTTTGGTTTGGCTATTATTTCAACACCAAAAGGTCTTATGACCAACAAGGAGGCGCTTGCTGCTGGAATTGGTGGAGAAGTTATTTGTTCAGTATATTAGTAGGGAGTAGGGTATAGGGTCTAGAGTGTAGCCAGGGCTAAACTCTAATCCCTAACCCTAATCCCGTGACCCTAAAGATAATATGTCAAGAGTAGGAAAACAAACAATAGAACTTCCACAAGGTGTTACTGCATCAGTTGATGATGGTATGTTGAAGGTGAAGGGACCAAAAGGGGAACTTACCAGAAGCATCCACGAACTCGTGACGGTGAGCATCAATGATAATGTTATCACTGTGGATGTTGTCAATAAGGAAAACAAATTCGAACGTTCACTTTGGGGAACTTTTGCCGCACATGCAAAAAACATGGTAGAAGGTGTGACGAGTGGTTTTCAGCGCCAACTTGAAATTAATGGTGTTGGGTACAAGGTTGCTCTTCAGGGAAAGGATCTCAAAATTGAAGTAGGATATTCTCATCCAGTTATGTATAAAGCTGCTGAGGGTATTACGTTTAGTGTAGAGAAAAACGTGATTACTATCGATGGATTTGATAAGGAATTGGTTGGAAGAACAGCTTCAGAAATTCGTGCTATTAGAAAGCCTGAGCCATACAAAGGAAAGGGAATCAAGTATATGGAGGAAACTATCCGTCGTAAGGCTGGTAAGACTGCTAAGGCATAATCATCGATTGTATGAAAAAGATGACAAAACAACAACAAAGAGTCAGACGTCATATTCGCGTGCGTGGAAAGGTTTCTGGAACCGCCACAAGACCACGCTTGGCCGTTTTTCGAAGCCTGACCAGTTTGCAAGCTCAGCTTATTGACGACACTTCAAGCAAGACACTTGTAGGAGTTCACACGAAGAAGGATGCTGGGAGTGGAGATGCCGGAGAGAGAACCGGAAAGGCAGCGCAAAGCTATCTTCTTGGACTCGAAATGGCAAAACAAGCAAAGGCTGCTGGTATTTCTCAAGTGATTTTTGACCGTGGAGGATATCAGTACCATGGACGTGTAAAGGCTTTTGCCGAAGGTGCACGTGATGGTGGACTTGAATTCTAAATTCTATCAGTAATTACTAACCGTTATGGCTAAGGGTAAACCAAAATTCAGACAAAAAAGGGAAAAGCCGGAGTTTGATCAGCTTATTGTTGACCTTGCACGTGTTACTCGTGTTACCAAGGGTGGTAAGCAGCTCAGTTTTCGTGCGTGTCTTGTAATTGGTGATAGAAAGGGACGTGTAGGATATGGAGTGGAAAAGGGAAAGGATGTTCAGATCGCCGTACAAAAGGCATTTAACCAGGCAAAGAAAAATTTGATTACCGTTCCCGTGGTAAATGAAACTATACCTCATACCGTAGAGGCAAAGTACAAGGCAGGAAAGGTACTTATAAAGCCAGCTCCAGCAGGTTCCGGTATTATTGCCGGTTCAGTAATTCGTATCGTTTTGGAAATGGCCGGAGTGCCAAATGCATCAGCTAAGATGCTTTCAAAAACCAACAACAAGATTACCAATATCAAGGCAACCTTCAAGGCTTTTGAGCAGTTTAAGGTAAAGGCAAAACCAAAAGCAGCCAAGAAAGAAACTCAGGAGGAGACCAAGGCTCAAAAACCAAAAAAATCTGCTCCAAAGAAGACTGCGGCCAAAAAGAAAGAAACAAAGACTGAAGTAACCGCATAAGTATGAGTATTACAGCAAACACAATTCAACCAAACAAGAAGGCACGTGGTCGCGCAAAGCGTGTAGGACGAGGAAATGGTTCTGGTATTGGGACTTATTCTGGAAAGGGAATGAAAGGACAAAAATCACGTTCTGGAAACAAGAACACGATGCGAGTTGGTTTTAAGGCATCACTTCAAAAGATGCCAAAGCTTCGTGGATTTAAGAGTCTCGCTCCAAAGAAAGCTACCGTTACACTTGAAATGCTTGAAAGAGGATGTGACGAAGGAGCAAATGTAACTCCAGCATATCTTGAGAAGAAAGGGATCATTGCTCACGGAAATATTGGAGTAAAGATCGTTGCTCGTGGAGAGCTGAAAAAGAAGCTAAACATTCAAAAGTGTGTTGCCAGCAAGGGAGCACTTGAAGCTATCGAAAAAGCAGGGGGAAGCGTAACCTTCTAGAATCTCCGGGAAGGAGATTCTTTCATTTGATGCCCCATTAATTACCGAAATATGGACAAGTTAAAAAACATTTGGAAAATCAAAAGTCTACGAGCTAATGTTTTTATCGTTCTTGGGATGCTTGTGATTTTTCGTGCGGCAGCGCACATTCCAGTTCCTGGAGTCGACACACAGAACCTTGGGAGATTTTTGGCTGAAAATCAGATTCTTGGACTTTTGAATCTTTTTTCTGGTGGTACTATTGAAAACTTTTCACTCGTCATGCTTGGTGTCGCACCATACATTACCGCTTCGATTATTTTTCAGCTTTTACAAATGGTAGTTCCATATTTTGAGGAACTTACCAAGGAAGGTGAATCAGGACAACGCAAGCTTAGCCTGTATACCCGATGGAGCTCTGTTCCTTTGGCTATGCTTCAGGCTTTTGGTCTGGTGAAATTGCTTTCTTCTCAAGCAGGAGTATTTAGCGCCGGAGACACCTTTACCTTTGTATGTGTGGTACTCGCGGCAACCGCCGGTACCGTATTTCTCATGTGGATCGGAGAGCTTATCAGTGAGCAAAAAATTGGAAATGGTATTTCCATCATGATTTTTGCAGGTATTATCGCAGCTGTTCCGGGGATTGCACAAACACTTATCGTTAACTACAACCCAGCAGATTTGATTACCTATATCATGTTTGCCATTGTAGCGATCATTACGATTGTTGCAGTGGTATTTATCAGTGAAGGACAAAGAAATATTCCTGTCAACTATGCGCGCAGCATGGCTGGCGGACGAGGAAATGCTGGAAGTAAATCACACCTTCCACTTCGTGTGAATATGGCCGGGGTGATCCCAATCATCTTTGCTATTTCACTGGTACTCTTTCCTCCTATGATTGCACAGTTCTTTGTCGCCTCAGGTGGATTTGTTGGACGACTTGCAAACTTTACGGTTGAAATATTTGGAAACCAGTGGTTTTACGGAATTCTCTACTTCTTCTTGGTATTTTTCTTCACCTACTTCTATACTGCCGTCATTTTTAAACCGGATAAAATTGCTGAAAATCTTCAAAGACAGGGAGGATTTATCCCAGGTATTCGTCCCGGAAAGGAAACTGAGAGCTATTTGAATCATATCATGAGCCGTCTCGTATTTACCGGGGCACTGTTTTTGGCAATTATTGCCGTGCTTCCACACATCTTGCAAGGAGTTACGGGAGTGCAGTCATTTGCCCTTGGTGGTACCGGACTTTTGATCGTCGTAAGTGTGGCTATTGATATCGCGCGCCAAATTGATGCGCAGATAAAGATGCACGAGTACGATCGAATCTAAGAGCTCTTGAAATCTGTCCAAGTGAGGCAGGGGCCTTACAAACATTAAATATACAAACACAAAGGCACCATCGGTGCCTTGTGTTGTGTGGTATACTAGGTTGAGGAATCAAAAATGATTTCAGAGAAAATTGATTTTGAATATTGGAATATGGGAATATTTAGTTCACTTTTTGGGAGTAGCAATAAGTATGCAACAAACAGTTGCTATCTTTCTGAGCGCGATCTATTAAAAATCGTCACCCATAGGCTCGTGCGTACACTTGAGCCACATGAAGAAGCCGTTGTGAGAGAAACTTTGCTCTCGGCAAGAAAAAACGGAAAGATCTCCATGCACACAATTTATGAAAGACTCAGTGAGCTCAAAAGGGGTGGAAAGATAAGCGATAACGATAGACGTAGCTTGATGCAGCTTTTTGAAGAGCATTTTGGAGGAGATAATTGCAAATAGAATTATGAAGAAAGTTCTTATCTTACTGGGTGTCCCTGGCAGCGGAAAGGGGACACAGGCACGTATCTTGGCCGAAGAGCTTGGATATGTTCAGATTTCTACGGGAGATCTTCTGCGTGCACTTGATGCTGATCCACAGGGGGATCCAGAAGACAAAAAGAAGCTCGAAGATATGCGAAACGGAGGACTCGTATCAGATGATCTTATCTATAAGCTTGCTTTTGCCGCTATTGAAAAGAACTTGGCACAGAAAAAAGTAGTCATGCTTGATGGAGCGATTCGAACCGTCGAGCAAGCAAAGGCCTATCAAGATTTTTTGCTACAAAGGGTCTCAGCAGACGAAATTGTTGCTGTCAAGTTTAGGATTTCTGATGAGATTTCCTATAATCGTTTGGCAAAAAGAAAAGTTTGCGGAAGTTGTGGAGACATTTTGCCGTACTCCACAGAAAATGAAAAGAAAACCATTTGTGAAAAATGTGGTGGGCCGCTCCAAGTGAGAGAGGACGATAATGAAGCCACCATTCGTGAACGTATCAAAAAGCAAGGTAATGCCATGCTTGCACCACTGGTGGAATTTTACGAACAAAAGGGAATTTTGGTGAGTGTAAATGGAGAAGAGAAGATCGACGTGGTGGATAGAGAGGTAAAAGATAAACTTGGATTGTAAATATACAAAAACAAACACCTGAATTCAATCAGGTGTTTTTTATTTCTTCAACTGCTCTTTCAAAAGTTTCACGAGCAGCTTAAAAGTCCTAGCCAGCGGAGGATTGGTCAGTACGGTCCCAAAGATAGGTTCTTCCAAAGCGACGAGTGCAACATTGTTATCCCAAATAAGAATATCGGTAGAAATTTCTTTGTATTTTTCGGGAAGGATATCAACATCGTAAAGTCCCTTCAGGGCTTCTCTGGTATTGTGAGCTATCGTTTTTCCAGACTCTGGAGTGAGGATATCATAAAGAACAATTCCTTTGTGTTTGAGTTCGCTTAGAAATTGTTTAAAGAATTTGCCATGCAACTCATCAAGATGCTTGGTAGAACCGATAGCAAAAATTTCTTCGGCAGAAAGCGTTTGCCAGTAAATATTTTTCACCTGATCAAAACCTTCGTAGAAGGTGATTTTTGGTTTGTTCTTTTGGGTCACGTGCAGCGCCTTGAGGTCTGGGAGGACTTTTTGGAGGCTTTGCTTTTTTGTTTCTAGGTTTTGCAGCAATGCTTCCGGATCGCTGGCAAGGTATGCTTTGCGCTTTCCAATTTTTTGGGTTTCAATTAACCCCTTCCCTTCAAGGCTTTCGAGAATATTGTAACAGTTGGTGCGAGCAATTTTGGTTCCTTTGGCGACCTGTGGAGGAGTGGAAAGGCCATTTTCGAGCAAAAAAAGGTACACCCGTATTTCAGATTTGTGCAGGCCAATGGATTGAAGTTCGTGATAAATGTCCATATGCTTCTTATTTTGTCATTTTAAATTATATCACAAATTTCGCATATTGTCAATAAAAAAGTGAAATAGTGTGTAAATTTAGCATAAAAACCGTTGACAAAAAATAAGAATTTTAACATAATATGACGTCAACATAAATTATCCGTCTAAGACGGAAAACATAAGTCATATGAAAAAAAGAATTTTTGCAGCTTTGGCCATCATCGCTTTGACATCAGGATGTGGCTTGAGCTCACAGACCGCCAAGCCATCAAATGGCAAGGAAGTGGTCACTATTGGGTATATTGCTCCACAAAGTGGTGATTCGGCCATTATTGGTGAGGCCAACCTTGAAGGAGTGCAGATCGCGCTTGAGGAAGTTCGAAGGCAGCTAGGTGATGAGGTTGAAATCAAGTTCATTGTCGAGGACGATCAGTTTGATGAAAAGCAAACCATCAATGCTTATGCAAAGCTTACGACCATTGACAATGCAGACTATATTTTGACGGTTACCTACGGTGGAGTACTTGCACTTGCCGATCGTGCACAAAATGATGGAAAGATTCTGATCAACTCACTTGATGCCAGTGAAGAACTCGCAGGACTCGGTGACAACACCTTTGCGATTGGTATTTATGACGAGTCCATTGGATACACGATTGCACAGTACATGAATGAAAGCAGTGTCGAAAAACTTGGGGTGATTGTTTTGAAGGATCCGTTTACAGAGCTTGTTACTGGTGCACTTCAAGAAAAATTCCGCGGTGAGACAACGATGCAATCGTATACCGGTACAGAAAATGATTTTCGCAGTCATCTGTTGAAGATCAAAGACGTAGAAGCTCTTGCCATCATTGGTTGGGAAGAAACAGGACGAATCGTCAAACAGGCGCGTGAGCTTGGTATGTTACAGGAAATAGTTGGAATTGATACTTTTGCCAGTGAAGATTTTCGCGTCAACACCTCTAACAGGTATGATGGCTTAAAGTTTGCTTTTTGGGATGGTTCAGCTTCCAACAAAATATACGCAGAGCTTATTAAGTCTTATCAGGCAAAGTACCACAAAGACCCAGAAAACATCTTGTTTACAGCTACTGGGTATGATGCCATGAAGGTGCTTGGGTCAGTGATTAAAAAGTGTAAGCGTGATACTACTTGTGCTGCCAAGCAGCTTTCAGAAGTCAAAGACTTTGCGGGAGCTACAGGAAACATTACTATAGACGGTGATAATGTCACTAGGAGTATTCGTGAGTCGATGTACTATTATGATGGAGCTGTAATAAAATCAGTAAAGTAAAAATTAAGCAAAGAAGCAGTCGGTTCTCCGGCTCTTTTTTGTATACGCAGTGCTTATTTCATGCTATACTGTCTCAGACATAACTATTTTTTATGGATCAGCAACCTTCTAATATTCCAAATACGCGGCAGTCAAGCGTATCTTCCATGCAGCAAACTCCATCGCAAGCTCCCATCATCGTTGGTTTGGCGATCGTGATTTTGCTTATCGCTGGTGGAGCGTATGCCTTTATGAGTGGAATGGTGCAAAATGCTTTAAAAAAAACGAGTACTCCACCGGACCCACAAGATGTTGTCCTTGAGATGATTTCTGCCATGGAAGAAATCGAAACCTACGAAACGAAGCTGCGGTTGGAGCTTCATGCCGACCTCTCTGATCTTGACGCAGCACAGCAGACAGAAAGTGATACAAAGAGCAGAGAAGGATTCAGTCTTACACTCGGTTCCTCAGACGGCACCAGCATTAAGGAAGAATGGGGGACAGACCAGCTTGATGCTGTTATAACTATGACGGCAAATGGAAATAATGCCACTGGCACGGAGCAAAGGATGCAGACAACCGTGTCTCTCGACTCGCAGCTTGCGGCTTTTACGGCTGACTATCGCAATATAGGAGACAAAGATTACTTTCGTTTACAAGATGTATCATTTGGAAAGCCAGATGGAGTCACGCAGGAGATGGTGCTTCAGACTATAGGAAACTATCTCAATAGGTGGATTGTTATTGAATCGATGGGCGCACTTGCCGGTGGTGGCTTGAAGATGACAGAGGATGCTTTTGATGATTCAAAGGATATGTCGGAAGAAGTTATAGCAGCTTTCCGTGAGATACGACCAATGACATTTTCCTACAAAGAGTCGGAAGACGAAAATGTTTACCATATTGCAGTCGACATAGATACTAAAAAATTTGAGGTGTTTTTAAATAGGATTTCTGAAATTTCTGGAGATCCAGAGATTCGGTCATCGTTTGAAAATGAAATGCACATTCGTGATTTGAAAGACCTAAAGGAAAATGCTGATGTATTTGAGATAAGTTTAAAAATTGATAAGCAAACCAAATATCTTAGAGAGATCGGCGTAGAAATTGGGAGTACCTGGGAGGGAGATTTTTTGGCAGCTCCCGTTCCTTTTCAGGTTAAAATTTTTGTAGGTGCAGACAAATTTAATGAAGCATTTGAAGTTGAGGAACCTCAGGATGCAATGCCTTTTGAGCAAATCGTGCAGGAAGTTATGGGTGTCATGATGGAGCCATCCATGGCAAGCGCACGAGAAAGTCGTATGGTATCGACAGTAAAGCAACTTGAAACTGGATTGGAATTGTATTTTGTTGACAATGGTCACTATCCGAAGAGTGCGGATTTTGTCGTCGTGCAAAATGGTGGAATAAACTGTTTAAGTCACAACGGATTTGAAGAAGTCTGTGATCCAAAGTTAAGTCCTTATGTCGCAATGATATTCGGAGAAGATCGTTTGGAAGCTTTTGCCTACAAAAGTATGGATGATGGCGCTTCGTATGAGCTTGTATTTCGAGATAAGTATGTACAGCTAAAGAGTCCTGTTGGTTTGCCAACCATAGAAACTGAAGACGAATCAACAAGTGATTACTCCGGTATTACTTTTGGTGATAGCGCTATTCCCGGAGGATTTACTATAGTAATGCCAGAGTACAACTATGAAACTAAGGACGAGTATCCGGAAGCAGACAAGATCCTCCCTTCCAGTGTCATGGTAGTAGACAGTATGGATTTTTCTATGAGTATTGATGGTGAAGCTGGATTTGGAGAATTTGAAGCAGATGTTGATGGAGATGGCCTTAATGAGTTTCATGAGATGATATTTGGGACGAGTCCAGGCAGTGCTGATACTGACGGTGATGGCTTTGATGATCTTACAGAAATTCTTGGTGGATATAATCCTCTTGGAACCGGAGAGAAAGATTTTTCTGAAGAATTGAAGATGTTGCCTGAGCTTGTGAAGGAAAGTAATTAGATTCTTGTAGAATCATAAAAACGCCCAATAAGGGCGTTTTTTACTTGAAATTTCTCATAAATATGCTATATTACTCAAAAGTCAGGTATTTTTGGCTTTTCATTTTCCAACCAGGACGGGTGGGCCTTGGAAGGAAAAAATTTAGATTTTAGACTTACTACATGTCATATACCAAAAAACAATCTGAGATCGATAAGATTTTGGAAGGAGGAGCCCTTATGGGGGAGATTTTGGAGAAACTGGGAAAAATGGTTGAACCGGGTAGAAATGCCAAGGAAATCGATGACCAAGCAGAAAAGTTGATCAAAGAGGCTGGTGGAATCCCTGCATTTAAGGGATATAAGCCACATAAGCATGCTACACCCTTTCCATCTACCATCTGTGCGAGTTTGAACAAAGAAATTGTTCATGGAATCGCCACCGCGGATAAGGTCTTCAAAGAGGGGGATGTTTTTAGTATTGATATTGGTATGCAGTGGCCAGCTAAATCGGGTGAAGGGAAAAATGGCAATGGATATTTTACGGATACGGCCATTACGGTTCCTGTCGGGGAGATCGATGAAAAGATCAAGCAACTCCTCAATGTCACACGTAAATCCATGTATTTAGGTATTGAGCAGGCAAAGCCGGGAAACAAGATTGCCGATATTGGGAAGAAAATAGAAAAGTATGTAAAGCCACAAGGGTATGGCATTGTACGGGATCTTGTGGGACATGGTGTTGGGCATGAAGTACACGAAGACCCACGTGTTCCAAACTATTATGACGAAGAACTTGAGATGTGGGAGCTTCGTCCTGGTGTGGTCATTGCTATTGAGCCAATGATTACTATGGGGGATTACAAAGTCGTAACAGGAGAGGACGGTTGGGGAATTTTTTCTGCTGATGGGAGTCTGAGCGCACATTTTGAGCATACGGTTGTTGTGACAGAAAGTGGACCAGTCATTGCGACCAAACGACCGAGTGAAAACATATGAACATTCTTGCCATAGATTATGGACGTAAAAATATTGGGCTTGCTTGGTGCCAAACGGGGGTCGATTTGATACTTCCTTACGGAGTAGTCAAAAATGATGAGGCTCAAGTTATAAGTGAATTGGATAAAATGATAAAGAGCGAAGGGATTGATTTGGTCGTTGTTGGACTTCCTATCGGACTTGATGGAGAAGAAAATAAAAATACTGCTACCATACGTGAGTTTGGAAAGGATCTCTCAAAAACATCCGGAGTGAAAGTGGAATTCGTAGATGAAAGATTCACGTCGCAGCAAGCAGATAACACCATGGGTGATGTGAGCCGCGATGAAAAGTCTGCGATGATTATTTTGGAATCGTATTTAGGACAAAAGGGATAAGTATGCACGCCATTGTATTGCATCGCCGCGATTATCGAGAGAGCGATCAAATTATTGCGGTATATACACGAGAGCAGGGGAGGCTTGATTTGCTTGCACGCGGTGTCAAAAAAATTGTCAGTAAAAATACGGCTCAACTTGAGCCGTTTTCTGTCGTACGGATAGAAACCACGCCCGGAAAGGAATTTCAGTATTTGATCAAGGTATATGGCGTCGAATATTTTTCAGATATTCGCAGTGATTTGCTTAAGACTGCCATTGCTGCTTTTGTCATGAATACTTTATATAGGTTGCTGCAATCTTGGCAGGTGGATGAACGTATCTTTGACCTGACCTATCTTTTTTTAACACACCTTGAAAACTCGCAGAATAGGCCCTCACTGATGTTTTCAATGGATGTTTTTTTTCTCAAGCTCATGTGTTTATTTGGTTTTGAGCCAGTGACGGATAGATGTACTCTGACTGAAATGCTTTTAAAGGATTTTGAAAAAGAAAAACCCTTTGGTTTCTATTTTCAGGGAGGCGGAATTATTTGCCCAAAGGAATTCGAGATGAAAAAGAAAATTGGTGAACACGTGGTAGCTATCAATAAACCACAGCTATTTTTACTAGAACTCTTTTTGGAAAAAGGTTTTTCTGCTTTTGATATGGGAAATTTTGATAAAAAAATAGCGCATGAGTTGCACCAGTTAGTATATGAGTTTACTCTCTATCACAACGAAAAAGAAATAGCTGATTGGTCAAAGGCCTTGAGGGTTTTTGGGGAAGGTGGGTAGGTTTTTAGTGGGTTCGTAGTCTGCAGTAGCCGTTGTACGGATGTATGAACATGACGATGCTCACGCGCTTGATCCTTGGATTCAAGGATGCGGTTGAGTCCATGACTCGGTGCCTGAGCGCGGGGAGGTCCCCATCCGTGAGCTCTCCCATCTTCAGGCCCGGAAATACCAGCGCTTGACCAGGATCAGATGAAGCTGGACGCCACTGGCCGTCGCTCGGCGAAAGGTACTCGAGTCCAGGGCTGCTCTCGTGCAGGGCGAGCGTGAGGCCGTCGCGGTCATCGTGTTCCTGGCCGATCTGGCCAGCGAGGTCTGGATGGACCTGCTGGTAGATCAGAATGCGAAGCACGTGGTCGTTTGCCCCGTTGGCCTGTGTGCCTTCGGGCGACCGGATCTTCGTGGTGAGCTTGATGCCTGGTATGAGAGAATCGATGTCCTGGGCCAGCCTGATCGCTTGCGTGAGCGTGAGGTAGAACAGTTCCTCGCACAGCTGCATCAGAAGCTCGAGGTCACGTCCTGTGATGCTCCGCCCCCGGAAGAGCCCCGGTAGAGCAGGGTTCCAGTGCAAGTAGAGCTTGATGTCTTCCCGGGTGTCACCGCTTCGCGCCGTGCCCCGTTTCCAGACAAAGCCTAGATCGGGATCTCCTCGCGTGTGGGTGTCGAACCCCCAGCTCGCGTCCTGCGGGACACGTTTGAAGATGCGCGGGAGGAGTCGCATGATCTGATCGACCAGCACATCCTTCCTGCCTGGCATGGCGATGGTGGTGATGTGGTGAGCGAGAAGCTCACCTGCAGCATTCCCAAAGTTACGCTGGACCATGACTGGTCTCCTGTGGTTGAATCCATCCGCATTTTAACTTTCTTTTCTATTCTGGTCAAGAGAGAATCAAAAAAGAGCCAAACGGCTCTTTTTTGCTCTCGTAAAAATTTGAAAATCTTGCGGGAGAGCGTAGCGTGGGGACTGCGCGCAGGTGAGCTAGGTGAGTATGTCGATGAGGGTGAGGAAGAGGAGAATGCCTACGATGACGAGGATGGCTTTGGCGGTGAAGTTGCGGACGTTGTCCGCGGTCGCCGGGTCGTTTCGCTCGAGGCGCTCCCACTGGTTCCTCACGGCCCAGTTGGTCAGGCGCAGACCTCCGCCGATAACCCACAGTACCAGACGGAAGATGCCCCAGAAGATGAGGCAGACAACGATGAAAAGCACGACGTGCATGGGATACTCCTTGGGATGGTTGACGGAAAACTATATCATGATTTGGGCTTTTTGTCAAGGTATTGACGTATTTGCCAATCGATGGTATAGTAAACTCACTATGACTTACACATTGGCAAATAATAATCGCAATAATACGCTCCGATAGTCGGTGTGAGTTTTTGACAGAAAAAACAAGCTCCGACATGGTCGGAGTTTTTCATTCCCAGATAGTTCAGTGGTAGAACGCAGCGCTGTTAACGCTGATGTCCCTGGTTCGAATCCAGGTCTGGGAGCAATACTGGACGTTTCTTGTACTCTACGAGTCTTGAAACGGGTTTTTAAGCTCAAATAAGAGCTTTTTTTCTTTTAGTTTAAAGTTCTGAAATACGAAATTCAGTAATTGGCGCTTTTCTTCAATTTCAGAACTTTCGAATATTTCTGCAGCCCTTTGAGCTACAGAAAGTAGCTGAGCTGCGCTTAAACTGAAATTTTCGTCTGCAACTGTGTGCCGTTCAAGTTGGATTTTAATTTCTTGTTGCATTTGCTTTAAGTCTTTAAACTTTCTGTCATAGATATTCTTAGCAATTTCCCTATTTTCTATATTTGGTTAAGAAGATATCTATAGAATATGTTTTTTGTTAAAAAATTTGATATGAGTAGGCGAAAGGAGTATAATTTGTATTAATATTATGATATTTTTCGAGTCATTGCGAAAATTAGCTGCTGTATTTGCTATTTTGCTACTTATTGGATATCCCATTTTAGTATATGCAAGCACTGTCTCTGACACTAGCTGTGATGTTGGTGAATTTGGTTCGGGGAGCAATTCTGATACCGAATGTGTAAGTAATCAAGTACAGCTTGATTCCACAGGAATGACAAATGGTTCTGGAAATTTTACTTCCAGAGTGATTGATGCAGGTGGTAGTGCTGCTTGGAGTGGTTTGAGTTGGACACCTAATTTCCCATACTTTAAGAATGTACCAGACAATGGCGCAACTGAAAGTGTTTATGCAAATGGCAATATAGATGCTTCTGGAATATTGGTTTCATATCATATGGATGAGTCTTCATGGGATGGAACCGCCGACGAGGTCCTAGATGGCTCAGGAGATGAAAATCATGGAGTGAGGGTTGGCAATGCTGACACCAATGCAAGTGGAAGGATAGATAGGGCAGGGAGTTTTGATGGTGGTGGTGACTATGTAAATGCAGGGACTATTACTACACTTGGCATCAACACTGATAAAACTGTCAGCTTGTGGATATACATAAATTCAAAAGGGTCAGCTGAGAGGGTTTTCACAAAAAATAAAAGTAGTCATGCGTTAGGTTATGGAATTGCCTTTGAAACAAACGGTAACCTAGTTTCGTTTTTTAATGATGGTACTGAAATAAAAGCAGGTTTTGGAAATTTTTCAACAGGAGTATGGTACCATCTTGTTTCCGTGTATGACGAAAGTACTCCAGCTATAACAAATTATGTAAATGGCTCACTCGTATCTGTCACGGCAGGAGCAGGTTGGGGATTTGATGCGAATGATGCACTACAGGTTGGTGGAAGAGCTGGGGCATCTCAGTGGTTTGATGGGAAAATAGATGAATTTACGATATGGGAAGGTTCTTTATCAGCTACCGATGTGAGTGCTCTATATAAACGTGGCGCACTTAGATTACTCTATCAGGTGCGTTCTTGTGACGATGATGCTTGTAGTGGAGAGTCGTTTATTGGACCAGACGGAACGGGTGCGACATATTACTCGGAGCTCACTTCACCACAAACTGGTTTCCCTAGCAAGACATTGACAAACCTGGAGGATAACCAGTATTTTCAATACAAAGCATATTTTGAAACTTTAGATGATACATTAACACCAGAGTTACTTGACCTCACGGTTTCTTACACGAGCTTGGTAAGTGGTGTACCGGAGTTTTCGGATACCGTATACCTTGTAAGTATTTTGTTTGGTGTATGTTATATGTCGAGAGCTCTTTTTCAACAACACAATTTGAATACAAAAACGGAGGCTTAATTTGCTTTGCAATATATCACCCATGGGAGAGTTTCTCGAGAGTAAATATATTCTTGTAGGCATCGTACTGGGTGTATTTTTTCTATTGTATTATCTTTTGCTCTATATACGAACAAGAGTTCCGATGGTCATCACACCAAAGCAATATGTACAAACTTTTAAAAATGAATTCGGTTCGAAGTTGTTGGATCAAAATACTATTTTTGCAGAACTTGGAAGTGGGTGGGGGCATATGGCATTTGCCGCAGAACACATTGGGGTGAAAGAGGTCTATGCATATGAACTTTCGCCAGTTCATATCTACGCATCCAAGTTGAAAGCGTATGCAATCAAGTCAAAAGTTCGATTTTTGAGAAAAGATTTTCTAGAGGAAGACTTAAGTAAAATGGACGTTTGTTATGTTTTCCTTGTTCCTGTAGTGGTCGAGCAACTTTGGAAGAAAATGCAGGAAGAATGTAAATCAGGAACCGTTATGATATTGCTTGGTCACAAAATTGATGCAGTAGAGCCAAGTGAGATACTCCCTCTTCGATGCAAAGGAAAGATCCAGTCTTACTTTTACATTTATAGGGTGAAATGAGTTTTTTTTGTTATGCTATCGTTATACATATTGAAAGGAAAGGATCATAATACCTAGTCGGTGTCAGTGAGAATTCTAATCTTTCTTTTGGTATCTCTCGCGTAGCATACCTACTTTCTGAAGATAAGACAAAAGAGGTACGCGAAGGTACAGAAGCACAACCTTGGCTCGATCAGAGGAGAAAATGATAACACCAAAGGTTAAAAGAGGCTTTTTTGCGGGTAAGTGGTGAAGATGGAAATGGGGCGGATATCGCTTTGCAATGTGTCTTATTAATAGATGTTCAGTAGAGTTTACGTTGAAATTGGTCCAGATATACTCAAAAATGCACATTTTGCATTTATTTGATGAATTTTGCCATCTTTGGTTTGCTACCGTATAATGTGCTCATGCTGACATACTTGTCGACCATTTACATTGCTCGTGCTGTTTTTGTGGCGATTATGTTACTGTGTCGTGGTTATGTGTCTGAGTTAGGGCGGCCACTCAAAAAGTAAGTATCCATATGTCTCATATCCCGATAGAAGTTGTTGTTTTTTTTGTTTCCCTCTGTGCTTTTATCATTGGGCAAATATCCGGGGGAGGGGCAGCACTTATCTATACCCCCGTGGTGATTTTTTTGGGAATTGACCCACGCATAGCCATCGCAAGTGGTAAAATGGCGAGTTTTGGAGGTATTTCGGGAGTGTATAAGTTTCACAAAGAAAAGAGAATCGTCTGGAAGCATATCCCTACTTTTGTTATTTTGAGTTTGGTAGCTGCATTTTTGGGGTCAAGGTTGCTCATACATGTCGATAGCGATTTGGCTTCCAAAATTTTTGGAGTGTTGATACTTTTGCTTTTACCACTTGTACTTGTCAGGCCAAAATGGGGTCTAGAACATATACCGCATTTAAAGTCTCGTAGCACGAATAATCTTGGGTTTGTTGCCTATTTTATAATCGCGGTCGTGCAAGCAGGCTTTGGTGGAGTGGGACTTTTGGTCAGTTATACTTTGGTGAGCTTTTTTGGATATACCTTGATTCAGGCAAATGCAACCAGGAGGTTCCCGCTTCTTTTTTTGAATATATCAGCCTTTTTTTCCTATGCACTGAGTGGGCTTGTAGATTATTCTATTGGAATTGCCTTTTTCCTTGCCAGTATTGTCGGAAGTTATGTTGGCGCACATATTGCTGTAAAAAAAGGGAATGCTGTGGTGAAGGTATTTTTTTTGGTGCTTATTTTGATTTCTGCCGCAAAGTTGTTCTTTTTTTGACAAATACCAGTGAAGTGGTACTATGAAATGAATAACTGTAAAGCTATGAAGGGATATATTACCAATATAGAAAAGGAGACACTCACCAACACGGACTATCAGCGCGTGCTCTATACAGCTAAAAATAGCCAACTGGTTTTGATGAATTTGCAGCCCGGAGATCAAATTGGCCTTGAAATACATCATCTGGATCAATTCATCCGGATTGAACAGGGCCGTGCGCTCGTCATTCTCGATGGTGTAGAGCATACGGTGGAAGACGATTATGCTATTGTTATTCCCGCAGGTACTAAGCATAACGTTATTAACATAGGCAATCAAGAACTCAAGCTATACTCTGTGTACTCTCCACCTGAACACAAGGATGGAGTGGTACATGCAACCAAGGCTGATGACGAAGAAGAACATTTTGATGGAGTCACGAGTGAGTGACAGAAGGTGCACAATGAAAGATTTTTTGGTATCATGCGTACTACCTGGAAGCGGTCTTACAAATAATTATCTCTATGACGAAAGAAACAAAAATTGGTTTAGCTATTATGGTTATTTTTGCAATTGGTGCTGGATATATTGTGTACCAAGCAAGACCTGTGGTTCAGCTTCGCGACGTGTATGAAAAAAACAGCGATCAAGTGGATTCCGATGCGAACCTCGATGAGGACGAAATGGAACATGATGATCATGGAGAAGGAAAAGCGACATCAGGTGATACTGCGGCTGCAGAAGTAGGAAACCAAATGGATGTCACCGCACAGCTTTCTTTTAGCCTTTCTCAGGTCCAAACACATAGTACTTCTCAAGACTGTTGGGCCACTATCAATGGATCAGTATACGATCTGTCATCGTGGATATCTCGGCATCCAGGAGGTTCTCGAGCCATTGAGCAGCTTTGTGGAACAGATGCTTCAGATAAATTTAACAAGCAACATGGGAAATCCAAGGCGGCCCAGAGCACGCTCGTCCTTCTGAAAATTGGACAATTGAGTCAATAATTTTATGAAATATATTCGAACCCTTCGAATTTTGCGATATACCTGGGTGCTCTTGTTTGTATGGTTTGCTACACAGCAGCTTTTGCATCCAGAAATGTGGACCGTTTTTTTACCAGAGTGGACTGGATACTTTCCGATTCCTCCTGAAATGCTGATACAACTGAATGGTTGGTTTGAGTATGTACTTGCGCTGCTGTTGGCACTTGGCATTTGGCAGAGGCCTGTGGTGGCAGTTTTGGCGTTGCACCTATTTGGTATCGCCATAGAAACTGGTGGAGCCATTGGAGTACGCGACGCCGCGCTTGCTATGATAGGAGTGGCGCTTTTGAGTGCTCCTATTGATGGTTGGCCACTTGGGGTAAATAATAGGACGAAAGAATAAACCCCAACGGTGTGCTTGTTCTTTGGAAGGTCTATTTTGCTTTCCTATTTGTAAGGGGTAACCTTCATATAAATATATGATTGATCACGTATCTTTTCGAGTATCAAACATCGAAAAAAGTATTGAGTTTTATACCAAAGCACTTGCTCCGCTTGGGTATAAGCGTTTTGAGGGGGATTTCGACGGCGCAGCTGGGTTTGGAAAGGATCATGCAGGGGAAAATTCAGGACATTTGTGGGTATTTGAAGAAGGAAACCTCAAGACTATAAGCGTTGCACATGTTGCCTTTGCAGCCAAAGACACCCAAATGGTACAGGCATTTTATGAAGCTGCGATCGCAGCTGGTGGAGTTGATAATGGAGCACCGGGTGTGCGTCCAGAATATGGAAATCAGTATTATGGTGCGTTTGTCTTTGATCCTGATGGGAATAATATCGAGGCAACGTGCTTTGTTGGGTCAGATCAATAGATATGCCACTTTCCAAGCCCAAAAAAGTAAATGTAAAAGATCATTTTCAGTCAAAGTACTCCTACATGCTCACGGAGCCGGTGGGGAAGAATTTCGATCCCAATTTTCAACCACAGTTAACCCCAAAGCAAATGCTTGAGCTTGGGGTTTTTGGAGGAGTGTATCTCAACGATTGTCAAAAAGAATTTCCAAAGTCTTGGTTTGATAAGGCAAAACTTTCAGGGCATGGATACGATGCATCACTCAATTTTTTTAAAATTCGTGCAAGTAAGCCGTATGATTACTGGCTCAAAAAAGGTTGGATACATCCAGATGATCCTCGGGGATGGTTTCAGTGGTATGCGCGCTATTATATGGGTAGGCGGCATAAGGATGATGCACGTCAAATTGGAAGGTGGAAGGCTTTTCGTAGACATGTAGGCGCACTCCAAAAAAATTGCAAAAAAGGTGATGTAAGTTGTCGGAGAAAGCAACGACAGGCACTTTTGCACTGGGCGTATGATAGTCGGAAACTCTAGCATCAAGGGAGTGAAATCATAGAAGGCTTGCGAGAAGCGTGAGTTTGAACAAAAATAGTATACGCATATAGTTATGGGGAAAGTGAATAGGATTAGGCAGAGTTTATGCAGGACAATAGGAATAATAAAGCCCAGTTTTCATGAAAGACTGGGTTTTTGATCGCACTTGAAAAAAAGCAAATTTTCAGCTAATATACGCATATTGTAAATATGGCAAGTATGAAAAAAGTCCGTTTATCTTCAAAAAACCAACAGTCAGTGATGGATGCTGTGATCGAAGTGCTCAGTCGTGGCGGTCTTGTTATTTACCCTACGGAAACGTGCTATGGGATTGCGGCGGATGCAACGAATCCTGAGGCGATCCAAAAGCTCCTTGCTTACAAATCAAAGAGACAGGATAAGGCAATTTCAGTAGCGGTAACTGATCAGAGAATGGCCGCTCGATATGTGCATTTAAACAAGGCAGCCAAAAACATGTACCAAAATTTTTTGCCAGGGCCGATAACGGTTATTTCCAGAGGAAAAGGTAAATTGGCTCCGGGAGTTGAGAGTTCACATGGAACACAGGGAATTCGCATTCCTGATTATCCTTTTGTACTTGAATTGGTACGTCAGTATGGGAAGCCAATTACGGCAACCTCAGCGAACGTTTCCTACAAAAAAACACCCTATGCTATACGAGATGTTTTGGACAATACAACCGCAAAGCAACAGTCTTTGATTGATTTGGCGATTGATGCAGGGACACTCCCAAAGCGAAAACCAAGTACGGTGGTTGATACCACACTTGAGAGTATTTATGTTCTTCGTGAAGGTGGCATTCCATTGGATCACAAAACCGTTTTTACTTCACATGACCTTGAGGATACCCAAAAATTTGTTACGTTTATATGTGAAAAGATCGATAAGTACATTGGAAAAAAAACGATTGTATTTTTTTTGCAGGGTGACCTTGGTGCTGGAAAGACAACTTTTACAAAAATGTTTGCAAAAAAAATCGGTGTTAAGGATATTGTTGTTTCGCCTACTTATACCATTTGTCGTCAGTACCAGGCAAGGGCTCATCAAAAAAAGTTTCAACTCGTACATATGGATACCTATCGTTTTTTTGAACCGCAAGAAATTGACGAACTTGATCCCAAACAATTATTTGCTAAGCCAAACATAGTAGTCATCGAATGGGCAAACAAGGTGTATGATCATGTCCAACAGTATGTAAAAGGGGCAATAGTTGTAAAAATTCTGATGCAATCAATTACGCCAGAGAAAAAACAATTTGAATATGCCATCGAAGAGTAAAAAAGTGATATACACCCTCGGGATCGATACTTCCTGCGATGATACCGCTGTCGCTGTCTTAAAAAATGACAGAGTTCTGGCGAATGTTGTTTCTTCTCAGGTGGATACCCATAGGGAGTGGGGAGGGGTTGTCCCACGACTCGCGCGTCGTGAACACGAAAAAATGATAGACGGATGTATTGCACTTGCTTTACGTCGCAGTGGGGTGAAGTATATAGAGAATATTGACGTTATTGCCGTTACCTATGGTCCAGGACTTGCTCCAGCGCTTGAGGTCGGGGTGCGAAAAGCTCGTGAGATGAGTATGGAATATATGATCCCCGTTGTTGCCGTGAATCATATGGAAGGACATGCGTTATCGACACTGCTCAAGAACTCGCGAGGTGTAAATTTTTCCAAATTGGCAAAGCCTCAGTTTCCGGCTATAGCCGTCCTCGTCTCAGGAGGGCATACGGAGATTGTTTGGATAGAGGAGCTTGGAAAATATGAGATTATTGGCCAAACACTTGACGATGCTGCGGGAGAGGCATTTGATAAGATTGCTCGTATGTTGGATTTAGGGTATCCTGGTGGGCCTGTACTTGCACGTATGGCTGAGGATGGAGATCCAAATAGCTATCCCTTACCGCGTCCAATGAAAGACAGCCAAGACTACCATTTTAGTTTTTCTGGTTTAAAGACAGCATGTTTGTATAATACAAATGACCTCAAAAAAGCACTTGGCCCAAAAAAGTTTTCCAAAATTGTTCCTGATTACTGCGCAAGTGTGCAGGAAGCTATAGTTGATTCTCTTTTAGGAAAAGTTTCTCGCGCAGTAAAAAAGAAAAAGCCAAAAATGGTGATGTTTGGTGGTGGAGTAAGCGCAAACAATCGACTGCGGAGCAAGTTTCGTCGTGAAATGAAAAAACAGAATATTCCTGTGTATTTTCCAGATAAGAAATTTGCGACTGACAATGCTTCCATGATTGCACTTGTCGGGTATTACAAATTTTTGCGTGCAGAGACGGTTGAGTGTGTTTCCAAGCTCGAACGTGACCCATCAATCACCATTGAACACGCACTCAAAAAACTTTAGCTGATTTCCTTTATCTTGAAGGAAACTGTACCTCTTGGCAAGGTGACTTCTACGGTGTCATCTTTTTTTCTTCCTATCAGTGCTGTGCCAAGTGGAGAATTATGAGAAATGACGCCTTTTGATGGATCGGTTTGAGAGGAGCCGAGTATGGTATAGGTTGCTGTCTCACCTTGGGTTTCTACGGTGACTTTGCTTCCAAGAGATACTTTATCCGAGTCTGTTTTTTCAATGATTTGCGCAGAATTGATTTGGTGCTCCCGTAGGGTAATAGCACTATTTATTCCACGTAACCTCCTCTTTGCAGCTTGATACTCAGCATTTTCTGAAAAGTCGCCAAGCTCGGCGAGGCGGCTTACTTCTTCTGCAGCAGACGGTTTTTGAGAATACAGACGTGCGAGCTCTTTTTGGAGTTGATCAAGTTTTTCTTGTGTAATCATTGGATCGTGAGTGCCTTGACTGTATTTTCCTGGTTTTCGCTTTGGCAGTTGCATAAAATAAGGTTATGTTCTGTGAGCATAATAGCAATTTTTTCTTTTCTGTGGAAGGGAAAAATGGTATAATGATTGCATATGAAGAGAATGGCGCGTCTTGAGTGGTATCTTATGCTCCTAATTTTTTTATTGGGATCTTTTTATTTACTTCTTTTTTTGAGTAATGCTGACAAAGAGCAGAAAATGTATGATAGCCTGAACTACACTGGACAAAAAGGATTAGTTCATGTGCGAGGTGGTGAAATATTTGATGAAAAAGGAAAAAGGCTTCATATAACTGGTATGAATCTCGGTTCGTGGCTCATGTTTGAAGGATATATGTGGGGTATGGGAAACCAGGGGGGGCAGGATTATTCTGTTACGCTCAGTGATATGGAATTTCGTGATCGTCTCGATTTGGCACTGTCAGATAGTCCTCTTGATCGGAATGCGTTTTTACAGTTGTATCGAGATAATTTTATAACCCCAAAAGATTTTCAGTATTTACAAGAGCTCGGAGTGAATCTTGTCCGTATACCATTTAGCGCAAAAGATTTTTCAGAATTTTTTGATTATGGAAGAGTGCGCAATAGTAATTTTGAATACTTGGATCGTTCTTTGGTGTTTTGTGAGCAGTACAAGATATACTGTGTTTTAGATTTGCATGTACCATTTAAGCCGCAAAACACGTTTATTCATTCTGATTCCAACCAGACAGACGCGACGTTCTGGGAGGACAAGGCCGCTCAGGAACATACGATTTTACTATGGAAGATACTCGCACAGCGATATTCAGGGAATCCGTATCTTGCCGGTTTCGACTTGCTTAATGAACCTCAAGCGCCGAATAGTAAAGTTTTAAAAGATTGGTATATAAAGTCAGTCGCCGAATTGCGAGCACTTGGTTTTCAGCATCTGATTTTTTTACAGCCAAACAATGTGTCACTTGATATTGAGTCTGTTTTAGTAGAAGATGAGGGAATAGTATATGCGCCACACTACTATGGCTATGGGACTAAGGCACGTGAAGAAACCGAATTGCTTTTCCAGCAAAAGGAGCATTACGATGTTCCTGTCGTGATAGGTGAGGTTGGGAATTGGGCTAATGATTGGTGGGCAAAGCATACAGATATCTTTGTATTATATCGTTTTCTCAATAGTGATATACCTGTGATCTATTGGCCCTATAAGGACATGATCCAGGATAACAAAAAAAGTTTTGGTTTGGTAAGTGGAGATGTTAATGCTACTTTTGATCATTTCAGTTACGCGCTGCAAAATGGGGTTGTCCTTCCCTATGATTTTGATTGGAACACACTGGCGCAGAGTTTTAAAACAAAATTTCCAACAGATCGACCATTGGTAGAAAATATTATCAAGCATTTGCAGCCAGAAGCACCAGTAAGGGTCTATGAGACGCAGTCGCAGGTTAGGGAAGTTGTTGAAGGCAAAGACACTGACCTCTTTGGGTATCATCCTGGATATACATCGTATCTTTGGGATCTTTCACAGGAGTTTAGTCAATGTATTGGAAAGAGCGTTGGAGAATGTTTTGGTATGGATCAATAAAAAAAATCTAACCCAGCGCAATAAGAAGTCCGCCAATGGTTACCAAAAGAGCCGCGAGGCTTCTTTTTTTTCTGTGGTGGTCATGAAAGAAATTCCCACCTGCAATAGCAATGATAAAAATCTGTAGTGCATAGATAGCGCTGACAACTCCTGCGTGGGCAATAGCAAGTGCATTGTAGAAAAAGAGATGAAGGACGACTATGAGCAGTGCGGCGAGGAAAATAGGGAAGGCGTGCTTGCCTTTGAGTTTTTTTGCCTGTTTGGAAAATATGGCATCGGCTATATGGTATAAATTGATAAAAAACCAAACATAAAAGAGGTAGGTCAGTGGGTGAACTCCTGAGTTGAGGATGAGTCTGTCAAGTGAGACGGTAATGCCAAAGAGCATACAAGAGTACAAAGATTGGCGGGCGTAGGAGTTTTTCAGGAATTTTTTAAAAGGTTCTATAAAATGCATTTTTGGCTTAAGCTCCAGAATGTAAATACTTGTGCTTACGAGTACAATACCGGCAATCTGTATAAGTGAAGGGAGTTCCTTCATGATGAGATAGGCAAAGAGTGTAACAAAAAGTGGGGAAAGCCCAAAGGTTGGAGCAACATACGAAATTTCTAGATTTTTGAGTGCGTTACTTCGTAGGAAGTATGCTAGTGCAGCCAGAATTCCAACCAGAAGCATCATTCCAAGATGCATTGCGGTAACCTCAAGAGGAAAGAAAGAAATGGCGAAGATGGACATTCCAATCATAAAAAGACCGCGGTACAAAAGCATAGTTTTGGTATCAACATCATAGAGCACTTTTTTGAGAAGAAGCTCAAGTGATGCCGCTGAAGCCAAGCCTCCCAAAAGGAGGAGAAAGAGTGTCATAGGGTGTGTTGTAAATATCGTTGTCATTATAGCCTGTATGGCCTTTCTTCACAACTTTGGAATGATAGATCCCGTCTGCTTTGCATCTGAGATTTATCTTACCGATATACACGCAAAGTGTGCAAAAAATACTTCTGAAAACACAGAAAGTCTGGTATAATAATTTCATGAACTCAAAATGCCTGTCAGCAAAACAGATTGAGTCTTTTTTGTATCCAAAGTCCTTGGCTGTTGTTGGTGCATCTCGAAAACAAGGGAAGGTGGGACATATTATTTTGCAAAACATTACTCAAAGTCAATATAGAGGAAAAGTCGTCGGCGTAAATCCACATGCAAAGTCGATTTTGGGAATTGATATTTTTGCGCGTTTTGACGTCATTCCCTTTGTGCCAGATCTTGCACTTGTTGCCGTTCCAGCAAAGTATGTTTTGGAAAGCATCGATCAGATTGCACGTCATGGAACCAAGAATATTGTTATTTTTTCAGCAGGCTTTAAAGAAATCGGAGAGGTAGGTGCAAAGCGTGAAAAGGCAATCAAAAAGCTTGCAGACAAATATGGCCTTAGTATCCTCGGTCCAAATTGTCTTGGTTTTGTCAATGATGATATTGATCTCAATGCGACTTTTGGCGATGTGGTAAAGGTGGAAGGGAACCTGAGGTTCGTGAGCCAATCGGGAGCTGTTGCTACCAGTCTGTATGACTATGCACTTGATGCAGGCCTTGGGTTTGAGCAATTTATAACACTTGGAAATAAAGCTGGCATAACAGAGTCAGACTTGTTGCATTTTTGGTTGAAAACTAAAAAGTCTTCAAAAGAAAGAAAGTCACGACTGGGGCAGGGTTTTTCTTCTTATTTTCCTATAGGAATGTATCTGGAGTCACTTCAAGATGGTGAGCAATTTTTAGAACATGTTCAAAAGATTTCGCAAATGGACCCTGTGCTTGTACTGAGCCCAGGAAGAAATGAGGCAGCTCGTCATGCCATGCAGCTTCATACCGGTGCCATGGCCAGTGATGACAAGGTGCTTGATATGGCACTTGAAAATGCGGGAGCACTGCGCTGTGAAGGAATGGAAGATATGACGGATCTGCTTAAGGCTTTTAGCTTTGAAGTGGCACCAAAAGGACCTCGGGTTGCTGTGGTTTCAAACGCTGGTGGCCCAGGAGTAATCACTGCAGACGCGATCGAACAAAACAATTTGGAACTTGCCCACATTCCTCAAGCCACCAAGAAAAAAATACTCAAGCATCTTCCAAGGGCCGCAAGCGTTATGAATCCTATTGACGTACTTGGCGATGCACTTGCAACACGCTATGCAAAGGCGCTTGAACTTGTGCTCAAATTGAAGAGTGTGGACGGCGCGATAGTCATACTTACACCACAGGTCATGACTCAGATAAAACAAACCGCTCGGGCTATCGGGAAAGTCTCAAAAGCATACCAAAAACCAATACTGTGCGCGTTTATGGGGGGGACACTTATTCATGCCGGAGAAACTGTTTTGACAGCCGCAAAGATACCCAATTTTCGTTTTCCAGAGCGAGCAGTAAAAGCATTTGCACAAATGTGGAAATGGCAACAATGGAAGACAAAAAAACAAACTCAGCAAAAATCTACTCGAAGTTTCATTCCTCAGCAGCAGGTTCATTGGGTCAGTGACGCACTTCACACCCATGCTACGGGTGCGTTTAGTAGTGTTGAATCAGACGAAATATTGCAGTGGGCAGATATTCAAGTGCCCAAGACCAAAGCACTTTCAGGCTATGCGGATGCAAAGAGGTTTTGCGAAAAACATGGGTACCCGGTAGTCTTGAAAATATCTTCACGTGAGGTCATTCATAAAAAGGATGTAGGAGGAGTCATCACGGATATTGTCGATGAAAAGATGCTCAAAACCGCATTGGCTCAAATAAAAAAGCAGCTTCAGGTTTTGAAAGTTAAGGATGGGAAGGTTCAAATTCAACAGCAAATTGAAAGTGGTATTGAAGTCATTGTTGGAATAAAAAGGGATTCGATTTTTGGTCCTGTGCTTATGATTGGCGCTGGTGGGACACTCGCTGAGCTTGTTGATGATATGTATTTGGGTTTTCTTCCAAATAATCAGGTACAAGTCGAAGAAGCATTGAAAAAAACAAGAATATTTCGATTGCTTTCTGGTTATCGAGGTGGGCAAAAGTATGATATCAAAGCGCTCATTCGGCTTGTTCTTCGATTGTCTGATCTGGTACGGAGGTGTGAAGATATTGCAGAAATTGAGATAAATCCTGTTATGGTAACTCAAAAAGGTGCCTGGGCACTCGATGGGAAAATACGCAAAATATGAAACCCTATGTCGTAAAAATAGCAGGAGAAGCCGGGTATGGGATCATGTCTGCTGGCCTTATGCTCAACAAAGTTGCCATGCGAAGTGGGTACTACACGTTTGACTATTCTGAATACCCATCGATCGTTCGTGGTGGACACAATGTTATGCAGGTTGCCATCGATACCAAACCAGTGAAAAGCCCTTACCTACATACGAATTTTTTGATTGCTCTTGACCAAGATACGCTCAGTAAACACATGGGAGAGGTTGTGAAAGGTGGGAGTGTTTTGTATGACAGTGAGGCAGGGATGGATTTGGGAAAGCATAATGGACTTCATGTATTTGACGTCCCACTCTACAAGATGGCGAAAGAAATCGGTGGATCTCTCTTTATGAAGAACACGGCAGCACTTGGTGCGGCTATGGCGATCCTTGGAGCTGACGGAAAGCATTTGCTTGATCTTATATCTGATGCTTTTTCCCATAAGCATGAAGCTGTGGTTCGTCTCAATCATGAGGTTGCAAAGGCTGCTTGGAAATATGTTCAGGATCATCATTTCGAAAGTATTCGCCCTGCGCTCAAGCCAAGAAAGCGAAGCAAAAAGTATATGGCTGTCACTGGGAATGAGTCGGTTGCCTTGGGCGCTATAGCCGCCGGATTGCAGTTTGCGGCTATATATCCAATGACGCCGACCTCAAACATCCTTCATGTACTTGCAGAGCATCAAGAAAAACTCGGTTTCATTTACAAACAGCCAGAAGATGAAATATCGGCCATTAATATGGCTATGGGAGCAGCGCATGCTGGTGCAAGAAGTATGGTGGCGACCTCTGGCGGAGGATTCTGTCTTATGTCTGAAGGGTATGGTCTTGCTGGTTTAGCAGAGATTCCGGTGGTTATTATTGAAGGTATGCGTGGTGCTCCGGCAACGGGCTTACCGACATGGACAGAACAAGGCGATTTGCAATTTGTACTCCATGCACACCAGGGAGACTTCCCACGCATAGTGCTTGCCCCTGGTGATGTGACCGAGGCCTTCTACATGACCATGGACGCTATGAATTTGGCAGAAAAGTACCAATGTCCTGTGGTCGTTTTGATTGATAAGCACATTTGCGAATCACATGAGAGTGTTCTTCCTTTTGACTACAAAAAGTACTCAATTGAACGAGGGAACTTTATTTCGTCAAAAAGGCTTGCATACAAAAGGTATGCAATGACGGCATCAGGTATGTCCCCACGATCTATTCCCGGGGTAGGCAATCACTTTGTGGCCAATTCCGATGAACACGATGAGGTTGGATATTCCAATGAAGACTCTCAAAATCGCCTTGATCAAATGCACAAGCGTATGCATAAAATGGAAGTATGTGAAAAGAAGGACATGCAAAAGCCAGTGCTGTATGGTCCCAAAGATGCCCAGACCACCATTGTTTCTTGGGGGAGTAACAAGGGTTCGATTCTTGAAGCGCTCAAGCATAGCAGCAAGGTAAATTACCTCCATGTAACCTGGATGCATCCATTTCCTTCAGATGCCATCAAAAAAGCACTTGCAAAAACCAAAAAGCTCATTGGCATAGAATGCAATTACAGCGGGCAATTTTTGTCACTTCTCAAAGAAAAAACAGGAATTGTTCCAGACGATGTTTTGCTCAAGTATGATGGTCGGCCAATATTTCCTGAGGAAATTTTGCAAAAGCTCAGGAGCAAGTCTTAGTAATCTTGATTCGAGATTATGAAATCCAAACCCATACAATCCAAAAAAGTTTTGACTTCGAGTAAGCTTTCAACCCCCAACCCGTGCAATTGGTGTCCTGGGTGTGGAGATTTTGGGATTTGGAGCGCCTTTCGTGGTGCCTGCATTGAGCAAAAGTGGGATAACACCAATACGGCGCTCGTGGCTGGCATTGGATGTCATGGGCACATTGTGAATTTTGTAAAAATTACCGCATTTGAGGGATTACACGGACGGGCCATTCCAGTGGCCTCTGGTGTAAAAATGGCGAATCATCGGCTCAATGTTTTTGTGTTTACCGGAGATGGAGATTGCCTTTCAGAAGGGGGAAATCATTTTGTTCACGCTGCCAGGCGCAATCAAAACATTACGATTATTTTGCACGACAATGCGCTCTATGCTTTGACCACTGGGCAGGCAAGTCCTCGCACCCCACTCGGGCAAAAAACAAAATCAACTCCACAGGGCAACATTGATGACCCGCTGCACCCGCTTCGACTGGCTCTTGCCAGTGGTGCAACGTTTTTGGCGCGTGAATATGCCGGCAATGTGGAGAGTCTCAAAGACATCATGGTAAAGGCCAACGCACATAAGGGGTTTTCAGTGATTCAAGTTCTTCAGCCCTGTGTTACTTTTAATAAACTTTACACACATCGTTTTTATCAGGAAAATACGTACCAGCTTCCAAAAACGTATGACTCTACAGACAAAGTTGCCGCATACGAAAAAACACTGGAGTGGGATTTCAAAAAAATTCCTGTTGGTATTCTGTATCAGGAGCAACGTGAGTGCTATGAAGACAAATTTCCACAAATCCACAAGACGCCGCTCATCAAAAAACCATTGCGAAAGCGCAGTATGACCAAGCTCTTTAAGCAATATATGTAGTATGAAAATTCTTGTCGTGTATGGTTCCAATTCAGGCTCAAATTTTCATGCAGCGCAGATGGTTGCCGATATTCTACGTGGCAAACACACCGTAAAGCTTATTTCTGCTGGTGAAGTTGGCATGAATGATGTTCTTTCCCATAGGCATATCGTGATGGGTTCATGCAGTTGGAAGGTGGAGGGAGAAGAGGGAAGCCCACACGAAGATATACTCAACATTATGCATGCTATGGATGGTAAAAAATATCCGAGTAAGCATTTTGCTTTGTTTGGGTGTGGAGATAGCCGTTACACCTATTTTTGTGGAGCGGTCGATCACATGCAGGCTTTTGTTACGCAGATAGGAGCGCAAGAGATTTTGCCTCCACTCAAGGTTGATGGACTGTACTTCGATTTGTATAACGCCACTGCCAAGATAGAAAAATGGGCCTATCAGTTACTTGGAAAACTGTAGTATTTGAACAAAGTCATAAAACCTCTTCTCATTTCAGACCTGTTTATTTCGACAGGTTTTGGGTTTATAGAACCGATTTTGGCTATTTTCATAAAAGAAAATATGGTCGGTGGGACAGTACTTACTGCGGGAATAGCCGGGTCTTTATTTATGATCGTAAAATCGCTTGTACAGTTGCCACTTTCCCGCTATGTGGATAGACATAACCATAAAGTACAGCTACTTATTGTTGGAACATTCGTCGTATCGACTATTCCGTTTCTTTATATTATGGCCAGTCATATTTATGTTATTTACCTTGCGCAAGTTCTCTATGGACTCGGGAGTGCGCTAGTGTATCCTACTTGGCCTGGAATGTGGAGTACGCACCTCGATAAGCACCACGAAAGTTTCGAGTGGAGTTTATATGCTACTTCTGTGGGAATCGGAGCTGCCGTCGCCGGTACGCTTGGTGCTGTGTTTGCACAACTCTTTGGATTTGTGGTAACCTTTTTGTTAGTAGGAGCCTTTGCTCTTTGTGGCTGTTTTATTCTCTTTGCACTTGAGAAGCATGAGCCGGTACAAAAAGTTCCAGTGAAACATTATCATCGTAGACGTAAAGCTTCTCATCGAATCAAAGATCACTAAGGCAGCTTACCTGCTTTTTTTGATATGAGAGAAACCATCGTTCAATTTCGCAATGAACTTTTGAAGCTTGGGTACCAGTATATACTCAAGCCAATACTGTTTTGTTTTCCACCAGAAAAGGTCCATGATCAGTTCATTCGGCTTGGAAGGTTTCTTTCTCGGTATACGCCTGTGAGGTGGGTTACCTCCATGTGTTTTGGGTACAAAAATACACACCTTAAACAAAGTTATTTTGATCTTACCTTTCCCAATCCTATTGGTCTTTCAGCAGGTTTTGACAAAAATGCGGATATTCCAGAAATCTTTGAGTATGTCGGATTTGGCTTTGCAGAGTTTGGATCAATTACGGCAAGGGCATATGAAGGAAATCCTGGCACACGGTTGTGGCGCATTCCAGAAAAAAAATCACTCCGGGTCTACTACGGACTCAAAAATATAGGTGTTGACGAGATTGCTCCGCGAATAAAAAAGGCTAAGGTATCGATTCCTCTTGGAATTAGTATTGCCAAAACGAATTGTCAAGCAACAACTGGCGTAAAGGGAGGAATCGAAGATTACCTGTATTCGCTCAAAGCCTGTGAAGCAATCGGAGCTGGTGATTACTATACGCTCAACATCAGTTGCCCAAATGCTCATGGCGGGGAAAGTTTTTTGGATCCAGAGCATTTGGAAAAACTCTTGGAGCGGGTCTGTACCCTCAAAATTGCCAAACCTATCTTTGTGAAAATCGCCAGTAGCATTCCTGACCAGCAACTCCATCAGATTATCGATATCTGTCAAAAGTGTCACATAAGTGGTTTTATTGCTACGAATTTGAAAAAAAATCCAGGAGAAAAAGGTGGACTTAGCGGCGGTGAAGTCCGTGATCTTTCCGATGATTTGGTAGAAAGAATCTATAGTTATACACAGGGAAAGGCATTCATCATCGGAGTTGGGGGTATCTTTACTCCAGAAGATGCATATGAAAAAATAAAGCGCGGTGCATCATTGCTCCAAATGATTACGGGGATGATTTATGAGGGACCACAGAATGTTTCCCACATTAATCAAGGATTAGTAAAGCTGCTACAGCGTGATGGATATACAAATATTTCACAGGCTATTGGAAGTGGTGTAGATTTGAGAAAATAAAAACAGACCAGGCAGTAGTAAGGGGAAAGGTCAACCTTTTTTTGCAAAAAGAAAAACCCAGGAGGTGTAGTCCAGGGTTTTTCGCTATACTTTTGTTCATTGTTGTCTGAAAAGAGGCTATGCTGCTTGTTGTTGCATCAGTGCTTCTCTTTCGATTCTCATTTGGTCCATGAGCCTTCGTGCGCTTTCCATGTCACCTTCTTCGCGCAGCTGTCTGAGTTTGAGTAACTGTTGAAATCTTTCTTCTGTGAGGTACTCCATTTGCTTTTTGTGTGCATCTTCATGGGCTTGTCGGAATGCTTCGTAGTCCCCATTTTCGAGTGCATTTTTGATAGACTGTTGCATTTCCTTATGCCACGGATGTTGGAGCATTTTATTCGGTTTAAAATGCATTTTTGAGCGCATGCCTGTCTGTTTTGAATGCATTTGTTCTTGGGAATGCTGACCCCATGGAGCCCTTTGTTGTGTTTGTCCGTCACGATTTTGTGGTTCACGTGCAGATACAGCCCCGACACCACCTGCCAGTACTGCTGCAATGGCGAGTGATGTCAGTGCGGCCTTGGTGTGTTTCATAGTTTGATGAAAAAGTTATGAATAATAAACAGTGCACAGACCAAGACTGTTTTTGGCCAGTGGTGGCCAGAAGAGCACGTTTTGTGCTCAAAGTTTTGGGAGGAGAAACAGGCACTTGGTCTGTGCGTGTTGACCTTTTGAGAAAGGAGAACATGCTTGATCAATGTTTTCCTCTCTCACTATGTAGTACGCACCAAATGAAAATTTCTTTCACTCTCGGGTACTCTTGGGAGTTGAAGTAAGAAAGATTGTTGCAATTTTGGGTGATTCGGCAGTATCATTTGCTGTGAGCTGCTTGCCGTAGTCGGGAGTTCATCGGATTCCATATGAATACGGTGGGCCTCTTTCATTCGTTCGATTTCTTGTCGTGTCTCTGGAGAGACGCGAACTTGCATTTTTCGATGAAAGAGCGGAATAGGTGCTTTTGGTTTTGCTGGAAGAAGTTTTTCCGCTATAAAACTGTCTTCACTTTCTTTTTCGCCGATGACCTTCAGTTTGTCTCCTTCTTTGATGATCAAAAAATCTTGTGGGGTGGAGCTTGAGATATCTATTCGCCAGAGATTTTTGTCAGGATCTTGCAAAAATACGGTTACAGGCTGCTGCACGTTGACTACACGTCCAATGAGCCTTCCTTCGTCTGGTTTTTTCCAGAGCTTGTGCTCAACATTGACATGGTGACGATACATTTCATTTTGGTTGAAGATTTCTTCGGTTTGTTCGGAAATTCCAAAAGCATAGAGTGCGGTACCTGTTAGTAGGCTCACTGCGACACTGGCGAGAACGGTAGTGCCGAGCTTGTGTTTATACCCGGTTTTGGTTTGAGTAAAGTTGTAATACGCAGATCCGATAAACAGGCCCAAAAATACAATCCAAAAGTAAGGGAGGGAAAGGAGGAGAAATTTGATAAAGTCATTTTCTATAGCATCATAAATTTCCCAGTCAGCACTCAGAATGCTCTGGAGGGTAAGCGAAAACGCTAGAGCTCCGATCAAAAGGGAAAAAATGGCAAGCGCCCAGATCGTATAATCCTTGAGCACAAAATTCCATTTTGCCTTTGGTGCAATGTGCTCGTTTTCGATGGCTTCGAGAATTTTGTCTTTGAGTTTATCGGTCATACGTCTTGATAATTTTTGAAAACTGTTTTTTGGCGCGGTTGATCATCGTTCCTATGGTCCCTTTTGGCTTTTTGAGAATATCGGATATTTCCTCGTAACTTTTTTCTTCTACAAACTTGAGGAGCAGTATTTCTTTGTATTTCGTATCCATTTTTTCAAAGGTCTGTGCAATGATTCTTTTGAGTTCTTTGTTTTCCATTAACTTGTTCAGATCAAATTCTGAGGCTATGTTTTCGTATATTGCGGGTTCGAGCCCTGTGAATTTCGGTCTAACTTTTATTTTTCGATGATGGGAGATGACTTGGTTACGAGCAATACGGTAGATCCACGATGAAAATTTAAGATTTGGGTCAAAATCGTGAATGTTCCGATATGCTAAGATGAAGATCTCTTGAAGCAGGTCTTCTGTTTCTTCCTTGGAAATGCTGGTAAGGCGAGTGATAAAGGCAAAAAGCTTGTTTTGGTACCGCCCAATAATATGAGCAAAATATTCTTTGTCTTCTCCAATAAGCGTTGCCAGCTCCTCGTCTGATAACTGCCCGAGCTCCTTTTGAGTCATATTGGTCTACTACCTGTCATTCACTATACCCTTCCTTTTGGGGGCTGACAATCTTTTGGTGAGAGTGTCCTCCATTGTGTAATACGCAGAGAATTTCTATTTCTTTCAAGATTGTGAATATTTTGCTAAAAAAAGCGAAATTTCCCTTGGGTTGATGGTCTCGGGGAAAATATGACAACTTTTTTTCTCAAATTGATGTGCTATACTTGTTTTAACAACATATGATTCATACATCCTCTCTCACATCAGCACTCGAAACGGTCAAAGGCAGCTTTGTGATAACTGACAGCGCCGGACGAGCTGTCTATGCTAATGATGCTTGCTACAGGGCAACGGGTTTTGATATTCCTCAGGTAATAGGCCAAAAGCCTGGCAACCTCTGGGGAGGGCACATGAAAAAGGAATTTTACAGGGATCTGTGGAAAAAGATTTCACATGAAAGGAGCCCATTTTCTGCACTGGTCGTCAATAAACGAAAAGATGGAAGTGGGTACGAGCAGATGACGTTTTTTTCTCCGGTTCATGATTCCAAGTCATTTGGGCGTTATTATCTGGCTGTGAGTCAGACATTTGAGGGGAATGAATCTATGGTGTCTTTTCAAAAGGAGTTTCATGAGATGCTTGGCCAAAAAGAACTGCCAGCCCGGGATGTCATTGCCTGGATGTTTTCGTGGTGGAACATCAAGAACGATTATCGAGTCGCCCGGGAGATAGAGGATTTGAGTTTTTATGAAGCGATTGATACCTTTCTGGTGAGCCCTAACCGCCAAAAGTTCGCAGACAGGAGAACAGATGCCCAGCTTGTATTACAGGCACAGCATAGTGCGCAAGCATTCGCGACCCTGTATACCAAATATGCCGATGACATTCTTTGGTATGTGTACCATCGACTCGGAAAGGATATTCGAAAAGCAGAAGAAATTATGCAAGAGACCTTTTTGAGGGCTTTTGAGCACTTGGAGGATTTCCGTAGTGGCAATGCTACGTATAAGACGTATTTATTACGAATTGCGCACAATCTACTTGTAAATCACTATCGCAAAAAACACATCTACGTACCGCTCGACGATCAAGATGTTACTTTTGGGGATGATACGTTCTCTCGGATGATGGTAGATGAAATGTTTGAAAGAGCACAGAAGATCCTTTCCGGGGCAGAGTATAAAGTGTTTGTCATGAAGTACCAACAAGGATACAGTGTTCGAGAGATTGCTACGTTTTTGGGGAAGACCGAAAATGCCGTGAAGTTGCAATTGTCTCGGGGGAGGAAGAAGCTTCTTTGATTTTTTTGAAAAAAGAAGAAGATGACACCTTTTGGTGTCTTTTGTGTTTAATAGGGTACAGGACAATCCTGTATACTTTTAACACAAGCAATTATGGCTTTGTATAAGATACAAAAGCGAAATGGTGCCATCGTTGATTTTGATATCAACAAGATCGCACGGGCAGTGCATAAGGCCTTTGCGGCAAGCTCAGGTGGTGATCATGCGACCGCTTATACCGTGGCACTCGAAGTGCTCCGTGACGCTGAAGAACAATTCGTTGATAGTATCCCAAGCGTCGAAGATCTGCAGGACATTGTAGAAAACGTGCTTATTCGTTTTGATTATGAGCAAGCTGCCAAGGCATACATCCTGTATCGGAGTAAGCGCAGTGAGCAGAGGGAGGACAAGAATGTGGTGGTAGAAGTAGAAAAGACGATTGGTGAATACCTCGAGAAGCTTGATTGGCGTGTAAATGCCAATTCCAATCAAGGATACTCACTTGGTGGAATGATTCTCAACACTTCAGGAAAGGTTACTGCAAATTATTGGCTTTCTCATATTTATCCAAAGGATATTGGTGATGCACACAGAAATGCGGATTTTCATATTCATGATTTGGATATGTTTTCAGGGTATTGTGCTGGGTGGAGTTTGCGTGCACTTTTGGAAGAGGGATTCAATGGAGTGTCAAATAAAATTGAGTCGAGTCCTCCGAAGCATTTAAGTTCAGCGGTTGCTCAGATGGTGAATTTTTTTGGGACGTTGCAAAATGAATGGGCCGGTGCGCAGGCATTTTCCAGCTTTGATACGTTTTTGGCGCCATTTGTAAAAAAATATGAATTAGAGCTTCGAGAAGAGTTGAAGGATCTGGAAGGGGAGGGGAAAGAGGGTGTCATTGAAAAGAAAGTTTATGACTATGTCTATCAAAACATGCAGTCATTTGTTTTTAACCTCAATATCCCATCACGTTGGGGAACGCAGACACCATTTACCAATATCACGATGGATTGGAACTGTCCCGAAGATCTCAAGGAAAAGAATCTCATTTTGGGTGGAAAGGATTTTCCCTATAAATATGGTGAGCTTGAAAAAGAGATGCATATCATCAATCGTGCTTTTATTGATGTGATGACCAAAGGGGACAGCAAAGGGCGAACATTTACCTTTCCTATTCCAACCTATAACATCGGGAAGGATTTCGATTGGGAAAGTGAAGAGAACGTGCCATTATTCGAAATGACCGCAAAATATGGAACACCATATTTTCAAAACTTCATCAATTCAGAGCTTAATCCCGGGGATGTACGTTCCATGTGTTGTCGTTTGCAACTTGATTTGCGTGAGCTCAAAAAGCGCGGAGGTGGGCTGTTTGGTTCTGCCGAAATGACCGGGTCAATTGGTGTAGTCACTTTGAACCTTGCACGTATTGGGTATGTCTGTAAGGGAGATAAATATGCATTTTTGGAGCGTGTAGAACATCTTATGCAACTGGCGAAGACTTCTTTGGAAATCAAACGAAAAGAAATTGAAAAATGGATGGATAGGGGACTTTTTCCATACACCAAACGATATTTGGGTACGCTTCGAAGTCACTTTTCGACGATAGGAATTAATGGGATGAATGAAGCCCTTCGAAATTTTACTGATGACAAAGAAAATATTTCCACGGCGTTTGGTCAGGAGTTTGCGCGTGAGGTATTGGATTTTATGAGAAAGCGAATGCAAGATTTTCAAGAAGAAACAGGGCATTTGTATAACCTTGAGGCAACGCCGGCGGAAGGAACGACGTATCGGTTTGTTAAAGAAGACAAAAAGCGTTTTACGGATATATTGCACGCGGGAACCGTCGATGCTCCATACTACACCAATTCAACGCAGCTTCCTGTTGGGTATACGGACGATCCATTTGAGGCGCTCGATCTGCAAGACGGACTTCAAACCAAGTATACCGGTGGTACGGTTTTACATCTGTACATGACAGAAAGAATTTCAGATGCTAAAGCCTGTCGAAATTTGGTTAGGAAGGTGTTGAGTAATTACCGACTGCCATACATCACCATCACGCCAACGTTTTCCATTTGTCCAAAGCATGGTTACCTGGCAGGGGAGTTTGACTTTTGTCCAAAGTGTGATGAGGAAATGAACTACGTTGGTGAGCAGATTCATGATGTCGAACTTCGAAAGGTGTATACCAACGTACAGTCGCAGAAATAGTTTACAGTCACTGCGCGCAAGGCAAATCCATTTCTACGGAAAATCTAGAATTAAGAATTTTAAATCCTAAAGTGAAATATATGACCGCACAAATTTTATCAGAATCAAATAACCAAAGAACACGATGTGAAGTATGGACAAGAGTGATGGGATACCACCGACCCGTATCACATTTTAACATTGGAAAAAAGTCTGAACATTATTCTCGCAAACATTTTGTAGAATGTAAGGTCGACAACATTACGTTTTGCCAGACATACGCTTAGATTCTTTACATGCTCATTTCTGCTGTACAAAAGTTTACCATGCTCGATTATCCCGGTAAGTGCGCGTGTATTGTATTTACTCCTGGGTGCAACTTTCGATGTGGATACTGTCATAATCCAGAATTTGTTTTACCTGAGGAAATTCAAAAGATAAAACATACATTTATTCCAGAGAAAGTTTTTTTTCAGTTCTTGCAAAAACGTGAAGGCATGCTCGATGGGGTGGTGATTACTGGGGGAGAGCCAACTATGATGGGTGATCTTTTGGATTTTATGCGGAAGGTAAAGGAAAGGGGTTTTTTGGTAAAACTTGATAGCAATGGAAATCGTCCTGATATTTTGGAAAAGGCTTTATCTGAGGGTATAGTTGATTACATTGCCATGGATGTCAAAACGAGTTATGGCAAGTATGGGCAGCTTGTGGGCAAGCTCGTGAAAACAGAAAATATTCAAAAGAGCATTGCTCTGCTTATGCATAGTAATATTGAATATGAATTTCGCAGTACGCTGGTTGACGAGATTCATAGTCATGGAGTACTTGCCGAAATGCGAGAGATGATTGATGGGGCACGCGCCTTGTATCTTCAATCATTTCGACCAGAAAAAACATTGAAAAGTAGTTATGAAAAGTTCCACCCTTTTTCACAGTCGCGACTTTCTGAAACGGTAAGCTTTTTTCGCGAGAAAATTGAAAAGGTGGAAGTGAGGGGGTAAAACATGTATACTAAAAACATAAGAATAAATTCTCGCTTATGCCTTTTTTGTTATTTGTGTTTGCACTTTTAGTCGGTTTTCTTCCTGGAAGTACCTCAGCGGTAACTTGTCCTGTGGAGATCAATCATGCATATAAATCACCAGAGAGTTCTTCGGTATATTTTGTTTCTGCGGATTGTAGTAAACGAGCTTTTCGCAATGCTCGCATCTATTTTAGTTATTTTACTTCGTGGGGTGAGGTCCGTACGACAACCGCAACAAAATTGAAAAGCATACCCAATAATAAGCTTGGTTTTTTGCCCTGGGGGCCCAAAAGACAGCTTGAAAACGGTTCACTGATCAAAACAACGGATGATGGAAAAGTGTATTTATACGTAAATGGTCAGTTGCGTCCAATTTCTGATGCCACGGTATTTGAAAAGCAGGGATTTAAGTGGGAGTGGATCGAGGATGTCGACGCAGAGGTCATCAAGAAACACCAGAAAGGAACAGCCGTTCAAGATGATAATGAACTGCCAACCTCAGCAGTGTTTAAATATAGTGATGGGCCAGAAATTTATGTCATTGAGGATCAGAATGGACAAAAGGTAAAAAGACATATACAAGATATTGAAGAGCTCAAAAGACTGTATCGACTGGATCGTGTTTTGGAGGTTTCAAGGACAATGAGTTTTCCAGAAAAGACAGGATCAGAGCCTTCAGGTCTGGGGTATGATACCGCGCCCAAGCAATCAGGTTCTTTGGCAAAAGATGCTCGAAGAGTTGCCGATATAAAAAATGTTCAAGCCAAGCTAGAGCTCTATAAAACAGACAAAGGGTATTACCCAATAGCAAATGGAGAGTTCAATGGTTTCTTGATGGGTATGCTGTGTTCTGGTGGTTTTTCGGCGAAATGTGATGGGAATGAGATTACCTATATGAATAGCCTTCCTTCTGACCCTGATGGGAAAGCATACACCTATAAAGGTTTTGACGGCAAAACGTACTCTCTGACTTTTTACATTGATAGCGCTGTGGGGGATTTGCTTGCTGGCACAATTGAGGCTACGCCACAAGGAATGAAGAGTATTTCTAAAACATTTTCAACCCCTGCCGCACCTTCACCACTCCCGATACCATATCCAACTACCGGTACATCGGAATCTTTGTCAGTTTGGGATACTATTCCTGAATCAAAATGTACGGGATCAGATGTGACAAAGCCACTTGGTGGAGACATGATCGTAGAACTTTGTCTGGATAATGCATTTCAACAACAGGGTGGTAACATGCGACTGGAGTATGTTGGTTTCAATTCAATAGGTCAGAAGATTCAGTTAAGGATCCGAGGTGTGGATCAATATGATTGGAATGGGGAGTATATTGATATGGATCCAGGAGATGAGATCGAAGTAACAACCGCGGCATCCTTTGGTGACAGCTTTTCAGCAACGATTACGTATAAGGGGGGTGGAGACTATGATAATCCTGCTATATTTTTGATCCAATCACAAAGGCTATGATTCAATCCTAAAAAATGGTAACTCTTGACAAACACACAAAAATATGGTATGTTAGGCTGTAACCTAAAAAATATGAACAACTATTATTGGTTCACAACTGATATGCGACACATTTCTGCATGTAAAGTGCAAGGAAGTCTTTTTGATTCGCTCAGCTGTAGCCATGATGGATGTTAAGTTTGTATTGATATTCTTCATAGCCCCGGCTGAGTGCCGGGGCTTTTATTTTGCCTCAAAATAGGCAAAATACGACAACCTAACCATGGCGAAAGCCAGCTACGCCCGAAAAGGGTAGGAGAAAACGGACGATGAAGCAGACGCTCCGCTTGTTTGTTGCACTTCGATTTTTGGAGTCGATGGCCTTTTCGGTCATCGGCACCATTCTGGTGATCTACATGATGAGACATGGGCTGAGCCTCCTGGAGGTCAGCATGGTCGAGATGGGGTTCGCTGTCCCTATGTTGCTGCTCCAGATCCCGACTGGTATCATGGCGGACATCTTTGGTCGCAAGAACATGTACGTGCTTTCGTGTGGTCTGGGGTTCATTGGTTGCGTGGTCTACACGCTTTCAGATAGCTTCATGGGTTTTTTGCTGGCAGAGGTGGTGCTGGCGTTCTCGCTCGCCAGTGCCAGTGGAGCCTTCGAAGGGTGGCTCTTGGCTCGGCTTGACAGTCAGGGCTACACGGGAACGCACCTGGAGCTCTTTTCTCTCGGTGGTCGCTACACTCAGCTGGGGATTCTCGTTGGTGGACTTCTGGGCGGATTGCTTGCTCAGTTCGACATTCGATATCCGTGGTACTTTACGTGCATCCTCTTTTTTTGCATCACGGTCATTGCGGCACTGTACATGAAGGAGGATTTTATCCCTCCACTGGTGCGAAGGAGCGTGCGTGAAACGACCATGGAGATTCTCAGTGGCGCGCGCCAGCACTTTAAGGTGTCTGTGAGTATCCGCCGAGTCATCGCCATTGATGCGCTGCTATGGTGCACCTTGCAAGCTCCGAATCGGTACTGGCAGCCAATGTTTCATGACCACCATCAGATCAGTCTTGCCGGGCTTGGACTGCTCAAGGTGGGGATTGGTTTGGCACTGTTTGCCGGTAATGAGCTGATGAGTCGTAGTCGCCAGGGTAGTTGCTTTTACCGGCGGCTACTCATGGTGCTGATTGGTATTGGTGTTTGTCTTACGCTTGTTGCCATGAACCTGGGCTTTTACTGGGTGCTGATCATGTTTTTGGGGCATGAGGTGTTTCGTGGGATGTACAATCCGCTGCGAAACGCCTACCTCAACGCTGACATGGATCATGACAAGCGTGCCACGCTTTTGTCTGTGGTCTCCATGGTGGCTTTCTCCTTTGACTGCCTCGGTTTGATTGTCTTTGGTGTCGTGGCCCAGCGCTACGGCATCTACGCCGCGCTTGCCTTGTCGGGCGTGGTGCTCATTCTTATTCCACTTTTTATGCTCAAAAAGCATAACCCCACCTAAGCGCGGGGGCGAAAAAACGCCCCCGTCTCAATCTTGTTTCAAGGACATGATTTTGCTATGATATGAGTAATTATCAAGCAGATTCATTTTTTATGAAATCGAAAACTTTTAAGCGATTTGATAAGTATTTCATTTCTGAAATGCATGATTGGGCTATCCCGACGCTTCGAGTAGCACTTGGGATTGTCTTTTTTTGGTTTGGAGGGCTCAAAGTCGCGGGCGTTACGCCGGTTACAGATTTGGTATCACAGACGTATTCGTTTATGCCCACAGAGCTATTCATGTTTGTTCTCGGAATATGGGAAGTACTTATCGGTTTGGGGCTATTGTTAAAAAAGTTTCTTCGTCCAACGCTTTTTTTGCTTTGGCTTCAGATGCTCGGAACATTGTTTACGTTTGTATTGTGTCCTACGATGTTTTTTCGTGTTGGAAATCCATTTTTGCTCACCGTCGAAGGGGAATTTGTAGTGAAAAATTTTGTCCTTATTGCCGCCAGCTTGGTAATTGGTGGATATGAAGTAAAACCAATGAAATGGTATGAGTGAAGGAATCAGAAGTTGGCTTTCAATGCGTGAAAGGGCCGCACAAAAGGGAATAGATTATGAAGCGCTCAAGCAAGCAGACGAAAAATTGCGTGAGCTATTTGATCAGGTGACGGATCGATTTTTAGAGTATGAAAGAGGATTTCCGTATAAAGAAGCTCTTCTTGGGAAAGTTTCGTATATGGGGACAAAGGTGACCCGTAGGGATAGACCATCTATGGAAAAAGCAGAGGAGGGGAGAAAGGCTGGTCCACAAGAACATATCCCAGGAGATGGCCCAAGTACTGGCCTTGGTTATCCTGTGAGAAAAGGCTCAGTTGACAAGCTAGCCAGTTTATTTGTAGATTATGTTGAAAGATTCTATAATGCCCAAACGTAAAAATACATACTTATGAATATTCTTATCAAACATATTGCGGACTACGTTGGACAGCGGGTTACGATCAAGGGGTGGCTGTATAATAGTCGATCTTCTGGAAAGATTGCATTTTTGGAGCTACGTGATGGAACGGGTTTTGTGCAGGCGATTGCTTCGCAGGCAGATCTTGGAGATGATGTTTTTTCTCGAGTCACCAGTTTGACTCAAGAGTCGTCGATCATCGTTTCGGGGAATGTAGCGGCACATCCTAAAAAAGAAGGAGTATTTGAGCTTCAGATTTTGAGTATAGAAGTTGTTCAATTGGCCCAGGAATATCCTATTACTCCCAAAGAACATGGCCCTGACTTTTTGCTCAACAATAGACATCTGTGGCTTCGCAGTAAGCGTCAGTGGGCCGTGCAGAGGATTCGTGACGTGGTGATTGATGCTATTTATGAGTATTATCATCAGAATGACTTTATTAAAATTGATACACCGATTATAACGCCAAACGCCTGTGAAGATTCTACAGAGCTTTTTGCGATTAACTATTTTGACGAAGGAGAAGCGTTTCTTTCGCAGTCTGGTCAACTATATCTTGAGGCTGCCATTATGTCAGTGGGAAGAGCCTTTGACTTTGGTCCAACCTTTCGAGCGGAAAAGAGTAAGACGAGACGGCACCTTACGGAATTTTGGATGATGGATGCTGAGGCAGCGTACGTTGAGCATGAAGAGAGTCTGCAGATTCAAGAAAATATGATTGTGCATATTGTTCAAAGATGTTTGGAAAAATGTCGGCAAGAATTTCAAATATTGGAAAGAAATACAGAGCCTCTAGAGAACATAAGAGCCCCGTTTATTCGTCTCACCTATACAGAGGCTATAAAGAGGCTGCAGTCACTGGGAAGTGATATTCAGTTTGGTGAGGATCTGGGAAATGATGATGAGGGCCTTTTGACAGAAAATGAACAGGTTCCGGTATTTATTCATAAGTGGCCAAAGGCTATCAAGCCATTTTACATGAAGATTGATCCTGAAAATCCTGAGCTTGTCCTTAACAATGATTTGATAGGTATCGAAGGAGCAGGAGAAATCATCGGCGGTTCACAGCGTGAGGACGACTATGAGACACTCAAGGCACGTATAGAGGAGATGGGCTTTAAGGGAGAAGAATACGAGTGGTATTTGGATCTTCGAAAGTATGGAAGTGTCCCGCATAGCGGATTTGGTTTGGGGCTAGAACGAGTCGTGCGATGGATTTCTGGTGTTGAACATATTCGTGAGACCATACCGTTTCCAAGATTGATTAATCGTCTTAAGCCGTAGAAGACATTGCAAGAAGTGTATCATCTCAAAGCGGAAGGAATATGCAGAGACTTGTTGCTCGCAAGCAGTACATATTCCTTCCTTTTTTATTTTGTCAAAAACTATTCCCTCTCGATCGCATATTTGGTATACTAGATGAGAAAATATGAGAATGCTTCAAACAGTATCTTGGTTTTATGCATTAGTTTTTGGAATGCTGCTTTTTGTCTTTGTTTTTTGGGGAAGACAGACATGGGCGCAAGTAATCGAGTCTACGGTTTTGGTCTTTACAGCACCTACTGCAGAGGTGCGATGGGCCGTTCCACAGTCTCGTGTTGGGGTTGCCGGCACAAACGACGATACTACATTTTATCTTACTGTTCGGACTTCGGGCAATGACGATGACGTGATTCTTTTTACTTCTGCATTGGCAACCACTACAAATGCGGGTACTTACCCGACAACGACGCTCACCGGTGTTCCTCCGGGAACGTATGATATTGGGTTTAAGGGGAAGCAGCATCTTACTCGAGTTATGCAGGATGTGGAGATCGCGAGCGGTCACAATGTTTTGAATTTTTCTCAGGCAGATAACAGTGGTTCTCGTGGAGATGTCGTTCTTTTAGCAGGGGATGTCAGTGGCGATGCAACAAGCGCAGCAACGCTTGGTGATGATGTGGTAAATTCTATTGATATTTCACTTTTGCTCGATGTGCTTGATGATGACGATCCCACGGGAAATGCTGTACGTTCAAATCTTAACCAAGATATCGTTGTCAATTCAGTCGATTTAAGTATCCTGCTTGATAATATTGATGTCGAAGGTGATAACTAAAATATGCTTCGATTAGCATCTCACATAGTTTTTTACACGATTTGCATAGGTGTGGTTTTGTATGCCGGGTTTGTTTGGGCAGGAAATCCGAGCGGTGCTGACACCTTTGAGCTTACCACCAATTTGACAACCGGTTCGGATAATACCGGAGACGGAGGTACTGGTGATGGCGATGATTTGAATTACTACTATGTGGGGCAAAGTTTTGTTACGACAATAGCTATTAAATCAGGAGGTACCACTGCCGCAAATATTTGGATTGACTACAATAGTACAACAAGCACCGCTGCCAGTATCACTGATGGAAATTTTTTTAACACGTGGTCTGGGCAAACCATTGACGACGACGCACGTGGTGCTGGACTTGGTCGAGTATATGTCACGGGTTCCAATATTCCGGTGGTACAGTCGAGTGGTACGGGAACGTTCGGTACGATCACTTGGACTGCCAATCAGCCAAGCGCCGCTGCCTACGCAACTTCTTCGCCAGAGACTCTTGATATCAATGTGGGGGTGATTGGAAATACAACAGAAAGTAATATTTCATTATCAGGTAATGATCTTCTTGACGATGAGGAAGATTTTCAATTTCATATTTGGGCTGATACGGTAAAGCCTTTTGCCGAAAATCCTTCTCCTTCAAATGGAGGCAGTGGTGTATCTGTAACATCGAATTACACGTTTGACTTACGTGACACATTACGTGGTGAAGGAAACAACAGCGGTGTTGGGACTGGGGTGAACACTACCGAACCGCCGGGATCGATTACGTTTGACGATGGTGATGGCGCCGTAGACTACACGGGTGTTGATTCGTTTAGCTGTAGTGGTATATGGGGTACGAACCTGTGTGCGGTTACAGTAAATCCGACGAGCCCATCAGGGATAGGAGGGGATTCTCGAAATTGGGAGTACAATACCAGTTACACGGTGACGATTTCGGGCTTTAGGGATAAGGCTTCCGCAGATCAAGATGCGCTTGGTGATGCCAATGGTCCAAATACCATGGATGCCAAAGTATGGACGTTCACTACTGAAACCGATAGTGTAGCACCTCAGGTGTCAGATGAGACACCAACACGAGCATCAACAGGGGTAACAACATCGACGAATATCATCATTGAAGTTGAAGATCGAAAGGCTTATCCCAATGGAGCTTCTGGTGTGGGACTGGATGCTTCTACCTGTAATATTAACGTAAGTTCTGATAGTTTTGCGCTTACTACTTTTGCACAAGGAGATGCAACGGTTACGGTTGCTGCAATAGATTATGGTTATCGTTATACCATTAATCCGGCAACTGATTTTGCAGAAAATGAAACGGTTTCTGTAAGTGTGTATGATTGTGAAGACGATGTAGGAAATGAAATTACCACTGATACATACACTTTTTCGACTGCTGATACCGGAGCACCGTATGTGGATACACTTTCTCCTGCAGCAGACGCTGAGATAGAAACCGACGGCACGGTATCATTTCATATCAAGGATAGTGGTACGGGCGTCGATATTGATGAGGTAGTTATTTATTTGAATGGAAATTACTATACCAATGGTGGAGGAACTGGCACAGTAACATCCAATGGTACGGCAATTAGTTATTCTTCGAGTCTTGATTTTAATGGGGGAAACTATGTTGGTGATACTACGAGTGTAGATGGGACTTCAGAGGATTATACTTTTGTGTTAGATCCAGAACTCGATTTTACCGAGGGCGAAGCTATCCCCATATTGATATATGCACAAGACGCAACAGGTAATTTGATGGAGCGTTATGTGTATGCGCTCGCGGCTGAGGACCCTGCATGCCCATCTGGTTCAACCTATTGTGGTGAGAATACCAATTTTGAAGGTGGACAGTGTGTTGGTACTGGCGGAGGTGACTGTGCAGAGGGGTCAACGTACTGTGGTGCTAACACGCAATACAGTGGAGGCCAGTGTGTGGGAACACTTACCTGTGGGAATACTGGAGACTATTGGGTAACCGGTGAGATAACCAACGTTTCGGTTGCGCAAGTTGATGAAACTTCGGTACTGGTTACATGGAATACCAATGGTCCAGCATCATCACGCGTCGTGTTTGACACCCAGTCACATGAAAGTAGTGCTTCTGTGTTATCCAATGAGTATCGGTTTACTTCGGGTGAGGTAAGCGAAGGGAAAACGTCTCATTCTGTACTTGTAACCGGTCTTACACCAGGAACGATGTATTATTTTCGTCCAGTCTCACGTATATTTAATGCGGGTTATGTCGGTGATCAAGTACGTATGGCACCAAAGTTTGGTACTCGCGTTATTAGACAGGAACCCGTTATAGTGGAAAAGGAAATAGCATGTACACAGGATGAAATCCCGACTTTACCGGTAGAGAGCGCACAGCCAATCGTACAAGAAAGAATAGTTTTTAAAGAAGTTATTGTTCCATACTGTGACCCTAGTTTAGTGTTGGGACGAACAGAAACGAACCGTGAGACGTCTCCAGATACGGCGGTAGGTTCTACTTATGAGGAAAAAAGTTCCGAACCTACGAGTAACGAAGAACAGATTATTGTAGAGCCTTCTAGACGGCTTACCCTTAAGAAGGTCAACGAAGTAGACTACAACCCACTTGGAATTGTTGAATTTGAAAGGGATGAGGGCGGTGGAGTCATTATAGAGGGAAGGGCGGCTCCAGAAACCATACTTACTATCATTGTCTACTAGTATGCCGGAATATCAGATCTATAGGATTACAACCCAAAAGGACGGACAATTTCGGATTCGAGTTGACGCTCCAGAAGGTGATGGTATACATGCTGCTGTTATTGCCAGTGAAGATGGGCAAAAAGAAACGGCCTTGTTTCAATTTCCCACTGATGCAAAACAGCAGCCTGCCGAGAATGTACATATCGAACAGGTCGCTGCATCACAAGAAACGTCATCTGGATTTTCGTGGTCTGAACTCGAAAAATCTGTGGATCTTGGATTTTTGTGGATTCCCATTGTCATTTTGACCCTGGTGATCATGACACTGGTCGCGAATACTATTCACTTGGCGAAAAAAGTTGATCTCAGTGAACATGAGGAGAAGCAAAAGAGATACACGGTACAGGCGCTTGCTTACGGCATCGCGGCCATGTGTATAACCCTTGCAGCTTTTGTTTACTTTGATTTTCGTTCCTACAAAAATATCGAAACCTACGTTTTGCCAGAATTGAAAAAGACATCTTCACAGATTCAGACTTTCGATCAGGTCAGAGAAGTGGTGCGACTTAAGGGGTATATGCTTGATCCTATCCAGAATACAGGATTGATTAATTTGGAACTTACAGCTGGTGATACAACACTGCGAACAGGAGAAAGTGGATTATTTCAGTTTGATCAGGTGGACACCGGTATTGGTGTTCGGCTCAACCATCCACAGCTGCGTAGTTCTTATGCTTTTCGATATCCGGCAGGAGAATACACCATTCCATTTGACATTGATTTGTACAATTTGTTGTATAGAATTTTGGATGCTGAAGCAAAAGGTGCCTTGGGACAAATGTATGAAGTGCTCCATCCTGTGGTTCAGTCTCAGGTACAACAGAGCGTATTTATTCAGGAATATCCAGTGCTTTTTGAAAAGGCTGATCTCCCTATACAAAGTGTACAGCTTCGAAATGTCGTTCTCTACGATAAAAGAAAGTTTAGTGGTCTAAAAGGAAGTTTCGAAAATGTTGTAGAAATGACGGTGATTCGTGGTACCAAACTTAAGACCTATGCATTTGCCAAAACTGGAGATTCATGGTATTTAGTCCAGTAATATGGCAAAGAAAAAAAAGAAAAAAAAGGTGCTGGGGAAGAATCTTCCTGAGAAGTTCCTTGAACGTACAGAAATAATCGTTGGAAAAAGTAAGTTTGAGATGGTCAGAAAGACCTTTGTCGATAAGCCAACCACATTTCGTGTAAACACGCTCAAAAGCTCAATTGAAGAGGTCCAACGATTACTCGCAGAAAAAGGGTTTAAAGTAAAACAGGTACCTTGGCTCAAAGGAGCGTACATTTTGCAAAACAGAAGCAAGCGTGAACTAACCACTGCTGATTTTTATTTGGAAGGAAAGATTTATGTCCAAAGTCTGGCGAGCATGGTTCCACCACTCGTGCTCGATCCACAGCCAGGTGAAAAAGTTCTCGATCTTACGGCAGCGCCAGGAAGTAAAACTTCACAAATGGCTGGTATGATGCAAAAGAAAGGTGAGCTCGTAGCCAATGATCTTAATAAAGTACGCTTTTTTCGGCTCAAAGCCAATATGGAGCTTCTTGGGGTTGATATTCCCGCAGACGATTGGGAATTCTCTTTGCGGATGGAAGATGGAAGTGCCCTGGCGCAAGAGTATCCAGAATATTTTGATAAGGTTTTGCTTGATGTGCCATGCAGTGGGGAAGCGAGGTTTATAGAGGGGTATCCAAAGAGTTATGGTTACTGGAGTGAAAAGAAGATTAAAAACCTCGAGTATAGGCAGCACAAAATTCTTATGGCAGGATGGTCTGCCCTTGCTCCTGGTGGATATCTTGTGTATTCCACCTGTACAATGGCTCCCGAGGAAAATGAAATGAGGATTTCCAAATTGCTCGAGCGTGTTGGGGAACATGCAAAGGTTGTTGAAGTAAAGGTATCAGGACTTAAAACACTTTCTCCCATTATGCATTGGAGAGAAAGGGACCTCCACCCGGATGTGGCAAAAACGCTCAGGATACTGCCAACAATGGAGGTAGAAGGGTTTTATACTGCTAAAATACAGAAACTTGCATGATTGATAAAAGCAAGGCATACTAAAAGTACAGCATATCTGCTGCATTTGTGTATTTAGTGTATTTATTATGAAAGGTGTATCATTTGAAGATTTCGACGGCGCGTCACTCAAGGTGGGTATTGTGGCGGCGCGTTGGAATGACGAAATCACTCTTTCTCTCGTGGAGGGATGTAAGGATGCGTTACGAGAGTGTGGTGTTCTCGAAGAAAACATCACGGGGCTTTTTGTTCCGGGTTCTTTTGAGCTCCCCATGGGCGCTAAGCATTTACTTGAGGCTACAGATGTCGATGTAGTCATTGCCGTTGGTTGCCTTATCAAAGGAGAAACCATGCATTTTGAGTATATTTGTGATGCCGTATCACATGGTTTGATGAAGCTCAATCTTGATTCTGGGAAGCCTGTTATCTTTGGAGTTCTGACCTGTTTGACCGAGGAGCAGGCAAAGTCCAGGTCTCAGGGGGAAAATAACCATGGCATCGGATGGGGGAAGACGGCTGTGGAGATGGGGTTGATGTGGAAAAAGCGACTTGGCATCTAGATATATGCTAAAAACAGCCAAAAAAGGCTGTTTTTTACTTGCCAAGGCGATAAAAAGCTGCTATTCTGCTTGTATTGAGAGATCTGAAAGTAGATCATCTAAGCGTAATTTTATGTACAGAACACATACATGTGGACAGCTCACCACGGGAAATGTTGGGCAGGAAATAATTCTTTCAGGTTGGGTACACAAGCGTAGAGACCTTGGTGGACTTATTTTTGTGGATTTGCGGGATCGATATGGTATTACCCAGGTGGTTTGTAATCCGGAATCTGTAAGTGATTTTTCTATTGCGGAAAGTCTCAAATATGAGTATGTGGTAAAAGTGGTTGGGCATGTTGTAAAGCGTGGTGAAGATACGGTAAACAAAGATATTTCAACCGGAGAAATTGAAGTACATGCTACAGCGGTTGAGGTGCTCTCAACGGCCAAAGCCATGCCATTTGAAATCTTTGAGACAGCTAAGGGTGAAGAAGATGAAGAACTGCGTTTGAAGTATCGCTTTTTGGAGCTTCGCCGTGAGAGGCTTAAGAACAATATCTTGTTCCGCGCCAAGATGGAAGCGCACATTCGTAGCTACATGGAAAAGAATGATTTTGTGAATATAGCAACTCCACTTTTGACCGTGAGCTCTCCTGAAGGAGCAAGGGATTTTTTGGTACCAAGTCGACTACACCCTGGAAAGTTTTATGCGCTTCCGCAAGCACCACAACAATATAAGCAATTGCTGATGGTGGCTGGGCTTGATCGATATTACCAGATCGCACCATGTATGCGAGACGAAGATCCACGGGCAGATCGTTCTCCAGGAGAGTTTTACCAACTTGACTGTGAAACAAGTTTTTTGGAAAAAGAAGCATTTTTTCAGCTTATGGAGCCTCTGTTCGTCGAGCTTACTGAGCAGGTTGCCGGAAAGACAGTAAAAGAAAAGCCATTTCCACGGATTCCGTACAAGCAGTGTATGGAAACCTATGGTATGGATCGTCCAGATCTTCGTTTTGATTTGCCCATAGTAGATATCAGTAGTTGGGCACAGGAAACCGGGTTCAAGGTGTTTGATGAAGCAGAATTTGTGCGAGCACTTGTGATACCGGGTGGTGCTACATTTTCTCGAAAAGAAATAGAAGATGAATTTGAGGATGCTGCCAAGCGTGCTCATGCCAAAGGTCTCGCTTGGATGAAATACGAATCCGACGGCTGGTCTGGAAGTATCGCAAAATTTTTCTCAGAGGAAAAACTTTCAAAGCTTGAGGCAATGATCAAACCAGAAAAAGGAAGTATTGTCTTCTTTGGGGCAGACAATTGGGAAGTGTCATGTAAGGCACTTGGTGCAGTTCGTTCTTTGGCTGGAGATAAATTACATCTTAAAGATCCAAATCTCATCGCGTGGGCATGGATTGTTGACTTCCCAATGTATGAGTGGAACGAGGATCAGGCAAAAGTAGATTTTGGGCACAATCCATTTTCTATGCCACAAGGTGGAATGGAAGCGCTTATGACCATGGAGCCGCTTGATATTTTGGCAGATCAGTATGACATCATTGCAAACGGGTTAGAACTCAGTTCTGGTGCGGTGCGAAATAAGGATCCGGAAATTATGTACAAGGCATTTGAAATTGCTGGATATTCCAAGCAGCAAGTAAATGACAAATTTGGCCACATGATTGATGCATTTGAATACGGCGCTCCACCTCACTGTGGTTTTGCGCCGGGTATAGAACGTTTGGTCATGCTACTTACCAATGAACCCAACATTCGCGCAGTGGTACCGTTTCCAAAGAACCAAAAGGCACAAGAGCCAATGATGGGAAGTCCTGCACAGGTGGATGAGGCGCAACTCAAAGAACTCGGAATTGAAATTCGCAGGCAGTAGTCTTTGGCGATGCCTTGTCTGGTAATTGATTTTTGGTATGCTATTTAGCTCCTTTGTTTTTTTGAGCATATTTTTACCAGCAACATTGCTTGGATATTTTCTGCTCCCGCGTAAACTCAAAAATTACTGGCTCCTTTTTGCGAGCCTGTTTTTTTATGCTTTTGGAGCACCAAAGTTTGTTTTTGTGCTCATACTTTCATCGCTGTTGGACTTTTTTTTGGCGCAGGCACTCCAAAGGCACACCGTGTATGCCAAGAAAATTCTTGCATTTGGGGTAATTTTCAATATTGGTTTGCTTGGATATTTTAAATACGCGAATTTTTTTGTAGAAGAATTTTCACGAATATTTGGTTGGTTTGGTTTTGGGGGAATCCATATTGAACAGATTGCTCTACCGATTGGAATTTCTTTCTTTACTTTTCAGAAGATAAGTTATCTCGTAGATGTCTATCATAAGCAGGCAAAAGTTGCCAAAAATTTTGCGAACTATTTGCTCTATGTGAGCCTTTTTCCTCAGCTCATTGCCGGACCGATTATTCGTTACCATGACATTTCCAAACAGATTGAGTATCGTGATCATAGCAAAGAGAAATTTTTGTATGGAGTGTTTCGGTTTAGTCGTGGACTTGCCAAAAAAGTTCTCATTGCCGACAGTGTTGGTATGATTGCGGACAAGGCATTTAGTATTGCGTATTGGGATCTGTCGAGTCCACAAGCGTGGATAGGAATTTTGGCGTATGCCATGCAAATCTATTTTGATTTTTCTGGATATTCTGATATGGCAATTGGATTGTGCCGAATGTTTGGTTTTGTTATTCCAGAAAACTTCCGTATGCCGTATATTGCCAAAAACTTTACGGAATTTTGGCAACGCTGGCATATTTCACTTTCTGCCTGGATGAAGGAGTATGTTTATATTCCACTCGGTGGAAACCGCGTGGATATGCCCCGATGGATACTCAATTTGTGGATCGTTTTTTTACTTTCTGGCTTGTGGCATGGGGCAAGCACAACCTTTATTGCATGGGGTGCTGTGCATGGATTTTTTTTGATGACGGATAAACTCTTTTGGATCAAAGCATCAGAAAAATTTGGAAAGTACGTAAACATTATTTTGACATTCTTTTGGATTTGTATTTCTTGGGTATTGTTTCGATCGCAGACGCTTGCCGACGGACTGTTGTATATTCATCGACTGATTGATTTTTCGAAGAATCCGGTGATTTTGTGGTCAGATATGCTTACGAGTCGGGCTCTTGCTATGCTTATTTTGGCATTAGCGCTGAGTTTTATTCCTGCTTTTTCGTGGTATCAAAAATGGTGGCATTACTGGGAAAAGAGGTCGGTGTATACACGTACGTATTTTGAATTTTTTGTTGCTGTAGTTTTACTTGGTCTGAGTATGCTTGCAATGGCACATGCAGATTTTACCCCATTTATTTACTTCCGATTTTAATATGCGATATGTGCACAAAATTTTGTTTGTTTTCGCCATCATTATTTTTTTGGGGATGATCAGTTTTCCATTGGTGCAAATGGTGTGGCAACCTTTTCATCCTCGGCCGCTTGATGGGTTCGAACTTTCTGCGACCATGCCAAAGGTAACCAAAGCTGCTTGGATGACTGGTGAGTACCAAAAACAAACTCTTGAGTATGTGAGCCAAAACATTGGTTTTCGTGGGTATATGGTAAGAACCGATAACGAGCTTACGCTTCGAGTATTTGACGAATTACCCAGCGGAACGGTTCCCGAGATTGTGATGGGAAAAGATGAGTATCTTTTTGAGCGTGCTTACATTGATGCCATGTATAATAAACCCTGGACACCTAGCAGTATACTTGATAAAAAGGCGAGGGATCTTTCAAGGTTTGAGCAGAAACTCGCAGCACGTGGGGTTCCTTTTGTGCTGTTGATTGCTCCGAGTAAGGCTTCGGTGTATCCAGAATGGATCCCAGATAAATATGTCAGACGAGATCTGCTTGGGAAGACCGACTACGAGAGAATTCTTCCATATCTCGATAAGTATGGAGTGTCGTATTTTGATGCGAATGCTTTTTTGGTGGAGCGCAAATCGCAGAGTGATTTTTTGTCTTTTGGAAAGCCGGGGACACACTGGAGTTACTATGGAGGATGTTTGGTAACGTCTGCGTTCATGCAGTACCTGGACCAGCAAAGTGGTGAGGATTATCTTGATCTTTCCTGTGATCCAGTCAAGCATCGAAATTATGGTGAAGGGTCAGATATTGATCTTCTCCGTACGCTCAACATTTGGAGCGAGGAAAGATTTATGAAAGATATTGTGACTCCTACGATTCGGTGGTCGCAGCAAGGTAAGATGCTTGAGGAGGTGTTGTGGGTAGGGGACAGCTTCTCTTGGGTATTGTTTGATATGTTTGAAAAGGGCCCGGTTTATAAAAAACGCGATATGTATTATTATTATAGTACGCACTATGGCTATCCAGAAGGGACACAGGTACGTATTGATCGGTCTTCGCTCGATTGGAATCAGGTATCTGAATATGATTTGGTAGTCATAGAGGCAACCCAGACGGCGATGGGGCAGATTGGTTTTGGTGCCGTAGAAGATGCTTTAGAATTTTTACCGTAATATGCTTAAGGGAAGGTCACTGGCATTCATTTTGCCACTCTACAACGCGCGTCATGTGCTTCATGATACCTTTGCTCACCTGAAAAGTTTTGTCCAAAATAGCAATGTGGAGGTGAAGCTCATCTTTGTAGACGATGGAAGTAGTGATGGAAGTTTTACTCTTTTGCAGGAGTTCGTCCGTGAAATGCCAGGAAACGTCGTGGTGCTTCAAAATGATCACAACCGTGGAAAAGGCTATTCGATCCAAAAAGGGTTGTCAGCTTGTCAGGGGATTGACTACGTGGGTTTTACAGATATTGATTTACCCTATACCCTTGATCCGGTTATGCTGGCGCTTACTATGATGCAAGAGCATGGCAAAGATGCCGTTATAGGGGATAGAAGCTTACTTGAAGTGAAGCAATACAGTTTGTATCGAAAAGCATGTACAAGTGTATTTCGAATACTGGTCCCGACTTTGTTAAAAGAATTTCCTGATACCCAAAGTGGTATAAAGTTTTTTACAGCCGATGCTGCGCGTCATGCTTTTTCAAAACTCTTGACGCATAAATGGGTATTTGATATCGAGTTATTATTGGCACTACGTGAAGGTGGGTATACCATTGGACGAATTCCAGTGAAGCTTAGTAGTGTCGATTCCACTTGGGGTGGCGTTTCGTTTGTTCGTCATGGGTGGGGGATTGTGAAGGATCTCCTGGTGATTCATAGGGGTATGCGAAAGGGGCATTATACCTCTCGGCATCGAAACAAATAACAAAGACACATATAAACACTTAAAAATTTTAAGAAATAGATATTTTATATGCTCGACCATATTACCTTCCAAGTTTCAAATTTGGAAAAAAGTAGGGAATTTTATGAAAAAACCTTGGCAAAACTTGGCATGTCCATTGTTTTGACCAATGATAGA
>JACKFN010000016.1 GCA_020632445.1 Candidatus Nomurabacteria bacterium | reverse complement strand
CGACATTGTGGCACTTACTGCGGATCTTGCCGGTTCAGTAAAAACATCCATCCTGCAAAAAGAAATCCCCGAACGCCACTTCGATGTTGGCGTGGCTGAGCAACAACTCGTTTCTGTTTCTGGTGGACTATCTCTCAACGGATTTATTCCCTTTTGTTCTACCTTTGGCGCTTTTATGACCAGCCGCGCCAAAGATCAAGTCCGCGTCAATGACATCAACAAAACAAATGTAAAAATGGTAGCAACGCATTGCGGACTTTCGGTTGGTGAAGATGGACCCACACACCAGGCTATTGATGACATGGGATCAATGCTTGGAATTCTCGATACCATGGTCATAGAGCCAGCAGACCCAAACCATACTGACCGCATCATACGATACATAGCAAGCCACTATGGCAATTTTTACGTGCGAATGGGACGGCACAAAATACCGGTCCTTACCAAAAAAGACGGATCTCCCTTTTTTGACGAAGACTATAAGTACTTCTATGGACGCTGCGATGTGCTACGAAAAGGAAGGGATCTTACGGTTGTTGCCACTGGAGCTACCGTGCATGAAGCCCTCGAGGCGCGCGAGATGATAATGCAAAAGTACAAAAATAGATCCATTGAAATAGTTATTGTAAGCTCTATAAAATCCTTTGACGATACACTCATCAGCTCACTCAAAAAAACAAAAAAGGTCCTCACCGTAGAAGACCATAATACCCACAATGGACTTTCGGCATCCCTTTCGCATTTTCTGCACATAAACAAAATCGCCGTGAAAGAGTTCAAGTCATTGGGTGTCGACGAGTATCAGCTTTCAGGGGCAGCAAAGGAGCTGTATCAAATTGCGGGAATAGATGCCACTGGTATAGCAAAGGCAATACTCGGGAAGTAGTGTTTTTTCCAACCAAAAAAAGAGCTTCTGCTCTTTTTTTGGACCGCTTCATATGCATGGAGCTGTTCATTGACTTGTAAGGTTTGAACTTAATTATTGGTTTTCCATCAATCCTTGCTTGCGCATAAACTCAACAAAAAAACTTCTCGCGCTGACATGTATTCTGCTTTAATTGTGGGGGCATTTTCTTGATCTTCGTGCACGGATGGTGTCGCTTCCGCCACAACTTAACGGTCTTCCATAAAGGATTTCCGGCAACAAGCCGTCACATTTTCCTTTTAAAATTCATACTATTTTTTTCGACTGAACCTATCCACTAGTCTACCGAATAAATTTCGCTTTCGAGGTGCTAGATCTTGTGACGAATCGGTTCGCTCTCCCACGACATCTGAGCCACCGGTTTTGCCGAGACGAATTGCTGGCTGTTCCATTACCGCTTGTCTCACTCCTGGGTCCCCTCTTCTGCTTTCTGCTCGCTCAGCTTCTTCCACAGCGCGAGCTTGGGCCAAATCTTCTCTCTTTTTCTTCAAAATACTCACCATAGCTTCCATCCCTTCTCGTATAGATGGAGGTATATCTTTCCATCTATCATCCTTGAGTCGTAAACGATTAAGTAACGCTAATAGCTCACTATCATCTAAACTTGAACCGCCATGTGCAGCTTCAAGCTGGTCCACAACACGGTAGAGCTCTTTGATTAGCGGACCAAGACGAGGAAAGTCAGCAAGTTCGTCATCACTGAGTCGATCACTCTTGCCCTCAGAAATGACCTCAAGTAGCAACTTTTCTCCTTCCTTCCTGGCTTCGTGAGTTTTGGCCTCTTGATGAAATCGATCCAGCTCAACAAAAACCCTTGCCATCTCAGGATTTTGAATGATATCAGGATTTGTGCGAAGAGCTTCTATCTCTTTATCAGAAAAAGGCGGAATCTCTACAGGAGCATTTGTTTTTGCTCCCCGGGCCATGTCTTGAGCAAACTGCTCAAATCTTTGCATGGCAGCATTTCCCTGATCATGAGATTGACCAGGGACAGCATCGAGTTGAAAAAATGTTTTTTCATCTTCCGACATATGTGTTTATTTTCCGCGGCCACCAAAAAGTGAAGTTAATCTCTTACCTAGTCCACCCAAAAAACTTTGTTTTGGTTTTCGATCCACTGCATTTCCATTATGGCCATGCACGTCTGATCCTCCACTTTCAAGATTGCGTTGGAGAACAGAGAACTGCTCAGGACTAAACGTGTCTTCGTCGACAGCAGCATATTTGATGTTGTCTATGAACTTTCGAGCATTCGCTTCACCGATTTCTTCGACTATAGTAGGCCAATTGTCTAGTACCAACTCTCTGTCTGGCTCATCCATGGATGGAGAATATTCATATTGCCCTCCAAAGTTGAAATGAACAATTTCCCTTACTCTTGATAACAGCTCAGCGCTCACTTCCTCTCTCTGCGCTGCTACTGCTGCTTCATGTGCCTGTGCTTGCGCCTCTGGAAGTCTTTCTGCTTGCACACGGGATTCACGTGCCAGCAATTCTGGAGACACAACAACCGTCGGCTGAACTGCCTCAGCTTCTTCTGCTCGAGCTCTGTTTTCTCTTGCGGCAGCCGAATCTTCGTGCTGCTCAGCTACACGTGCAAGTTTTCTATGCTGGTCCGGACCAATGTCAACTGTAGCGTATGAATCTTCTGGACCCGGCTGATAACCATGTCCTGTTTCTCCTACCATATAGTATGGGTTAACGATACTTCTGTAGTAATGCCTTTATCAACAGTATATGCAGATAAACGTATTACTACAAGTATTGAACGAATAAAAAAATCGTCTAACAAAAGACGACGAAATAATAGCAGAGTTTCCTTTTTCGGACTTTTGTTTTTGTTTTTTGAAGCGCAAGACAATTTTTGCGCTATTTTTTGCTTTTTTGTGCTGTCCTACTGGTAGTAGGCACGATTCACATATACATTATAGCACAAAAAAAGGCTTTTGTCAAGCCCTTTTTATCGCTTATGTTAGCACATTACTCATTTACCCTTCCGCCGTAGTCTCCTGTTTCAGTGTTTACCAGTATTTCTTCACCCTCTTTGATAAAAATTGGTGCATGTACCGTCAGATCGTTATCCAAAATAACTTCTTTGGTAACATTTCCGCTCGCAGTGTCACCTTTCACAGCAGGAGGAGCAGTTTTCACGGTATATTGCACTTTTTTAGGAAGCTCGATAGCAACAACCGCTTCACCATGAAACGCAGCAATCACATCCAGTCCTTCTTTGAGATACTTTGCATCATCACCTACAATATCCCGATTTACATCAATAGTCTCATATGTTTCCTTGTTCATAAAAGAAAGCATATTTTCATCGCCATACAGATATTGCAATGTTTGCCGACGCACGTCTACGACATCGAGGCTCTCTCCACTTTTGAAAGTTACTTCTAATGACTTTCCGTTTGAGATTCCCTTCAGTTTAGTCTTGTAAAAGGCTGATCCCTTTCCAGGGTTTACAAAGTTAAAATCAGAAACAACATACAAGTCATTTTGATGTTGAATCACAACGCCCTTTTTGATAGCTGATGTATCTGCCATATCATCTAAACATTAAAACATGAAAACCCCTAAACACACTAACATTGGCTTGCTCGCCAAAAATGTTCTATGTTCACACGCTTGGATGTTTGTATGTAACTGAGGGTATCACATCTTCAATATTTTGGCAACCGAGCAAGGCCATAACGAGTCGATCAAATCCTATGGCAATTCCGCTACAGTTAGGTAAATTACTTACGGCGAGAATGAATTCCTGGTCTATTGGAAAAACCTTTTTGCTCAGTTTTTCTCTAAGTCCTTGCTCATCTTCAAAGCGACGCTGCTGTTCTGATCTATCGTTTAACTCGTGAAACCCATTTCCAAGCTCAAGGCTACCATGGTAAAGCTCGAATCGGCTCGCATAGCGATGGTCGCTACCAAGACGAGCCAGCGCCGCCATAGCAGCGGGATAGTCATAGACAAATGTAAATGCATCTTTTGAAAAATGTGGCTCAATTTCATTTAAAAAAATACGGTAAAACAGATCTTCATAGCTTTCTCCTTTCGCCGTTTCATAGCCCCGCTGCGCGCAAAGCTGTTTCATGCTGATTTGATCTAAGTAGTCATCCAAGTTGACCCCGATCTGCTCTTTCCATAATTGCTTCATGGATGTTCTCTGAAATTTTACCCCTTTATCGCTGAGTGTTATGATTAGACGTTTGACCATGTCCATAAGCGCAAACATATCTGCATCAACGTGATAAAACTCAAGCAGAGTAAACTCAATGTTATGAAGGCCTCCCATACTTTCATAATCACGAAATACTTTCCCAAGGCTAAAAATGTTTCCACTTCCATTTGCGAGCATTTTCTTCATGGCATACTCCGGAGAAGTATGGAGATATGCTGTATATTCTTGCTTTCTATCATCATGAAATTTTACTTCGATTGGGTCGAGGTAAGGTTCTTGTCCTGGATATTCGAGCAAATGCGGAGTCTCTACTTCTGTATATCCATGCGACCAAAAAAATTCTCGAGTAGTGCGAAGAAGTTGCCAGCGCTTTTGAAGCATTTCATTTTTTTGCTCTTTATTCATATGGCTGCAATCTACCATAAAAAACGTTTTTTTTCAACATATATGCTATACTATATTAAACACAATCTCTATGGATATCATTGTTCTCCTCACGCAAACGCTTCTCTCTATCACCCTTGGTGGACTTCTTGGCTGGCAAAGGCACCATATGGGGAAAAGCGCAGGTTTCCGAACCTTTGCCATCGTCACCCTTGCCTCAATGCTCGTTACCCACTTATCTCTTGAAGTATTTAGCACCGACCCCGCACGCGTCGCCGCTCATGTGCTCACGGGTATTGGTTTTATTGGTGCAGGAATTATCTTTCACAAAAAAGATACCATTGATGGTCTTACTACAGCAGCAGGCTTTTGGGCAACGGCGATTATTGGGATGTCCATTGGAAGCGGATGGTATACTGAGGCCGCAATTGTCACCGCGGCGATCTTCTTGCTCCTCATCTTCCCAGACAAAAAGCTGCTCAAGTAGGCAAATACATAAAAAACCAAAACACTCCTTCTCAGGAGTGTTTTGTAACCATACAGCTTTTAGGGGAAGCTGTATTATCATTTGTAAGCGCTCTCGCGCTTGAGCGGTAAACCAGATTCGAACTGGCGACCTCTTCCTTGGCAAGGAAGCGCTCTAGCCAACTGAGCTATTACCGCTTGTTAACTTTTGAAAGTTAACCCATGACAACTGACGAGTTTTCTGCCAATTGTGACAGGTTAATTGTCAATTGTCGCTTTGTTGCGGGACTCGGACTTGAACCGAGAACCTCCGGGTTATGGGCCCGGCGAGCTGCCAATTGCTCTATCCCGCGATATAGAATTGCACTTCGAGCGGGCGATCGGAATCGAACCGACGTCACTGGCTTGGAAGGCCAGGGTAATAGCCACTATACGACGCCCGCATATGTGACCATTAGTATAGATGAATGAGAAAAAAATGTCAATAGAAAGATAATTTTGCGGTTCTCCACAGTTTATACACGGCAGGTTTGTCAGTAGCCTATGGTTATGCTATAATACAAAAGCAATAGAAATTGCAATTTTTTGACAGTTTCATCCCTAATGAAACTGTATGGCTTTCCCGAAACATCGGGATAAAAGCACTCTCTGTTTTAGAGGGTGTTTTTATTTTTCCAAAACCCCCTCTTCTCTAAGCAGCTCAATCTTTTTTTCATTTCCACGATTATACTGCCCAACCTCCCCATTACTTTTTATGACCCGATGGCAAGGAATACTCGGGTCGTAATTTTTTTTCAAAATACTTCCGACGGCCCTGTAAGCACCGGGGCTTCCAGACTTTTCTGCCACTTGCTGATAAGTCAAGACACTGCCCTTGGGAATCTCTTTTACCACTTCGTGCACTTTTTGTGTGAAACTTTTTTTCATAACTGTATAACAACTCTTGACATTTGTTGAAAAACACATTAATGTCTACTTTAGACCTCGACACGTAGTTCGAGGCAACTTCCCAGGGGGAAAACCGTGAGTCGCAGACTTAGGCAGAGCGACGAGACCACCCGTGGCATCGTGGGCATGCCCGGTGTGGTCACCGTGAACGAGGGCGAGTTGGAGCTCACCAAGCCCGACGAGCCCATGTGGCTTTCCATCCTCAAGGTCATCACCCCGATCGGGATCGTGATGGCCCTCGCGTTCTTCGCCCTCCGCTGATACCATGGCGCCAAGCGCCACCCGCCTGCACCGGGCCGAACCACATCGGCCTATTCCCCAAGTCCGGTCTGGATTTGGGGAATTTTTTTATTGCATTTTTTGCACACACTCGCCAACCTCATCACTGATGGTCCAAGAGCACTGACCATCGTCTTGTTTTTCACACATTGCCTGTCCAAAACAAATGTACTCTGCTTCATACTCACAATCAGTTATAACAGGCTCACTGGCACATACCTGGCTACTACAACCACTGATCACACAACCATCCTTTTCACGAGCAGAGTGCGGCTCTGGCTCATTATCTTCTGGTGGAGTAACGATGCTTTTCCCAAACACAATCGGAAGTGATACTTCCATTGGTTGCTCCCCGGATGGATCATCTTTGACAAATACCAATTTTCCATTTGGTGGGATAGCCTCTCCTGCTTCGTTTTTTCCTGAGTAATCAAACTCTAGCTCTGCCTTAAAGCGAACCAAACTCTCGGTCATCCAATCATCTTGTGCCTGCGCGATAGCGGTAGCAACCTTTTCACCATCACTATTGTAGAGCTCAATAGGAAAACTTGCTTCAAAAAAATACGTGCCCGGTGCCATTCCCTCGACAACAAGAGGGCTTTGGATCCTTTCCATTGGCTCTAGGTGGTCAATCTTAAGTGGTGACGTACTATATCTGTAGCCCTTTTGTCTCCTGCCATTTCTGTCCATCATTTGCTCATGGTGCATTGGACCAAAAAAATCCTCACTTTTGAAATAACTTTCATGCGGCATTCTCTGCAAACTGTGAACATAATATCCAAACCACCCAGAAAGGACCATGAGTACAAGTGTAATGGCTCCGATGATAGTGTAATCTTTATTGTTCATATATTTGTGTTATATATTTACAGTATACCAACTCTCGAGAAAGAAAAAAACCTGAATTTCAGGTCTTTTATGCCATGAGAAGGACAGCGGCAACCAAGATGTTCATCCCGACTCCTACCGCCATTGCGGCTTTGAGTGTCATACCATTGCGGTTACAAATTATGAAAGAAGTATTTTGCATACAAAGGCAATCAAAAAAACAGCCGGGACCGAGATCAGTATTGTCCCCATGATAAGCCTCAGTTGTGTCGTTTGATTGAGCTTCATATGTTTTTGGTCTTCTGTATTAGTAAACGCATGGGACTGCTTTTTGTTACACTTTTTTTGGCAACAAAAAAACAGCTTTTCAGCCATCGAACGTGTGCGGTGTGCGAGCTCAACTCTCGGGTATGTTGGAAAACCGAACCCAACTACCAAATTAGGATCAAAAAAAATCATCGTCGTTTGCTTGAATCCTCGTTTTCTCTTCTTCTAAATATTGTAATCAAACCACAAACAAAAACTACCCCCGTACTCTCCAACCAATCTTGAAGAGCCACCAAACAAGCCCACCAAATACCACCACCAGTCCAAGGATTATTCCAATCCCCAATCCCATATTCGACTCTTGTACACCAGTCATCGAAAAACGAAGCCCATCAACAAAGTAGAAAAACGGATTAAAAGTCATAAGCCACTGCACTTTTTCTGGAAGCATAGCAAGGGAATTGAACATCCCACCCAAGTACGTAAACGGCATAATCACGAAGGTTCCAAGAATGCTCAGCTGCTCAAAGCTGTCTGACCAGAGACCGACCAAAATTCCAAGCAAAGAAAATATGGTTGAAACCGAAATCGCATAAAACAAAAACCACCATGGATGCACCACGCCAGCAGCCCCAAAGGCAATCGCAATTGCATACACTCCAATTCCCACACACACAGCACGTGCAATTCCTCCCACGATGTGGCCAAGCATGAGTTCAAAATTGGAAAGTGGCGCAACCAAAAATTCTTCGATATGTCTGGCAAAACGCTTGAAATACAGTGAAAATGTCGTCTGTTGAAATGAAGAATTGATAATGTTCATCATGAGCACTCCCGGAAGTACAAAGGCAATGTATTCAATTCCGGCAATGGTATCAATCCGAGAACCAACCACATGTCCAAAAATGAAAACATACAAGGTTGCATTTATCCAAGGACCAAGAAGCGTCTGAACATAGACCCTTGTAAAACGTTGGATTTCTCTTTGGATAAATACCGTAAAACCAATATTATTCATCATATTATTTCTTCGTTACTTCCAAGTACACTTGCTCAAGTGTTTTTCCATCTTTGGTAAGTTCTTTTTTAGATCCTTCCAAAACAATTTTACCATCGTTGATAACGGCGATATGGTTGCACAAAAGCTGAACTTCTTCGAGGTAATGTGATGTTAACAAAATCGTTTTTCCTTCTTGATTAATTTTTTTCAAGTACTCCCAAAGCTCGTGTCGAAGTTCAACATCTACTCCAGCCGTCGGTTCGTCTAAGATGAGGAGTTCTGGGTCATGCATCATCGCCCTCGCGAGCATGACACGACGCTTCAGTCCTCCTGAGAGTTGACGAAATTGTTTTTTACGATGCTTTTCAAGCTCAAATATTTCCATCATTTTTTCAAGTTGTTGCTTTCTCTTTTCTTTATCCAAACCAAACAGTCCCCCATTGAACCAGAGAATTTTGTCTACCGGCAAGAAAATATCAATGTTAAATTCTTGTGGTGAAAGACCAACTTTGGTGCGAGCATGTTTGTATTCTTTTTCTACATCAATACCAAAAACTTCAATACTTCCTGAAGTAATGGTGTTGATACCTGTGATGGCGTGAATCGTTGAAGATTTCCCAGCACCATTTGGTCCCAAAAATCCAAAAAACTCTCCCTTTGGAATAGTAAGAGAAATATCGTTCACGGCCGTGAAGTCACCGTATTTTTTGCTAAAATGAGAAATTTTTAATGCATCCATAGGAGTGTATATCTTTACGAGTGCTTACTTTTTTGCTATATTTATTCACTGGCTACAAAAAACGGA
>JACKFN010000015.1 GCA_020632445.1 Candidatus Nomurabacteria bacterium | reverse complement strand
GGGCGCATTGTGTCTTTGAATTTTTTCAGTGAGGCTGGTTTTGACTTCAATAGTGTCTTTGTTTGGATTCACCTTTGTCGAGAGTTCTTTTGTGACCTTTCCATTTACCAAAATTTTTCCATCGGCAATAAGTTCATCAGCTTTTCGTCGAGAGCAGATACCCTTATCAGCAATAGCTTTGTTGAGTCGTACGAGCATAGATTAAGCATTCATAAGTTCTGATTTCCAATTTTGTGGAAGTTTTTCGAGTGCGTAGCGAAAAGCCGTTCGTGGCATGTCCTGGGTGTGTATTGCTAAGTAATCATAGACTTCTTCGGCAAAACATTTGCTGGCTTCCTTGAGCGCCCATCCATAGCCTTTCTGGACCATATCTTCACTGTCGGAAAGTAGGGCATTTGAAACGAGTATGATGTCATCAAAAGCTTGACCACGACGCGCAGCATAGATAAAAGAAACTGCACTGGCTCTTCTTAGCCACTTGTTTTTGCCCTGTGACCACTGTACTACTTTTGGTATGACCTCAGGAAAACGAAAAATAAGGTATCCAATGTTGCGAGTACACAGGTCGTCACACAGTGCCCAGTTACTGACATATTTTTTGAGCCATTTTTCAAAACGAGAAATATCAGAAGGTTCGTATTCTTTTTTGAGACGAAGTGCCCAATCAAAGGAGATCAAAATTTCTTCTTGTCTCCCACCGTCGGCAAGTGTTTCACAAATGCTAAAAATTTCTGATTTGCTTAGGTGTTTTATGTGAGCAAAGCTTTCCTTTGCTATTGTGCGAACTTGTGGTACGGCTACACCAAAGCTCTTGATAGGATCTTTTGAAAAAATTTGTTGACGATTTTGTTTGTGTGTACTAGATAATGAGCGAAGCTGGGATCTCACCTGGGCAATGGTTTTCATACTAATCTTCTTTTTTCACCTCCACGAGCTCAATTCTTCGTTTTTTCATTTGGAGTATTTTACAGGTGGTGTTGCCAAGTTTGAGTTCGTCGTTCTTGCGTGGAAGTTTTTGCAGATGATCTAGAATTATTTCCGCCATAGTGTCGAGTTCATTTCCGGGTATGAAGCAATTCAAAAAGTCATTCACGTCTCGCAGCAGGGTGTCACCAGCGACGTGAATGGTATTTTTGTCTATGCGTTGGATGAGGTTTTCATCTATATCATGTTCATCGGAAATTTCTCCAACAAGCTCTTCGATAACATCTTCAAAGGTGACGATCCCTTCGGTACCGCCATATTCATCAACCACCACAGCAATATGCGTCTGGCGCTTTTGGAATTCTCGCATGATATCATCGAGCCTCATCTGTTTTGGAATAGTTACGATTGGCAATAGTACATCTTTGATGGTAGTTTCTTTTTTCGTATGAAGCCCAAGCAAAACGTCTCGAGAGTGAACAAATCCGGTGACATTGTCTGGTGTGTCGTGGTAGATAGGATATCGTGTGTATTGATTTTCTTTTATGATCTCAGCTGCGTGGTAGATGGGTTGATCATCTTGAATAAAAGTAACATGTACACGTGGCGTCATGATGTCTTCTGCAGAAATGTCATTGAAGGCAAGAATTTTTTCGAGCATCTGACCTTCTTCGATTTGGATACTTCCTTGCTTGGCACCAAGCTTGGCCATCGCCTTGAGTTCCTCTTCGCTCACGTTCAGTTCTTGGTGTTTTCCCGTCATAAGATTAGAGAGGAACTCAAACGCGACCACAAGTGGCCAAGAAATCCATTGGAATATGCGTAGTGGAAGTGAAACTGATATCGCAAATTTTTGCGGATGAGCAGTGGCGTACGCTTTTGGGAGAATTTCACCAATGATAAGAATCAAAAGTGTCATCACCCCAGTGACAATTCCCACTACGGCAGAGTCAAAAAGGTCAGTAGCAACAACCGTAGCAAAAGATGATGCAGCGATGTTTACGATGTTGTTTCCAATGAGTATGGTAACGAGAATTCTGCGTGGGTTACTTCGAAGCTTTTTAATAAGTTTTGACCGGGGGAGTTTCTTGCTGACCATGGAGTCTACTTTTGCGTCACTGAGTGACAGAAAAGCCACCTCGGCTCCAGAAAAAAATGCTGAAAGGAGCAAGAGTACCAGAAGAACAATCAAATTCGTGAGCATAATGCGGATAAGTATTTATGTAAACAATGTAGCAATTTTTCGCTCTTTTGACAATAAAATCGATCTTCGTGGCAAGCCATAGGGGCAAAAAACTTGGAAGCTACCAAGAAAATTGCCCATTTCTCTTCATATAGTCAAATCTGATAATGTTGTAGGCAATAAATTCGTTTTCAATTTCACCAGATTTTGCCATTTTGACGGCTCTTGAAAGAGGAACAAATTCTACTCGTATACGTTCTAAATCGTCACTTTCAAGTGGTTTCCACTCTAAATTTTTGGCTACATAGATATAAATATCCCACATCAGGGTATTGCTAGGGCTTTTTTTATGGAGGAGTTTTATGTCTTTTGCCGTGTAGCCGGTTTCTTCTCGCAGCTCGCGAATGGCTGCTTTTTTGGGGGTATCAGTGTGTTTGTCGTGGCGTCCACCTGGTAAAAACCAGACATTTTTTTTGTAGCCGTGTCTATACTCATGGATCATGAGCAATCTCCCCTTTTCATCGAAGGCAAGTACACTGACACTTGTTGGTCTTTGGCAGTACTCAAAAACTCTCTTTTCCTTTCCAAAAAATACATTGCGTTGGTATATAGAAAAGAGAATGCCTTCATATTTTTTGACGAGTTTACCGAGGCGTGGCTTGGGAGCTTGCTGCATAATCATGAATTTGAGAAATCATTTTTTGAATATGTCGTGGAGCCAATTCAAATACCCAATACGTAAGGTGTCCATGTCTATTATAGACTGGTTGTCTGGGTGTATCAAGTTGAAGGAGAATTGAGAGAAGTTCATCCGGATGCAAGCCATTCGTGGAATATTCGTCATCACGATTTGATGGTGGAAGTGCATGCACGTAGTAAAGTGTCAGGTCACCGGGTATTTCCGTATCTGACTGAAAAATATGTGGAACTTGCTCGGTATAGGTAATCGGCCAACCTTCATAGAAGGTACGTTTGAGAAACACATAATTCAGTGTTGTAATATTGATGCGTGGATCAAATACGAGCATGACGTTTCTTTCATTTTTTGAAGGCTGGTGGAATTGTTCTATGACCTTCATAATGCTCTTGTTTTCTACTTGGGGAAGTTTTTTTGATGTGTATCCACGCAGTTCGTGATTGAGGTGTTTGTCAAGCGCAGTATCTCCACTATCTTCTATAGTAAGCTGAGTAGGGTACATAAGAAATGGCAAACCTACCGCTGATTCACCGCTGGCGAGGATCGTGTTATACGAAAAGAAACATTCAAAGAGCAAAAAGATGATGCACAGTGGGGTGAGCCATCGGAAGCTGCTGCAAAAGTATTGGTAGAACCGGATGATAAGATATATGAGAAAGGGGGTTGTATACGAGAGAAAGCGGGTTCCCGATCCTACCAAAAACATAAATCCTACCATACTGACGGTAACAAAGAAAAAAAGCCAGTCGACATGGGAGACATGTTCTTTGATACTTTTTTTGAGGATTGGAGTCATGAATCCGCACAGAGCAAAGAAAAAGAAAAGCGGTGAGTATGTATAGAGCATGCCACCAATACCTTGGAGTCGAACGAGCAAACTGCCTCTTTGGGTTTTTCCCGGAAGTTCTTGCCAGTGCATACTAAAGTCTTGTTGCAGCAGAAATGCAAACTGTAGGTCAAAGTGGCCTACAGACCGATACATCTGGATATTGTAAATAATCACTGGAGAAAATACCAAAATGCCAAGGCCTATCGCAATATAAAAACGAACATCTTTTAGCCAATTCCGCTTGTACAAGATGATGTAGAGAAAATACGCCGGCAAAAGGAAAAAGCCAACATATTTACTCAAAACAGAAATACCAACACAGAGCCCCCACCATGGTAGCCATTTGTTGTCTTCTGTGCTTTTGACAAAAAAATAGAAACCCAGCAGGATAAAGAAGAGTGTGATGGATTCCATCATAACTACGCGAGAATAAAAGATGGCAAAGTTATTGATTGCCATCATCAGCATCATCGCAAGCCCAAATTTTTTGTCATAAAGCTTTTTTCCGAGAAAATATGAAAGAATAACCGATGCAATTCCAAAGAGTGCAGAAGGGAGGCGCTGTGCAAGGAGACTGGATCCGAGTATCTCAAAAAAAAGATGGTGTATCCAAAATACAAGAGGTGGATGGTCATGAAAAGAAAGGTGAGCCCACCATGGAAGAGTTTCAAACCAGTCAAGAGGTGTGGTCTGAATAGGAGACCCAAGTGTGTCAAGAAGTCCTATGCTGCGTATGCTGTAGAGTGGTTCATCACCGAGAATATTTCCATAGGAAAGAAAAAAAAGGCGAAAGCCTGTGGAAATGAGCAGAACACTGCCAATAAGGACCCAGTGACCTGTTTTTGATTTGAAAAATGTTGTAAATGTATCAAGAAGCTTACGCATGCTATCGCAATAGGGCAAATCCAATGTAGCAGAAGTATACTACTACGAAGATGGCCCCGTGGATTCTGGAAAGTCTGTGCTTTTTTCCAACCACAAGGAAAAGGAACAAAAGAAAGGTTGCAAATATGGTAAAAAGTACATCCGTGTTGGACTCAATGTCAAAGTGAAGTGGCTTTATCAAAGAAGTAAGTCCGAGAATCCAAAATACATTGAAGATGTTTGATCCCACGGCGTTTCCAATGGCAATATCAGTATGACCCTTTCGCACCGCTACGATCGTGGTTGCAAGTTCTGGGAGCGATGTTCCAACGGCAATGATGGTAAGACCGACAAGCGCTTCACTCATTCCTACAAGCTGCGCAAGAATAATGGCATTATCAACAATGAGCTTTCCTCCAAGCCCCAATCCAATTAACCCAATGATGAAAAGCAGGAAGGAGGTGTTCCAGCTGTAGGTTTCCACTTTGTCCTCCTCTCCGGAAACTTTGGAAAGTCCATAGGTGTAGTACAAAAATATCACAAAGAACGCAATGAAGGCGATTCCATCTGTTCTTGAAAGTACATTTGCAAGAGATGTCTCTCCGTCAAGCCAGAGATCATTTCCTAGGATCGCTACGAGTCCAATGGCCAGCAAGGCAAAAGGAATTTCACGAAACGTGGTACCTCGTTTGACAGAGAGTGGGGCTATGATGGCACCAATTCCAAGTATGAGGAGTATGTTTGCCATATTACTTCCCACAATATTGGCCACGGCAAGTTCTGTACTTCCTTTGAGTGCAGAGAGAATATTTACAAAAAGTTCAGGTGCTGAAGTACCAAACGAAACAACAGTAAGTCCAATTACAATGCTTGATACTCCAAGCTTAGCTGCACCTGACGCGGCACCACGCACAAGTGCTTCTGCCCCAGTGATAAGGATAAAGATACCAGACGCAAGAAAAATGATGGGAAGAAGCATAAAATAAGTGAGTCTCCCCGGAAGTAAGGAGATGATTTAGAGTTTAGCCTTTGTAATCACACTGCTTGGTTTTGTGGCAGTAGTAAGCAATGTATTGACCAAGGATGAATAGCAATGTTGACGTGGTTGCAGAAACAATGCAAAAAGTACAAATAGCATTAATCACAAAGAGCTGCAGTGAAACCAAGTAAATCGACACTAAAAATCCAGCCCAAGTGGCGTGTGAAAGAAGGGTAAGTGCCAGAGGACTTTTTTTGTCCATATACCAAAGTGTAAGTGCTACGATACCGAGGTAGTAAACGAGTCCCAAAATGGCAATCGGAACACCATAGATAGTTGCATACTTACTCGTAAGTACATCTGCACAGCCGGTGGAAAAAGAACAGGCATAGGCCCCCCTGAGGTGTTTGAGCGTAAGATATGCTGCGTCAGCTACACCAATGGATGCAAACAGCAAAAGCAACGAAGGTACGAATTTAGGCGTTGCCTTGAAGCGCTTGCTCCACAGCTTCTTTAAAAGTTTCATAGTTTGGAGGAAATGATTTCTTTACATTATTGAAGAAGAAGGTTGGTGTTGAATTGACACCGGATTTTTCACCAGAGAGCATGTCGTCTTGGACCTTCTTTTTGACTTCGCTAGACTCCATATCAGAACGGAAACGGTCCATATCAAGTCGGAGCGACTCTGCATATTGGAGTATTTTTGCTTTTGGATCTTCGTCTTGAGACCAGACTTCTTGTGTGTTGAACAAGATGTCATGCATATCCCAAAAACGTCCCTGCTTTCCAGCGGCTTCGGCTGCAAGTGCTGCATCCATAGCTGCGGGATGGATCTGTTCAAGAGGGAAATGTCTATATACTACCGCGACATCTTCACCATAGGTATTGGCAATTTGTTTGATGATAGGATAGTATGATTTACAGGCTGGACATTGAAAGTCGCTATATTCGACAATTTGCAAAGAAGCCTCTGGGTTCCCCTTGATTTGATCTTGTTCAGAGATATTTGACACCAATTTTGTAGATGCGCCACCACCAAGACGTACAAGGGTCCAGATGAGTAATATAATAAATACAATGAAACCTCCCCAAATAAGTGCACTTTTTTGACTCTTGCTCTTCATAACAGTTATACTTTAATACAATCCGTCCTGAAAGTAGGACAAATATTAGTATAGGTATAATAGCAATATCTGGAGGGGAAATCAAGGGTATGTTGAGACGTCAAAGTGGCGGGAGTACATTTATACGTCTGACCATTTTCCAATTTAGTCACGTAACCATTTTCAAATGTATCCAAGAAGAGTTCGTTTTCAAAAAGACGTTTTAGCAGAGGTCTATGAGCCGAGCCGGCACAATGGAAAAGCGGTGGTGATTGCCGGTGGAATGCCGTCACTTCCGGGCAGTGCTACGCTCGCGAGATTTTTGCGAAAAAAAGGATATTTGGTGTTTGTTCCGCGATACCGCGGGTCATGGGAAAGTGGTGGTTCATTTTTGGGCAGGTCACCCCATGAAGATATTCTTGATGTGGTAGATGGTATTTCGCAGATAACCATTGATAACGAGAATTTTTATCAGGAAAAGTTTACGCCACGAACCTATCGAAACACGCAGATCAGTGTGATTGGCGTAAGCTTTGGGGGGACGGCAGCACTTTTTTGCGCTGCTGATGATCGGGTGAGTAGCGCCATTGCCATATGTCCAGTCGTTGATTGGACAGCTCAGAGCCAAACCGAACCACTTGATTGGCTCGCGGATTTTTGTCGTAGAAGTTTTGGACAAGGATATCGGTTTTCCGATGAAGATTGGACACGCCTCTCAGAAGGAAAGATATACAGCCCTGCTGATGTGCTCGAAAAAATTGATTCCGAAAAGCTTTTTGTTATTCATGCCATGGATGATGATGTGGTGTCATTTGACGACGTCAAGCCTTTTGTAGAAAAAGTTGGTTGCAAACACTTGTATATAAAAAAAGGAGGACATCTTTCCTCACGTGTGGTAACCAAATGGCATGTTTGGCGAAAAGTAAAGGGGTTGTTGTAGGCGCGGTGGCAGCGCCTAGGAACGGTGGGTTTGGGTGATGTTGATGAGCTTGAGGAATGGGCTCGTAACGAGGGTCAGCGCACACGCGGTGAGTGTTGCCCTGGTGAAGAGCCACAGGTTGATCGTCGGACTAAATGCGTGGAAGCAGATGGATGAGACAAAGAAGGTCACAGCGCCCATCACCAGGGCGAGCCGTGGGTCGATGTTCCACTTGCGTGTAGGCATGAAGTGTACCACGCTGCTCACGACACAACCAGCAATGAAGTAGATCATCACCTCGAATTCAGACATCGTCCGGACTCCTTCGACCGATCAGATTGTGCACTGAACGTTCGAGGCCTTGGGCCAGGCCGGATCCGATCATGTGACCCAGAGCCGAACCGGTCGAACGCGCGGCGTGGTACAGCGACTCGCGGATCAACAGACCAATCAACATGCCAAGGCACCAGCCGAGTGGCCGAGCCATCTCGACCAGCAGCACGATCAGCAGTGTGGGCGACATGCCCACGACGGTGAAGCGGACCAGGTTCGAGTCCTCGCTCCAGGCCAGCGCCAACATCAGCCCGGTCAGACCGACAAGCATGCTCTTCTCGCGGTCGTAGAAGTAGCGCCTGTGGATCGCCACCGGAGAGATAGCGATCAGCACCATGGAGGTCAGAAGCATCAGCGGGTGGAAGCTCAAGAGGTGTCCGTACATGGGATCTCCCTATGCAATGTAATCGAAATATAGCATAAATATGTAAGAAATTCAAGGGTATATATGGATACGTTTTTCGAGGTTTTAGAAAAAATACAAGATTTGCAATCAAAAAAATCTTTGGTGTTTGTTGGAATTTCTGGGCTTGGGGGTTCTGGAAAAAGTACGATAGCAGAAAAAATAGCTCAGGAGTTTGAAAAAGTGACACAGGTATGTGTTGATCATTTTTATTTGCCACCAGAACAGCGTGGGCAGTCTCATGACTCCGATGACATCATTAGTAACTGCTTTGACTGGGACCGTTTGGAATATTTTCTTGATGCACTGGGAAAACCTGGTTGCTGCACTCGCTACCAAAAGTACAACTGGAATACGGAAAAACTTGATCAGTGGGTGAACATACCGCCGGATGGCTTGGTGCTTGTTGAAGGGATATATTGTTTGCAAGATCGACTTATTGATAAGTATGATTTGACGATTTGGGTGGATGCCCCAGAAGAGGTTCGTTTTCAAAGAAGTATCCAAAGAGATTTGCAAGGACGTTTTAAAGGAAAAAGTGAACAGGAAGTCATTGATATGTGGAAAGAAATTTGGATTCCACAAGATAGAAGATACTATGAAGCCTTTCATCCAGATCAAAAAGCTGATATGATAGTAAGTACGCAGTAGTCTGTAAACAAAAAACGCCTTGTGCGTCTTGAGAATAGTATGAGTTTTGGAGGCAGCCTGCGGTGGGACAGGCATGCATGGTGGTGGGAAGGTCAGTCTTCTGTGGAGAGTGGAAAAAGGTAAAGCACAAGGGCAAGTATCGTCAGACCGGTGACGCACAGGCTTGGCTTAGCGGGCAGCAATTTTTGCTGGCGAATCGCCACGTAC
>JACKFN010000014.1 GCA_020632445.1 Candidatus Nomurabacteria bacterium | reverse complement strand
TCAGGAGTTTCTTTTCGGGGATCTTTAGGACGAGTTCTTTGAGCGCTTGGTTTGACTGCTCAATATTTGGGGCATTGCCATGCCATGTTGCTTCTCTTGCCAATCCTGCATGTTCCATAAAGCTCACCCCTTTGCCCATGATAGTGTTTCCAAGCAGAAGCACTGGTACGTTTGATTCATGAGCTTTGGCAAGGCCTTTCCACATATCATGAAAATCATGACCATCGACTTCAATGACCTGCCATCCTGCGGCCGTGAACGTCTTTTTTGGATCGATTGGCATAATTGATTTGAGGCTATTTGAAAGTTGAACTTGGTTGTAGTCCATGAAGACAATAAAATTGTTGAGTTTGTATTTACTGGCAAAGTGCATCATTTCATACACTTGACCTTCTTGTGATTCACCATCCCCAATGAGTGCGTAAACATATTTGTCGCTATCTTTGATTTTTTCTGCCAAAGCAAAACCACTGGCAGCGCTTACGCCAACGGCAAGTGGACCGGTTCCATAAAAAACACCGGGAACATGGCGAGTAACATGCCCTTCAAAAGGCGAGTTTGCTTTTCGAAATCCGGCAATGGCGTCGTTTTTTTTGATGTAACCAAGTTCGGCGAGCACGGCATAGACTGCTGGGGAGATGTGACCATTTGAGACAACAATAGGCTCTCCTGAATGAGCAATACGAAAAGCATATAAAAGGGTGAGGTAATCGATGCAGCTCAGTGACCCACCCGGGTGCCCGCTTTTGGCATTTTTCAGCATGGAAATAATTGAGTAGCGACAAGATTTTGCAAACGTTTTCAAAAATGCGATTTGGTCTCTATTGAGATGGGAACCGAGTTGTTTGGGGAGTTTGATAGGCATGAAAGAAAAGTTTGTGAATAGATGTATTATATCACTTTTTTCAGTGGTGAAAAAAGATCTTGACAAATTAGGAAAAAGAGTGTATATTGGGTGGTCAACCAACAAAGGGATTTACCGATGACTACGCTCGGTTGGGGAGTAGGCTATGGTATCCTCTCCCTGGTGATTATGTACTTCCTAACCATCGTCGCCGATGGTTTGTGCAGTGTCTCGTGGATTCACCGACCGTTGCAGGTGGTCGGGAAGTTCACAGCAAGGCATCACATGGAGCACTTTGTGAACTTTGTGCTCACTACCACCGTGTGGCTGTCTCTTCCTTATTTGTTTGGTGCCGTAGGCGCGTGTGTAGCAGCTGGTCTCTACCGCGGTATCAGTATACGGGCTCGCGCGGCGATGAATAATCCGAACCAGACAGTCTACACGCGTGACTGTATCTGGTTCAACGCCATAGCATCCAAATCCCACCTCCTCATCAGCCTGGTGTACCTAGGACTCCACTTCCTCGATCGCCAGGCCTGAACATCCCCATATGCGCAAGAGCGCTTTTTTTTATACCAGATCCCATATTAACTGAAACCAGGTGCGATAGGTTTGAGCAAGTTCTGGATTCACCATAACGAAAATAGTTCCATCTTCTCCGAAGTTTCCAATATCTATACTGGTAAACGTCACAACATAGTCGCCAAATATGTCAACAACACCGGGAGTGGGATACTGTTTTGGAAGGAATTTGTATTCACCACGTATCTCTACAATCGCTTGAGGACATTCTTTTTTTACGCGTGGATCATAAAGAGTGAAGTACTTCAGGCCTTTTTTTTCTGCGGTCTGTACGAAATTCGTGAGGTAGTATTTTTCAATACCCGGGGTAAACCATAGTGCCTTGGCTCCAAGAAAATAGGTATCCTCACTGACGCGGACGAGATCTCTCATGTAATTTTTAAACCCCTCTAATCCTTTGTATATAAACGCGGCGTCTTTTTTGGGATCACTGTCATGGAGGTGACGTAGATCTGGAAGAATTCTATCAATCCTTTGGCGCTTTTCATCAAGAATTTCCACAAGCTTGTCTGGGGAAACCGCTTTGTACGTGTTTTCTCCCTTTTGAAAAATGGGAAAGACGAGTCCTTTGTCTGTTAGGCGTGAAAGTGCATCATAGACATTTCTTCGATGGACGCCAGACTTCACTGAAATTTGGGAAACAGAAGCCTCACTTTGATGGAGAAGAGATTCATAGATTTTAGACTCATTCGGGGTAAGGCCAACTTCCTCTAGAATATCGCTGTACATAAAAAGCTATATAAATGGTGATAAATATCACCATGGGGTGATATTGGCCACTCTTTATATATTGATTATAGTAAATTGCCATGAGTGAGTCAAACACGACAATCATGGAGAAACGCAAACCCTCGGTTTCGGAGAAGCGAAATGTGGTACTTGTTGGCATTCCTGGTCGGTGCTTTGGTGAGTACTCCCTACTCGGCGCAAGAGGTTCACTCCGCGCTCGATGCCGTTGGCGTTCTCATGCTCGTGGCGCTCTTCGCGTCACTGCTGGTGCCGTTCGCCGCATTCAGCAAGCGTGAGAAGCTCAACATGTTCTTCCTCCAGTATGCACCGCTCACTGCCTTCGGGGGGTACGCCGTGCTTGTCTACCATACACCGACGATGCCGCACATCTTGTTCATGCTTGCGGCCATGGGGATGCACCTTGGGTACTGGATGAGCGGAATCCACTCGCGTGCCTACAGGCTTGAGCAGTGGAAGCTCGCCGGCTACGACACGAGGTATCGCCACTGTAGTCGCTGCATCGCCCACCTGAACGCCACCGGTCGATCGGATCTGGCCGATGAACTTCTGGTGCTCGCGATGAGCCGTCAGGTGCCCGCGGGGAGCCTGCTCGTGGAGCTCAGGAAGCTCCACTTCTTCGTGGAGGCCGAGCTTCAAGGCGAGATCATCGCAAGAGACATCGACAGCACTCACACGTAAGGCCCACCTTCCCAAATATCCACTTACACATAAAGTATCCCACCAAAAAAGCCCCGGCACGTGCATGCCGGGGCGAACAAGAAATTTGCTACATATTTAACCACCAAAAGAAAAGTCCAATTTGAACAGCAAGGATAAGTACAATTCCAGCCTGAAAGCTGGCTTTTTTGGTCTTGTGACGAAAGTAGCTCATGGCTAGAAGGGCCCCAGGGCTACCACCGATTGTTGCAAGCAGCCACAGCATGGCTTCGGATACTCTTCTTTTGCTCAGCCGTGCTTTGATCTTGTCAATTCCATAGTAAAAAAAGGTCACCACATTGATGACTACAAGATACACCATAAGGAGTTGTCCTAAAAATGGAAGTCCAAAGAAATATTCAAGTGGATTCATAGCGCTTAGCTATTTTCTTCATTATCTTGTTTGTAGTGGAACCGTCTATCTTCGTCAGAGAGTTTGATGAGGTGTTCACGGATGTTGTTTGGGTCAGCAATATTTCGAAAAACGATATGGATATTGGAAGATGCTGTTTTGATGGTGAGATCTCCATAGTTAAACATGGTGGGAAAGAATCCCTTGATATCGCTGGTGACGTCTTGGATGCGAAAGAGGTCGAGTTCAGAGATGGTACGTGAAAAGAGTCCAAGCTGTTCGATATCAATGATGCGGTCGTTGGTGACGATCCAAAGGTCAAGATAGTAGTCAACAAAGTGGATAAAAAAAATGAGATAGGTTGTGAGGTAGTAGATACTTCCAAGTAAGATACCGGCAGCATAAACGACTTCATTGTCGAGAAGCGTTGGGTAGAGTCCTTTTGATATAAGAATAAGGACGAGTGGGGCAATAAGCATCACCAAAAACAAAGCAAGGTTTCCCAAAAACGTAAAAGGATGCCTTCGAAGTACGTAGAGGACTTTTTCGTATGGTTTTTTCTTGATTAGTGAAGGAATATCCATAGCGATATCTAAAATTCTTCAAGTTCTGGCTCAGCCATATTCTCGAGTTTTGCTGGTTCGGTTTGATGAAAATTCGTCGTGTCCATGAGCTGAATGTCTTGCCTCCAATTGGTAGCTCTCGTGAGGTACCAGGTGGAATACATAGTAAGCAGGGCAAGAATCCCTACTAGAAAGGTCATAAAAAAACTTACCATGGTGTAGGAGGCACTGATATGGATGTGAAAAATGACCATGATATAAAATACGAGGAATACCACTAAAAAAATCAGGTAGAGGATCAAGAAGTAGTATAAGGGAAAAGTCATAGGTCCTTTTTTATGTGTTTCTCTGCAAGTGGGGTGGTTTTTCGTCCACGTGGGGTACGTTCAATCATACCAATTTGCAGAAGGTATGGTTCGTAAATAGTTTCAAGTGTATCCATATCTTGGCTGGTAGAAGCTGCAAGGGTACTCAGGCCTACCGGCCCTCCCTCGAATTGTTCAAAGATTGTTTTGAGAATTCGTCTGTCGACTCCGTCGAGGCCATATTCATCAATATCAAGCAGTTCTAGGGCCAAGAGCGCCATATTGTGGTCTATTATACCATTTCCATGCACGGTCGCATAATCTCTTACTCGGCGCAAGAGACGGTTGGCCACACGAGGGGTTCTGCGAGCACGGTGAGATATGGTATGTCTGGCTTGGTCCTGCATTTCTACCTCGAGTATTTTTCCACTTCTGTGAATAATTTTTTCAATGTCTTCTGGGGTGTAGAAGTTGAGATGAAAAAGGTGTCCAAAACGGTCTCGAAGCGGTCCGGAAATGAGGTTCATTTTTGTGGTCGCGCCGATGAGGGTAAATGGCTCAAGAGGCATACGCAGGGTTCTGGCGGCGGGACCCTTTCCGATGATGATATCAAGCGCAAAGTCTTCCATCGCAGAGTAGAGGATTTCTTCGATGGTTTTGTTGAGGCGGTGAATCTCGTCGACAAACAAAACATCTCCTGCCTCGAGGTTTGAAAGGATCGCAGCCAGATCTCCGGCTTTTTCAAGAGCCGGTCCAGAGGTGATTTTGATATTTGAGTTCATCTCTTTGGAGATGATATGGGCGAGAGTCGTCTTGCCGAGTCCTGGATTTCCGTAGAGGAGCACGTGCTCGATTGGTTCACCACGAGTATTTGCTGCCTGAATAGCAATATCAAGCTGTTTTTTGATCTGTGATTGTCCGACAAAATCCGAAAGACTGTTTGGGCGCAAAGAAATTTCTGTTTTGGCTTCAGATTCGTCTTGGGTATGTGGTTGTGTAAGTCGCTCTTGCTCCATGGGGATCGTTTCAATTCCTTTGCTCCCATTGTAACATGATTGAGCAATATTGCCAGTGTTGAAAGGAGTTTGCTGTTGCTTTTTTGAAGGAACTTTTTTGATATGTTTTTGTATGTGTGGATAAGATTGTGGATGACTGATGACAATGGATAGAAAAAAGCTGAAATAAGGCAAAACGACAGAGGTTTGTGGAGGTATTTGCTTTGTGTTATAATGGCTAAGCACTTCACTGAAATACTATATATTGTGTGTGAAAATGCCTGCAGACACAATATATAGTGGTATAAAAATTTCGAGTGTACTCCTGCGTTGCTTAGAAAAACGGGCAATGCGGAAGTTTTGCAGGCCGCTTTTAAGCGGTTTTTCTTACCCACAGTTTCTCTTGCCGTTATTCTTATTTTCCCACTAATTTTGTTATTATGACCAGCACCATCGCTCAAGTAAAAAAACGTAATCAGGATGTGGTTGAGTTTGATCCCAATAAGATCTTCTCTGCCATTGAAAAGGCGTTTAAGGCGGTTCGGGGAGGAATCCCAGAAGTAGATCTCAAGCAGATTGCAGAGAATGTCGTAAAGGTTATGGAAGCGACATTTGAATCAAAAACTCCAAGTGTAGAAGACGTACAGAACATGGTAGAAAAGGTATTAATGGAAAGAGGGGACTTTGATGTTGCTAAGGCATATATTATTTATCGCTACGAGCACACTAAGGTGCGAGAAGAAAAAAAACAGGAAGCGATTCGTAAGGCTGACCAGGGAGAGCTGTATATTACTAAGAGAAATGGTCGTAAGGAACTTTTTTCTTATGAAAAACTTAAGAGGTACATTGGACATATCATTGATGGCTACGAGCACATTATTGATGCTGACGCTGTAGCTGACCAGGTGCGCATGGAGATTTACGAGGGAATCGATACGGATGGAATTGAACGTGCGCTTATTATGGTACTGCGAAGTTGGATTGAAATTGATCCAGCATACTCATTTGCGGCTGCCCGCGCCCTCAACACCAGAACGTACAAAGAAGTCATCGGGTTTGATGTGATTGATTTTTCTCGTATTGAACAGCAACTGCGAGAAAGCTTTATTGAAAATATCAAAAGAGGTATTGGTATTGGACGTCTTGATCCGCGCCTACTAATGTTTGACTTGCAGGGTTTGGCACAGGAACTCAAGTTTGAGCGTGATAATGATCACAACTATCTTTCCGCGCAGACACTGACTGATCGATATTTTACTCGAGATCCGTATACCAAGGACATTTTGGAAACCACGCAAACTTTTTGGATGCGTGTGGCGATGGGGCTTGCTCTGGAAGAAGACAATAGACAAGAGCGAGCGATTGAGTTTTACAAAGTTATGAGTCAGAGACTCTATGTTCCATCCACCCCAACGTTGTTTCACGCTGGTACCAGCCATCCACAGATGAGTTCATGCTATTTGACGACTATTGACGATTCTCTCGATCACATCTTTAAGTGTATTGGAGATAATGCGCAGCTTTCCAAATGGTCCGGTGGAATTGGAAACGACTGGACCAATCTTCGTGCGTGTGGGGCACTCATTCGTGGGACCGGTGTAGAGAGTCAGGGTATTGTGCCATTTATGAAAATTGCCAATGACACCACTGTTGCAATCAATCGTAGTGGACGAAGACGTGGGGCGACTTGTGGATACTTGGAAGTTTGGCACCATGATGTCATGGACTTTTTGGAACTTCGAAAAAACACTGGAGATGAAAGACGTCGCACGCATGACATGAACACCGCCAACTGGATTCCAGACCTTTTTATGAAGCGCGTTCGTGAAAATGGAGATTGGGCACTCCTAAGTCCAGATGAAGCATCTGATTTGCATCATGTTTATGGGGCAGAATTTGAGCGTCGTTATGTAGAATATGAAAAACGTGGAGATCGAGGAGAACTCAAAATGTACAAAAAAATGAAAGCAGTGGATCTTTGGAAAAAGATGATTAATATGCTTTTTGAAACTGGACATCCATGGATCACCTGGAAGGATCCATGTAATGTTCGCTCACCACAAGATCATGTCGGTGTAGTACATAGTTCAAATCTTTGTACCGAAATCACCCTCAACACTTCTTCTGATGAAACAGCAGTATGTAACCTCGGGTCCATCAATCTTGAGCTTCATATCATTGACGGAAAGCTTGACGAAGCTATGATAGCAAAAACCGTACGAACAGGGATGCGCATGCTCGACAATGTAATTGATTTGAATTTTTATCCAACTATTGAGGGAAAGAACTCTAACTTACGTCATAGACCAGTGGGGCTTGGACTGATGGGATTCCAGAACGCGTTGTACAAGATGAATATCAATTTTGATAGCGATGAGTGTGTACAGTTTGCTGATTACTCTATGGAGGTAATCTCTTACAACGCTATTATGGCATCTTCCGAACTTGCTAAGCAACGTGGGGCATACGATACCTTCAAGGGATCAAAGTGGGATCGTGGCATTTTCCCTATTGATACATTGGATGTTTTGGAAAAAGAGCGTGGCGAAAAGATTGATGTTTCACGTGAGAGTAAACTTGATTGGACACCGGTGCGTGAGCATGTGGCACAGTTTGGAATGCGTAACTCCAATACCATGGCCTGCGCTCCAACCGCAACCATTTCAAATATTTCTTGTACGACTCCAACCATTGAACCTATTTACAAGAACATCTATGTAAAGGCAAATCAGGCAGGAGATTTTACCATTGTGAACCCATACTTGGTTGATGAACTCAAAAAACGTAATCTGTGGGACGCAGAAATGCTTGGAAAATTGAAGTACTATGATGGAAGTATCCAGCAGATTAGTGAAATTCCTCAAGATCTCAAAGATCGATTTAAAGAAACATTTGAAATTGATATGACTTGGCTGGCACGCGCAGCCGCCTATCGTGGAAAGTGGATTGACCAGAGTCAGTCACTCAATATTTTCTTTTCTGGAACTTCAGGACGTGAACTTTCAAACCTCTATATGTATGCGTGGAGTTTGGGAATCAAAACGACTTACTATTTGCGTACTCTCGGAAAGTCACAAGTGGAAAAATCAACCGTAGCAACGCAACAGTTTGGTTCGACACATACACGTGGTCAGTCTGAGGCAAAAGGAACGATCGGTGCTTCTGGAGTTTCAAATGAAAGTGCAACCGCGACACAGGTGAAAGTTCAAGAAACCGTAGAAGTCGTAACGGTTCAAACGCAGCAGCCAACCTCATCCGTTGGGGCAATGATCAATAAGGATAAAAAAGAGCAAAATCGTATTAACCCTCAGGATGTTGCGAAAAACGCACAGGGAGTAAAGCTTTGTAAGATTGCTGACCCTGATTGTGAAGCCTGCCAATAGTATTTGTAAGTGAAACACTATGCCAATTCAAAAGACTGATCAAAAAGTAGATATTAATCAAAGACGCATTATCAATGGCGCAGATGCTGATGTGATTCAGCTCTACCCAATGCGACATACCTTTGCGTGGGATGCGTACAATACCGGAAATGCGAACCATTGGCTTCCTACCGAGATTACCATGCAAAATGATATCGAACAGTGGAAAGCCGATGATGTACTGACACCAGACGAGCGAAGCGCTTTTAAGACGGTGCTCGGGTTCTTTACAACAGCTGACTCTATCGCCGCCAATAACATTGTTATTGCGATGTACAAGCACATCACCTCACCTGAGTGTCGTATGTATTTGCTTCGTCAAGCGTATGAAGAGGCTATTCACACACATGCATATCAATATATTGTGGAAAGTCTGGGGCTTGAGGAAGGGGAAATCTTCAACATGTACCGTGAGGTGGATGCGATCTATGACAAGGCATCATTTATTCTCTCATTTAACGAAGGAATTTTTGATGAACACTTTAAAACAGGGACTTTTGAATCAGATCAAAAGTTTTTGGAAAATGTTTGTATCTTTTCATTGATTCTTGAAGGTATTTTCTTCTACTCAGCATTTGCCGTGGTGCTTGGATTCCACAGACAAAACAAAATGGTGGGTTCTGCTGAGCAGATTCAATATATCATGCGCGACGAGTCGCAACATCTCAACTTTGGTATCAATGTTATCAACACCATCAAAGAAGAACAGCCAGAATTATGGACACCGGAGTTTCAGAAAAGAATTATAGGGAATATCAAAGAAGCCGTAGAACTTGAAGTTGAGTTTGCGACGACGGTATTTCCAAAAGGCATCTTTGGTATGAATGCAGATGGTTTTCGTCAGTACATTGAGTACATTGCAGATAGACGTCTTTCTCGTGTAGGACTTCCAACGCAGTATAATGTAGCCAACCCATTCCCGTGGATGAGTGAATCAATTGACCTCAACAAAGAAAAGAACTTTTTTGAAACTCGTGTGACAGAGTACCAGGTTGGTGGTACACTTGACTGGTAATGCATTACTATGGAACTTCCAAATGAAATCATGAAATGTCCTCGTTGCCACAAGGCCTTAGCCGTTGATTCTGTTCGAGAGTATGGTGATGGCAGGCGGAGAATCTACTGGGAGTGCCAGGAGTGTGATTTGAGTATCATGGATAGGGGCAGAAAAAAATAGAACAAACCACAAAGCTTGTCGTGGAAAATAAAAGCATCGGTTATTCCGGTGCTTTTGTGTTTGGAAAGGGGCTTTCTGTTCGTTGCGATGCAGAGATTAAAGTTAAAGTTATTTCCCTCTATTTCTTTTGGCTTGATAAAAATAGTCCATTGCTTTTTTGAGCTCACGTTCTTTAAATGCAGGCCACTGTGTCTTGGTAAAGTAAAGCTCTGCATAGGCTGACTGCCAGAGCAAAAAGTTTGATAAACGAACATCACCTCCTGTTCGAATTATTAAATCCACTTCCGGGAGGTCATAGGTGTCAAGATAATTTTGGAACTCAGGTTCATCAATGAGTTTAGATTTAAGATTTTTGATTTTTTGAATTGCTCGGAGGATTTCATTTCTGCCTCCGTAGTTTATCGCAAGCGTAAGTGTTAGACTTTTAAATGACGAAGTGTCCTTCTCAAGTTGTTTAAGCGTTGTTTGTGTTCCTCCGGGTAGCCCTGAGAGATCTCCTATGGTATTGATGCGGATTCCATGTTTTTCAAACTCAGGAAGTCTTTTTGCAAATTTTTCGATGAGCTTCATCAAATGATTTATTTCTCCTTTGGTTCTATTTTTGAGATTTTCTGTGGAGAGCGCATAAACGGTCAGGAAGGGGATATGGTTTTCTATACAAGCGCGCGCTATGGTCTCAAGGTTGTCAGCGCCTTTGGTGTGACCAACGATTTTTGGGAGTCCGCGCTTGGTTGCCCAACGTCTATTCCCATCCATGATGATGGCAATGTGCTTGAGAGTATTCATATTTTTTCGATAATAAAACAGACTGTGCGTCTGTGTTTTCGTATATCACTAATCAAGTTCACTGTAGAGATTGAAATCTTGCTGCAATATAGCCCTGTAGACGTCTCCGCGCGAGACCATACCAACAACTTTTTCGTCCTTTACCACAGGTACACGATGAATCCCTGTCGCTACCATGAGACCCCCGATTTTGAGAATGGATCCGCCTGGGTGTGTGGTGATAAGTCTTTTGGACATGATCTGCTCTACGGACTTGTCCATAGCGTCACTGAGGGATTCTCGAAGGCCTTCATGTGAGATGTATTGATCCGGTTGTAAATAAAATTCTTTGTAACTCGGGTAGAGCGCTCTAAATAAGTCCTTTTCTGAAAGTACTCCTACAAGCGTTCCAGTGTCGTCGATAACCGGTGCACCACTAACATGATGGTCAAGCAAAAGTTTGGCCGCCTCAAAGAAATGAGTCTTGGGAGACAGTGAGACGAATTCTGTTGTCATGATGTCTTTGACGATCATATGTTTGCCGGTTATATATCTACTATACACCTGCGAGAAAAAACGTGCAAGGCATCTATTTTACACGTTTTCTGCTGATTTCCACACCACACCAACCGACTTTCAGTTTTTTCATGGGTTCAGTTTTTTTGATGGTTATGGTGATTTTCATAAGGGGGAATTTCTCAAAAAGGACGTCGATGATGTTTTGTGCAAGTTTTTCGGCAAGACGCACTGGCCCGCTTTTTATGACTGTCGACATTTCTTGATGTATTGCAAAGTAGTCAACTGTATCAGAAATTGAATCTGTTTGTGCAGATTTTTTGGTGTCACAGTAACCAATGAAAGATATGAGTATGGTTTGTTTTTTGGCACGTTCATGATCTGGGACACCTATGTATGCCTTAAATGCGCAGTCCTTGAGTATAAGTTTATCCATAGTAGGTGCATTTAATCACACAGTGAAGTTGTTGTAAAGAAAAAGAGGCGCTCTCGATCATATCGAAAGCGCCTCCGATCCTGAAATGTGGGCCAGGCGGGACTTGAACCCGCACGGTCAAAGACCAAGGGATTTTAAGTCCCTCGTGTATACCGATTCCACCACTGGCCCGCAAAGTATGGAGGAAATATATCATAGGTAAAGGTTATTTTCAAGGAGAAACAGTTATCCACGGGCTTCCCTTGAGAATAGGCAAGCTTCATGGTAGGATGGATTTGCCTAGCGTAACCGAGAATGCGCAGGTGTGGTCACAACGCGTGCCTTGGATAGGCACAAACGGCAACTGTCACAGCGGAAGCGTGACAGAGTGAAAGTGAGGAAGCGCAGTGCGCAATATCGTTCTTCGTGTTCCCGAGCGCCTCTACGACCGGTTCTGGTCCGCGCTCGCGGCCCTGCTGGCGCTCCTGGGTCTGGACGAGCAGGAGTGCCTCTTCGATGGTGACGAGCCCGACGACGAGGCGCCCGAGCCCGAC
>JACKFN010000013.1 GCA_020632445.1 Candidatus Nomurabacteria bacterium | reverse complement strand
GCTGCGGCAATGTCTTGTGCCTGCTGTGCGGCTTGCTGAGCAAATTCATCGATATTGGTTGCTCGTTCTTGTACCTTTTGCGCAAGTGTATCTTCAATATTGTCAAAAATTTTGGATTCAACTTGGTCGACAAAGGCGTTCACTTGACTTTCTGATAGGTCAGACGCTCCCATGGTTGCGGCAGCCGAAATAAGCGCTCCTCGAATTGCACTTCCAAAACGATTTTTTACTTTTGTGAGCCTTGCTGCATTACTCATAGAGCTGTGAATCTACTTTCATTGCCAGTGCATAACAGTCTTGGGTATAGTCTGCAATCATTTTTTGTAATATGGTAGGGGAAACAAATCCATATCGTTTTTCGATTCTCGCTACATTAAGCGCCACCAGTTCTCCATGAATTTTGATGAGCTTGTCTTGAATGCTTAGTGCTTGGACTTCATCTTTTTGTATCAAAACTTCTTGCAGTTTTCGTTTGTAGTGTGCAAGTTCTTCGAGTATCTGTTTTTGACGCACATGGTCAGGGACCTGATTGCGCATTTTTGCGGTCTCGGAAGACAATTTTGCCGCAAAGTTGTTCATATTACTTGAGAATAAACGAATTTTTTTCGTATGTCAGGGTGTGCTTTGGATCTACTTTTTTGGAATGTAGAGCGTTTTTTGCTGCATGAAGTATTTCTTTCTCAATGATATCTTCAATACTTCTGGCTCCATTTTTGAGTGAAAGCGCCTGTTCGATCAGTATTTCTTGAGCTTTTTTATCAAGAGCAATATTAACTTTGTGTCTTTGCTCAATATCATCAAGGAGCAGTTTGATTCGTTTTTGGGCAATGGCTGATAAGTCTTCCTTGGAAAGTTTGGAAAAAGGAATGATGGCGTCGAGTCGCGCGACCAGTGCATTTCCCCATTGGTCCTTGATATGCTGAACAATACGTTTTTCGAGCGCAGATGCATTGGACTTTGTCTGTGATTCAAAACCTATACCCATGGAGTCGTATAATTGTTCTCCGGTATTGGTTGTGAGGATAATGGTTGCATTGTTGAATCGGATTTTTTTGCCTTGAGAGTCTGTGAGGACTCCTTCATCAAGAACTTGATAGAGGAGTTTGAGCATGTCAGGATGCGCCTTGTCGATTTCATCAAAAACAATCACGCTATACGGATTGTGCTGAATTTTTTCGAGGATTGGGTTGCGTTCTTTGAATCCAACATATCCGGCAGGAGAACCCAAGAGTTTTGAGACACCATGGCTTTCTGAAAATTCACTCATATCAAGCTTGATGAGTGCCTGTTTGTTTTGGTGAAGATGCTTAGCAAGAAGTTTGGCGAAATAGGTTTTTCCCACACCACTTGGACCAACCAAAAGCAGAGAGGCAAGGGGTTTTTCGCGATCAGCACTTCGAAGCGCTGCCATCTCGAGATACGAAAACGCCTTCTCGACTGCAGCAAATTGTCCGATAAGATCTTCTTGGATGCGTTTTTTCGCTTTGGTAAGTCCGTCGAGAGCATTCTGGCGCAAAATATCAGCATCAATGCCACTTTTTTGTGAAAGGACATGTATAACATCTTCACTTCCTATTTTTTCTTTGGGCTTTTGGTCTTTGAGTTTGGCTTCAAGTTTATCTATGGCCTTTTGTTTGTCCTCAATCGCTGTTTTCACGTCACTGGCGAGCTTGAATTCTTCTTTGAGAGCGAGCTCTTCTTTTTGTTTCTCGAGCGCATGAAGTTCTTTTTTGAGTTTTTTGATATCGCGCTGTTTTTTTGAGATCTTTCGTTTTGATCGTACGTGTGCGCACGTTTCATCAATCAGATCAAGTGCCTTATCTGGAAGGTAGTTGTTGTGAACATACCTGTCGGAAAGTTCTACGGCAGTTTGGAGCGCTTCATCGCTTACCGAAACCTTGTGATAGTTTTCGTAGTACTTTTTGACTCCTTTCAAAATAGCAAATGCCTGCTCTTTGGAAGGTTCCTGTACGTGTATTTTTTCAAAACGTCTTTCGAGTGCGGGGTCTCCAGAAAAGTACTTTTTGAATTCATCGTAGGTGGTCGCACCAATACAGCGAATTTTTCCTCGTGCAAGCGCTGGTTTGAGGATGTTGGCAGCATCCATGGTTCCGTTGTTTGATCCGGCACCAATGATGTTATGGATTTCGTCGATAAAAAGAATCAGATTAGGGTCATCAGAAATTTCATCGATGATCGCTTTGAGTCGCTCTTCAAATTCTCCTCGATAGATGGTTCCTGAAATGAGCAGTGCTAAATCAAGGGTGAGGATGCGTTTGTCAAGAAGTATATCAGGAACCTTGCCTTCGGCAATTCGTTTGGCGAGTCCCTCAATAATGGCCGTTTTTCCAACGCCAGGTTCACCAACAAGAATAGGGTTATTTTTGGTTCTTCGACATAGTACATTAATAACTCGCTCTATCTCTGTATCCCTGCCAATAACCGGGTCAATATCTTGTTGTATTCCTTCGTCAGTGAGGTCGTCGGTAAACTCATCCAAGATGTCGCGCGTTTGTTGCTTGTTTGTTTGTGAAAACAGTGGACGTTGTGATTGGGCAGCGGTGATATCTGTTAGTGGTGTAGATATGTCATCCATGTCTTGCACTTCGGGAAATGCACTGGTGCTCAGAACAATTTGGTCGATTTGTGCAAGGAGGTCTTTTTTGACAATACGCAAAGCTTTGATCAGAGTGCTTAAGTTTGCATCTTTGATAGAGAGAAGTCCAAAGAGGAGATGTTCCGTGCCAACATAGGTATGACCTTCTTTGTACGCCAAGACCATGGCTTTTTCAATGACTTTTTTTGCCTGGTTGCAGAGATTGGGGAGGGTTTTTTGGTCTGATTTTTCTTCATGTTCAATAGAAATTTTGTCCTCAAGACACTCAATAATTTTTTTCTCGAGAATCTCATTTTTTTGGAGGATTTCAAATGCGATAGACCCATTTTCTTGGCTAATAGACAAAAACATGTGAACGGGCTCGACATGTTTGTGGTGCATGGTTGAGGCTAGGGTGATACTTCTGGCCAAAACGTTTTTGAGGTGATTCGAAAAATTATCAAGCAGCTTTGATTGATCCATAGAATTGTCATTTGTGTACCCATAGTATATACTGCTGGAAAGACTTTTGTCAAAGTAAATTCTGCTAAATCTATGCAAATTCCAGAGCACATTTTTAAGGCCTATGACATACGTGGACTGGTCGAAACAGAACTTTCACCAGAGCTTGCCTATGGCATTGGGAAAGCCTTCGTGGCATTCCTCAAGCAAAAGGGGACAGATATGGATGGGAAGTTCTTGGTTCTTGGGTATGATATGCGCAAAACGAGTCAGGACTATGCCAAACGAGTTGAACAAGCATTTTTGGAAAGTGGGGTCAATGTCAGAAATATTGGTTTGACGTCCACACCGGTATTTAATTTTGCTGTGGCGCACTTTGAGGAGCATGTTGGGGGAATCATGGTCACGGCAAGCCACAATCCTGCCCAGTACAATGGCTTTAAGATAACACAGGGTGATGGAATGCCAATCGGGAAGAATTCCGGGATGGATGAAATTCGTCGACTGGTTGTAGAGGCAAATTGGTCTGCCGTAGAAGATTCGCCTGCACAAGCTGAAGCCTTTGACGCGCAAGCGCCGTATGTTGAAAGGATTTTTTCGCTGGTATCACCTGATACCATAAAGCCACTCAAAGTGGTGATCGATGGTGGAAATGGAATGGCCGGGGCTGTGCTTCCACATTGGATCAAGAGGCTTCCCGTGGAAGTAGAATATTTGTACATTGAGCCAGATGGTACCTTTCCCAATCATGAAGCCAATCCAATCAAGGTAGAAACACTTGAGGATCTACAAAAAAAAGTCGTAGAAGTTGGAGCGGATTTTGGTTTTGCCCTTGACGGTGATGCCGATCGGATTGGTTTGGTGGATGAGAAGGGAAATGTGGTGGATGCTTCCTTTGTTGGAGCATTGCTCGGTCAAAAAATCTTGGAGTCACAGCCTGGTGCTCATATGCTTTATGACCTGCGTTCGAGTCAGATTATTCCTGAAATATGGGAGCAGGGAGGTGCAACCACGGAAAAATGTATGGTTGGGCATGCGCTTATCAAAGGGATGATGAGAAAAGTTGGCGCGGTGTTCGCGAGCGAGCTTTCACTGCATGTGTATTTTGGAAGCATGTACAACATGGAGTCAACAGATTTATGTTTGTTGTATTTTTTACAAATGCTGAGTGAAAGTGATAAGTCGCTTTCGCAGCTTGTGGCACCTTTGTCCAAGTATGTTCATTCTGGTGAGATGAATTTCGAAGTGAAAGACAAGAACGGTGTGTTAGCGGTTATAGAGCAAAAGTATAGCGAGCAAGCTTTGGAAGTATCGCACTTGGATGGTCTGTGGATGAGGTTTGACTGGGGATGGGTGAGCTTACGTCAAAGTAACACTGAGCCTGTTTTGCGACTAAATCTGGAAACAAATAGCAAACAGTTGACTCGGGAAAAAGGAGAAGAGTTTGTTCAGATAATTATGTCAGGAAACTAAACGGATACCTTTTTGGTAGCATTTTTGCATGATTGCTGCGATGAAAAAAGAAAGAGTCAGTGATAGAGTGCTGATGAGGGTGACCATAGAGAAGGTGACTGTCTGAGGAAGGATGGTGTAAAAAATAGCTTTGACCACTACAAGGTGTGTGAGGTAAATCCAGAGGCTGTTTTGTCCAAATTTTGCAATGGTCGCTGCAAGCTTATTTCCGAGAGATATTTTTGATTGGAGAATCATCAGCAGTGAAAAGAGGGCTACACCATAGATGATTCGTACGTTGTAGTAGATATCAGGAAGTGCCAGAGCAAATGCTGTGTACAAAAGAATAAGGGCTGCCCAATACGGCAGTTCTTTTTGTTCAATTTTATTGTTCAAAAAGAATTCTCGTAGTTTGACTCCAAAAGCAAAGAAAAAGAAATACCTGCCAGCAAAGGGGATGGTGAACGGAGCCCACAGCACTGGCCATGCGTAGCATACCAAGGTAATTAGCAGAGAGATGGGCAAGAGCCAGGGGGATTTTTTGAAGTGAAGCACGAAAGGATATATGAGGTAAAGCTGAAACAGGGCAATGAGAAAATAGTAGGGAACAGCCAGTGATCCACGAATGGTTCCGAGCAAAGTATCGTGGAGGTTAAAGTCGTGATAGAGTGCAATGGCAATACAGCATAGCAGGTAAGGCGGAATGAGTTTCCAAAGTTTCTTTTTTATGAAGTGAAGATAGGGCCTTGACCCTGTGGCAATGGGAGTCAGGAGTATTCCAGAGGTAATAAAAAAGAAAGGGATGGCAAATCGTGAAAGATTATTGAGGGTTAACATCGGGGTATTTATTTGATCTGGCAAATATTCATTATAAAAATAGACCACGTGGATGAGTACGACGGCGATCATAGCAAGCCCTCTGAGAAAATCAAAGTAGGGGATATGCGGCGTCAAACCATGCTTTTGGAGTATTGGCGTTTTTTGGCGAAAAAAAAGCTTTCGCAGGGTTGGGTCAATGATGACCGCACCAACAAGGACTGATACAGTGATGAGTTCGTACATATTAGTTGGTTGAAGATATTTTTTGGTATGAGAGTATCGGTAGTGATCCTATGATCATCAGGTTAAAAAAGACATGACGAGCAAGAAGGTGAAATTGTTCATTGAGGAAAGTAAGCAAGAAAAAAACGACAAAAATAATGATAATGTGGAGTGCCTTTGATTGGATTGTCAAAAATTTTAATGAGGCAGTTTCGATGTGCTGTTTCCACTGCCTTCTTAGAGATGGTCTATGCGCTGGTGGCGGGACAAACATGAGTACATACACAGACTGCAAGGCAACATAAAATACGAGCATTCCGGCAATGACTGCTTCGTAAAAAGCCATTGATGAGAGATGCATACTTTGTGTCCACAGGGGAATTTGAAAGAGGATAAGAGAAAGGCCTGCGAGCATAAACCAGCCATAGAGCACAATATTTTCATTTTTGGAAAGAGGCTTTTTTCGGATAAGCGTAAAAACAACCAGGAGAGTAGGGACCAATCCTAGTCCCGCTATTGCAGTTTTCCAGACAAAATCATATGTAAAATAATACCAACCAAGCCAAAAGAAAAGCGTTTGCGCAAATACAGAATATTCGCTAATCACTGGAAGGAGCTCTTTCCTATAAACGATAGCAAATCCAAGTGCGTAGCCGATTAATGCAAGTGGTAAGTTGTTCCAGGGAATACTAGAGCGTTGATCGGTTGGGCTGATCAAAAAGAGCAGGAGTGCGATGGCGATAGTGAGGATCAGTTTTTTGATATCGAAAAAACGATATGACAACAGAAGAGATTCCAGGAAAAAACCAATAAATGCTCCCAAGAGGATGATGTTGGTGTGTGTCATACCGTTTTTTCTTTTTTCTGGTAGTATTCAACGAGGAGTCTGAGCACAGCCAGTGGTATGAGAAAACACAAAAAGAGTACTAAAAGCGAGAGTAAGGGGACATATTTGTCGTAGAGATAGCTGGTTGGCGATGATCCCCAGTTAAAAAATCGTTGTTGGAGTTCATTGAGCCGGATCACTAGCGGGATTTGCTGGTAGTAGAGATAGATAGAGGCGAGTAAACTCAGCAGAACCATGGTATGAAAAAACCAATACCTTGCCGGAGATGCTTTTTTTTGCTCTTGTGAGCGCTTTTCAAGCTCTTGTTTGATCTTGCTGAGCATATATAAAATAGTATACCAGATATCAAAAAACCGCCATAGGACGGTCTTTTGGGTGTTTATTTAGAGCCACATACCGATGATCAGTCCCATCAGTAGCAAAGATACGAGGTTATAGCTTGTTTCAATCCAGTAGAGTTTCCATGGTTTCCCGTTCCAAAATACTGGAGATAGCTGCGTAGTCGCAAGTAGACCAAGCCAAAGCCAAAATCCAGTTTGAAGGCCTATGGCTGTCGCTGTAAGTTCAGACTGACTGGTATACCATCCTGCGACAAAATGGAAAAGAACATATGCCGTCACGAGCGTTGTGAGAAAATGTGAGAAATATGTTTTGCTCATGCCCTTTTTCTTGGCAGCTTGCATGTCAGTGTCTGTTTTCCCTGTCAGTTTCATCCACGGCTTTCCAAAGAGAACTGGACTAAACCAGAGTGCACCTATGATATAGGCAACGATGGCTGCCACGAGAACAGCCGTGTAGTTTACTTCAATCATATATTTATGAAGTGAATAATAATGAGTAGCGTTGCAACGCAACTAGCTTTTTGATTCATAGTGAAGTTTCAGACCGTCACTGGTCATCATGTATCCTTCTATGATGAGTTTACCAGAGTGTACATCATGGTGACAGGACTCACATAAAGGGATAAGGTTGTACTTGTGATCTTTGTGGAAGTGTTTGAGGTTGCCATCTTCATCCGCAAGGTGTTGGGGAGTAATATGGTGGACTTCATCACAATCATTATGACATATGGAACATGTGGTGACAAACACCCCTTTGTTGTATGAGCTGGTTTTTTTGCCGGTAAGCAGTTCAATGTCTGACAACTCTCCTGCAAGCTTTTTTCGTATGGCAGTAGCTTTTTTTAAGAATGCCGGATCCATGTGGAGTGACTGGGCAAATTCAAGACCATATACGCTACTTCCACTGCCAACCTGAAGGATGCGTTCAAAAATCAATCGATCATGCTCGCTGTCAAACGAAACTCCGAGATGCACACTGCTGATACCTGTAAGGTTTTTGATTTCATCCATGTTTGGAAGTTGATGCAGGTGCGTAGTGAGCACAAATTGCGCGTCAATTTCACTGAGTCTTTCTATTGATGCAGTGATAATAGCAAGTGAAGAAAGCATTTCAGTTCCACGGCTGATTTCATCTCCAAGAATAAGGCTCTTGGCAGTAGAACGGTTAAAGATATTTTTCATTTCTGTCATCTCTACCGCAAATGAAGAAAGGCCTTTTTGAAAGTCATCTTTGGATTTGATACGCGTAAAGAGCTGTTCATACGGAGAGAAGATAAGCTTTTGCGCGGGTACATACATACCGGACTGGGCGAGCAGTATGGCAATTCCGATGCTTTTCATCAAAGAAGATTTTCCACTGGAATTGATTCCATACAGAAGAATTCCTTTGGTTCCTTGCTCAAAAAGTGATTCCATGTGAGATGGTTCGTCTCCAATGCAAATAGTATTTGGGACATAAATACCGTTTTCTTCGCGTGCTTCGACCAGTGGATGGCGCAGTTTTTCTGCTTGCAAAAATGAATACTGTTTTGGAAGTATTTGTGGACGTGTGAGTCGAAATTGCTTGGCATTGCGCGCTGTCGTATTGGCAACATCAATTTGCGCCAAAAAGTGTGAGCAGTTTTCTATGACTTCACTAAAGTTTTCGTCGATGATCTGCAGTTGTTTTTTGAACAGGTGTTTGGTGTGAGCGATAAGTCTGGTCTGGACACTGACGATTTGCGTCGAAAGATCAGAGAGGATCTTTGCGGTTATTTTGACATTCGTCGTCTGATGGCGATAGTCAAAATCTGTGAGCGCATAGACCGTGCCGCCAATAGAGACAAATTGATTTTCAAGTGCATCTTCGATGAGCGAAAAACGACTCTTGGTAATGCTCAGGTGATGGCCTTCTTTGTCGAGTTGTTTGATCTGTACAAAACTGGCTTCATATTTTCCGGTTTTTTTTTCTAGGAGCTCGAGGAATTTTGTGCGGACCAGTTCCAGTTCATTTTCGATTTGTGTTTGCTCACTTACGAGCTCATCGAGAGCCTTGTCAAAACCAATTTGAAACAGGCTTCCTTCGATTCCATAAAAATGTGTCTTGGTGGTAGCATCGAGGTCAAAGGTCTTACGTAATCCTTCGAGGCATTGGGCGAGTTCGTCTTTGTGTTTTTGAAACTGTGTAAGCAGTGGAAGACCGCTGGATGATTCCAGCATTTCCAAGATATCATAGGCAGCTTCAAGCGAATCGTGCAGGTAATTGACTTCAAAAGGGTGCAGACGAGAAAGTTTGATGCGGCGTAAAATGCGTTCAAGGTCATAGACGCAGGAAAGTTTGCGTGAAATATCATCGCTTTGGTCTGATACGGCATCACAGAGATCGTAACGCTCTTTGAGGGTGTATGGATCAGTAATCGGACAGGTGATGCGCTGTACAAAGAGCCGACTTCCCAGGGCGCTCGTGGTATTGTTGAAAAGGGAAATCAGGCTGGTGTCGTGTTGCTCACTCGAGAGGATATCAAGTTGCTCAAGCGGGTTATTTCCAAGATACAAAAATCCAGAGTCACTGAGTTCTTGTGGCTTGCACAGGCGCTCAGTCAGATCTACGTCATGCTCTATGACAAATTCGATGAGGCTGGAAAGTGCCTGCGATGCCAGAGGACGTCTTTCCAGGGATAGGTATTCTACGGCGGTCATGAACGATTCAATCGTAAAAGCGCGTCCAAGGATTTCATTTTGGTAGTGGATGGGGTGTCTTTTTTGTTGGAGCCGAATACAGTTTTCTGGAAGCTCAAGATAGTTTCTGAGGATTTCAAGGTCAATATCTTCGGTTGTTTGTATGATAACTTCTTTGGTGGGAAAAGTCTGCAAGAGTTTGAAAATTCCATCAAGGGCATAGGTCGGATCATCTTGCGTGCCGTGAATTTCTTGGATATGGGTTTTTCCGGTGGTGACATCGACATTGCTGTAACCGACAGAAAAGATTTTTTGTGATTGTTCCATCACGAGCGAGGTGAGAAAGTTGCTGCTTTTCTTGCTCGAAAAATCAAAATGCACACCCGGAGAGAGTATGGTATCGATGTAGCGAGTGACGTTTGGTGGAACGCCTTTTTGTCGGATCAGGACAATGGTATATTTTTCTTCTTGCAGCAGGCGGTTCATGTAGCGTTGAAATGATGCGGTTGGGAAGCCTGCGAGCAGAGGATTTTTGGCATTGTTGGTGGCAATGGTCTTGTTTTTTCTGGTCAGTTGCAGGTTGAGAAGCTGTGCGATTTCTTTTGGTTTGCCGATTTTTTCTTTTTCATTGTCTACACCATAGACTTCAAAAAAAGATCCAACTTCCATCACTACGACGGTATCGGTGCCATATTTTTTCTCAAAATGCTGTTGGAGCTCTAAATACACCTCGATCAGGGAGGTGGTTTTGTCTGAGAGTTTTTCGATGATTTCTTGCTGGGTCATGTGCGGTGTGGATAACCTCGTGCTATCTGTGCCCATCAGTATACCACAATAGTATAGTCTACCAGTTGCTCATGTTAGTCGTAGACAAATTTTCCGCTAAATATACCACTTTTTTGAAGATATGGCATAAAAATGTAGTCACCAGCGTTGAGTGGAAGGGTAGCAAGTGTGCCATTGTCTATCCATTTGAGCGTCCCTTCTGATGGATCGATGAGGTTGCCGGAAAACTCGTTTGCCACAAATACAAACACATACCAGCTTTCGCGGCTGCCATGGGCTGGAAAGGTGAGCATGCCTTTGAGCGTGGGATGTGTTACTGTTAGGCCTGTTTCTTCGTGTATTTCACGAATAGCACAGTCCTCAGGACTTTCGCCGTCTTCAAGTTTTCCTCCAATACCATTGTAGAGATCCCTGTGCATGTCATTACTTTTTTTGTTGCGATGAATCATGAGGGTCTTGCCGTCCTTTTGGAGATAGCAAAGGGTTGCGAGTTTCATTTTGAGAGCTTCATTATGTATTCTTTTTCTCCGTCCGGATTGGTAATTGTTTTGAGGTATTCAAAACCGACTTTTTGGTATGCCTTTATTGCCGCTATGTTGTTTGGTTCTGGACCAATAACACAGCATTCGACATCAAGTTGGTTAAACACATAGTCATGAAGAAATTTGCTGATAATATGTTTTCCGAGGCCTCTATGTTGATATTTCTTTTCACCAATAAACAAATCAATTCCAGCAGCATTTTCACTGATGCTAAGTGATTGCTTGTAGTCTGGATAGTCATTTATTTTGTACATTTGAATTTGCCCAATTGGAATATCTTTGTACAAAATTTGAAAGCAGGAAGTTGGTTCGTCGCCATTTATGCGAGGAGTATACTTTTTTTGGATTTCTTCAAATGTTTGTCTACCGTTATCATACCACTTACTAACATGAGCAGAGAGGAGCCATTTGTGCAGTCGTGGCAGATCTTTGATCGATAGTGGTCTAAATGAAATGTTTTCTCCTGAAAGTGGAGTTGAGATTTTCTCTATCTTTTTTTGAGTAATGTGTCGATGGAGTATTGTGGCAATAACAAGACTGATCAAAAAGAAGTATTCTCCAACAAATTGAAGTATGAGCATGGCATATTTGGTGAAACCCGTCGCACTGTAGTGATCAGGAAGAATTCCATAGCTTTCCAAAAGCGCTGCAATGATGAACAAAACAAATCCCACACCAAGGTAAATAACAACGGTGAGTCCTGCTATGGAGAGGAGAGTTTTGGGCCAGGTTGTGTATTTTTCGTTCTGCATGTTACTGATTATCATCAATGATTTGGTCTAGGCTGCCAAGTTTTCCTTGCACGTACCTACTTACTGCGCTCAGAAGCTTTCCTTTTGCAACACATTGCTCATCTGAGTAGTTATTAATGTCTTCAATTGGGTGCCAAGCGACATCTTTGATTTCATTGGTATTGGCAGTTGGAGTTCCGTTTACGATCTTACCTTGAAAAATAAAGTGCGTGTAGTGATTGGGTTCAAAACGTTCATAGATACCGAGGAGTCCTTGGATCTCTACTTCCACCTGGACTTCTTCCATAGCTTCTCTTTTTGCACCTTCGATGAGTGACTCTCCAAGCTCAATGTGTCCACCCGGCAGGTTGAGTTTATCGAACATGAATTCTTTTTTTTCATTGACCAGGAGAATGTTTCCGTTTTGGTCGGGTATCAGTACACTTACGAGTGTTTTGAATTCCATACGGTTATTGCTTCATTTTCTTTTAAAACATCAAATCGGATTCTTTTTAAGAGCTGGGCGATAGCCCCAAAAGGAAAATATGTATTTCATACAACGTTTCTGGATATGCGATGTTGCGATAGCAATATGGGTGGAGCGAAGCGGAACCGCATATCCAGTGTTATACGTCGTTGTCATTTTTTATAGTTTACCCTGTTTAATAAGCTCAATGGAAGATGCACCAGTTTGGATTTTGAATAGCGTTTTGTCAGGGGTTTCAAGATAATCTTTTATTCTTTGCACCTGCTTTGGGGATGTATTCTTTGGAATCTGATCTACGGAAAAGTATTCAACTTTGTCAGCTTCGTCCGTGGTCTTGAGGCGGCCTCCTTTAATGCGACATAGAAAAGAAAAAACTAACTCATTTTTTCCGACTTTTGTATAGACACCAGTGAGGCGGTCTACCTCAACCTCTAGCCCGGTTTCTTCGAGGACTTCTCTAACAACACCATCCTCTGGTGTTTCATCAACCTCAAGACCACCCCCCGGAAGATTCCAAAGATCATAATCGTTTCTATGACAAAGCAAAACGCACCCCTCTTCATCGAAAATAATCGCGAATACACCTATTTTGAACATGGTTATTGAAATTAAATGTGGTTAAAAAATGACAATGACGTATAACTCGTTCATATACGCACTTCCTGCGTATATGAA
>JACKFN010000012.1 GCA_020632445.1 Candidatus Nomurabacteria bacterium | reverse complement strand
ATCTTTCGAAGAAGCCCTCTTCGTGAAGAATGATCCTTGTGATGAAGCTTGAGGTGGCCCGCAAGTTCACGAATCTCAGCGCTCAAAATAGCAATCTGAACCTCTGATGATCCAGTATCTCCTTCGTGGGTTTGGTGCTTTTTAATCACCTTTTGTTTTTTCTGCTTGGTAAGCATAGCATGCATGGTATTTACCGGGCACAAGACGGGCATGTCCATACAAGGTCCGGTTCCCGACTGAGTCGGGAAAGATTTAACAAAGCAAGTGTATCATGGGCAGTATATTTTGTCAAGCTCGTATCGTGTGTTTTTGCCCTATTTTAGCAAAAAAACTATGTACGGCTTACCCATTTACCTTTTTTTGAAAGTTTATTTGGCTCGCACAAGCCATGGCAACGGCCAAAGCATCCGCGGCATCGTCTTGTTTGGGAATTTTCTCTAATTGTAAAAGAATTTTCAGCATTTTTTGCACCTGCGTCTTTTCAGCGCGTCCATATCCCACGATTGCCTGCTTTACCTGCAATGGAGTTAATTCCATAATAGGAATTCCCTGCTGGTTAATAGTAAGCATAATCACGCCTCGAGCCTGCGCGACATCTATCACAGTCTTGGCATTTTTAGAAAAAAAGAGCTCTTCTACAGCGCTATGGTCGGGCTTATACTTCTCAATAACCTGCCGAAGCTGCTCACTCACTTGCTCAAGACGCTCCAAAAAAGTCTTGTCCTGAAATGTCTCAATGCACCCATGGGCAACATGAGTCCAATTTCCATTTATTTTTTCAACCACACCCCAACCTACTCGGCCAAAGCCCGGATCAATACCCAAAATTATCATACAAACAATTTAACATGCAACACAGAAACACACCTCGTTTAAATGTTTGCATATTTGTACGTTCAGATGAGTCTAACGCAAATTCGTATAAATCTCTCTCACATCGTCACTTTCATCCAACACTTCATAGAGTTTCCCCATCTTTTCCATCGTTTCATCATCAACATCAATAGGCTCTTTGGCGACCCATGCGAGCCCAGAATCTTCTGGTTCAATCCCATATCCTGCAACAGCCTCAGACAATTTATGGAAATCCTCTTTGTGACATTTGAGCACCAAGTACTGATCATCTTCTTGCAAATCAGTCATACCAGCATCCATCATAGCAAGCTCAAAATCATCCTTTGAAACGTTTTTTTCGACAAGTGCATTAAGAGGCACGGTAATAACCCCCAAATGTTCAAACTGCCAACTGACGCTCCCACTCGAACCAAATGATCCACCATTTTTGGTAAAGGCGGTTTTGACTTCCGTAATAGTACGATTCGCATTATCGGTAAGCGTTTCTACCAGCATCGCCACCCCACCTGGTCCAAATCCTTCATAGAGTCCTTCTTCAAACACCACCCCATCGCTTGACTCACCGGTACCACGTTTTATGGCTCGATCGATGTTATCTTTTGGAACATTTCCTGCCTTAGCTTTTTGCACGGCCAAACGAAGAGCAAAGTTCATGTCGACATCTCCCCCACCTTGCTGAGCTGCGATCGTTACCCCATTAAGCAGCTTAGTAAAAGCTGCGCTTCGCGCTTTGTCGTTTTTCCCCTTTTTGTTTTGAATTTTGTGCCATTTACTGTGACCAGACATACAAGAAAACGTTAATTACCTTCATCCTATCATTTTTCCATATTGTCATCAAGCCTTGTCTTTTCCCTGGTTTTCGGTACAATAACTCTATAGACACTAAACCCTTAATTATGAAAAAAACACTTTTTTCAGCGATTGTGGGCCTCATAACCCTCTTCGCTATGGTGCTTGCATCTCCGCAAGAAAGCCACGCCGCAAACTGCACCATGTATGCAGGTGAGCTCCTAAGCCCCTATGGTCATACCGCAGTGTATGTCCTCGGTCTCGATGACAAATTGTATTTCTTTCCTACACAAGACGTGTACCGATCATGGTATGGAGATGACTTTTCAGCAGTTCGTGAAATTGATCCAAGTTGCCTTGTCTACAAGTCCCTTGGTGGCCCCATGTACTACCGTCCTGGAACCAGACTCGTAAAGCGTGTTGTTTCAAATGATGTCTATGCTGTACTTGAAGGTGGTGAACTTCGAAAAATTGAAGATGAAGCGTCAGCCAAAAAATTCTATGGAGATAACTGGGGATCAAAGGTACGCGACGTCAATGATACCTTTTTTGGTGGATACACACCTTCAAACGTTAAGCTCAATGCCCTCCACAATGGTCAATTTATCAAACGAGGATCTCAAATCTTCAAAATTCGTAACGGAAAACTGTACGCATACCAAAGCGAACTTCCAAGCTATATCCGTGATGCGGCGATTTTGGAGGATAGTTCCCTTACTATAGGATATGGTGTTGCGCCTGGTACTATCGACCTAAGCGGCCCATTTGAGCTCTCTCTTCCAGAGGCAAATAAAACTATTGCCACACCTGTCCCTCCATCACGCGGAAACCTCGTATGTACTGATACCGATGGGGATGGCTATAACGTAGAAGGGGGACAATGTGGTCCAAGAGATTGTGACGACTCATATAAAATGAGTTTCCCTGGTGCCAATGAAATCTGCGCCGATGGAGCTGATAACAATTGTGATGGTCAAATTGATGAAAACGAATGTAAAACACGAAAGATTTGTCTTGGTGAAGGATGTCCTTCGACGATTATTTACGAAAACTAGACAACTAATTACCTACAAAAAAGAGCAAGGCCAGTGCCTTGCTCTTTTGATAACTGTAATATCGTTTACTCCTTAAATCCTGTTCCAACAGGGATAAGGCGTCCGATGATGACATTTTCCTTGAGTCCATCGAGGTAATCAACCTTACCAGTAATGGCAGCGTTGATGAGTACCTTCGAAGTCTCTTGAAAAGATGCCGCTGAAAGGAAGCTCTGTGTTGAAAGCGCAACCTTAGAAATTCCAAGGAAAAGTTCGCGTCCTATTGCTTCTTTCTTACCGTCTTTTTTCACCTGAGCGTTTGCAACGAGGAGTTGTGTCCTTTCGACGACTTCACCAGGAATCAAATCCGTATCCCCTGGGTCTTCCACATACACACGAGAGAACATCTGCTTAATGATAACCTCAATATGTTTATCATTGAGTCTTTGACCCTGCGACGCATAGATGCTCTGAATTTCTTCTAGGATGTATGTCTGAACAGCAACACGCCCACGAAGTTCATACAGCTCATTGAGCTCAACACTTCCTTCAGTAAGCTGTTGTCCTTTTTCAATAGCCTCTCCTTCTTTGACGAGAATCTTGTAACCAACAGGAATAATGTACTCCTTGGTTTTCTTTCCTTCGTATGCAAGATAAACAAGTTTTCCATCAATTCGAATGGTTCCTGAATACTTTGCCTTGACCGCTTCACCAGAAGAACCACGAACGAGGATGGTTTGATCTTTTTTGACCTTATCACCATCAACAACTTGCAAATCATCACCACGCTTTACTTTGTGTTCAAGTTCGTCCATTCCTTCAAAGTGCACCTTGATAATCTTCTGACCTCGACGTCCCTCAAAAATCTTTCTTCCGGTTGGTGAAGTAATCACTTTTCCATCGGCGTCTTCAATTTCTACTGTACCGGCAACTTCGGTCAGGACAGCTTTGCGCTTAGGCTTTCGTGCTTCGAAAAGTTCTTCTACACGTGGCAGACCCTGCGTAATATCTCCTCCGGCAACTCCTCCCAAGTGGAAGGTTCTCATGGTAAGCTGGGTTCCCGGCTCACCAATTGACTGCGCAGCAATAATTCCTGATGCCACACCTTTTTTCGCTATCTGGTTGTAACAAAGATCGTATCCATAACACTTCACACACACTCCCTTTGGAAGACGACAGGTGTACACACTGCGTGCATGAATTTCATCAAGATCCAGTTTATCAAGCTGACGAGCAATATCTTCGGTAATGACTTCTCCTGCTTCAACCAACACTCGCTTTCCGTCATTGATGCCGGTCACCACAAATCGTCCCATTACGCGATCAGAAAGCTTTTGCCCCATCTTTTGTGACTGCTCTTTGGTAATGATAACACCCTCAGTATCACCACAATCATCTTCACAGACCACCACATCCTGCGCAACGTCTACCAAACGACGAGTAAGGTATCCGGCATTTGCCGTACGGAGCGCTGTATCGGTAAGTCCCTTACGGGTACCGTGAGAAGAAATAAAGAACTCAAGCACAGAAAATCCTTCTTTAAAGTTTCCTTTTACTGGAAGCTCAATAATATCTCCTGAAGGTGATGCCACGAGTCCTTTCATAGCGACAACTTGTCCAAGCTGCCCGAGTGAACCACGAGCACCAGAATCGATCATGGCAAACACAGATGCATCCTTATCAAGCACACCCTTTGTCTGTGAATAGAGACGGTCCTTTACACCAGCCCAAATTTCGAGCACCTTTGAGTGTCGCTCAGAGTCGGTAAGGAACCCTTGTTCATATTGTTCTTCTACGGTTTGTACTTGAGCATCTGCTTCTTCGATAAGTTCAACTCTCCCAGGAATATCCCGAAAGTTTGAAATACCAATGGAATATCCAGACTTAGTCACATACTTAAATCCAAGATCTTTCAGGCTATCAAGTACGCGCGCAGCACCTTCTTGTCCATAAATTTCAAGCGCCAAGTCAACAATCTGTCCAAGTGTTTTCTTGGTAATCGCTTCATTGTAAAATGGAAATTTCTCTGGAAGCACTTCATTAAAGAAAATTCTTCCAATGCTGGTTTCTACAATGTGACTCTGTCCTTGCTCAAATTTGGAAAGGTCATCGAATCGTACCTTGATACGCTCCTTGAGTCCGATAATTCTCTTTTTGTAAGCAAATTTTGCTTCAGTGATATTTGAGAAATATTTCTTCACTTCACCAGTATCACTTTCGGCGTACTTGGTGATGTAGTAACATCCCAAAGTAATATCTTGTTGAGGAGTCTTGATAGATGAACCGGTCGCAGGCTTCAAAATATTCTTTTCACATGCCATGAGATTTTCAGCCTCCCATTTTGCTTCTTCGGTTAGTGGCACATGAACCGCCATTTGGTCTCCATCGAAGTCAGCGTTAAACCCTGCACAGGCAAGAGGGTGCAACTGAATAGCCTTTCCTTCGATAAGCTTTGGACGGAATGCCTGAATTCCCAAACGGTGAAGAGTAGGAGCACGGTTCAAGAGAACACGAGTGTTTTGAGTCACTTCTTCCAAAATATCCCACACTTCTGGTGCATTGGTTTCAATAAAGCGAGAAGCACTTCGCACGTTGTGCGCGAGTTCACGCTTGATAATTTCAGACATGACAAACGGCTTAAAAAGCTCGAGTGCCATCATCTTTGGAAGTCCACACTCATCAATCTTAAGCTTTGGACCAACCACGATAACCGAACGCCCAGAGTAGTCAACACGCTTTCCCAAAAGATTCTGACGAAAGCGTCCTTGCTTTCCCTTGAGGATATCAGCCAATGAGCGAAGTTGTCTCTTTTGTCCTGTTGATGCGGTAACCGTCTTTGAACTGCGTGCAGAGTTATCAATAAGCGCATCCACGGCTTCTTGAAGCATTCTACGTTCATTACGACAAATAACTTCCGGTGCATGAAGATCCAAAAGTCTTTTGAGACGATTGTTACGATTGATCACACGACGATAGAGGTCATTGAGGTCTGATGTCGCAAAACGCCCACCATCAAGTGCCACCATTGGACGAAGTTCTGGTGGAACAACCGGAATAGCATTGAGGATCATCCATTCTGGACGAATTTCATTCTTTTCAAGACTGGTCAAAAGCTTTGCACGACGAATCATACGTTCACGCTTTGACCCCTTGCTCTTTTTTATCAGCACCTCAAGATTTTCAATTGTCTGTGGCAAATTGAGCTTCTCCAAAAGAAGTCGCACTGCCTGAGCACCAATCCCGGCATCAAACAAATGACCAAAACGCATTGAGAGCTCCTGGTATCTATTTTCTGAAATGATGTTCATCATGTGAAGATCCTTGAGTTCACCCTCTGCATCCTTAAAGTCCTCTTCGAGAGCGGCAAGTTTTTCTGCCTTGGCTTTATCAAGCTCACCAAGCTCTGTTTTGCTTGCGCCATTTTTTTCAGCATTGGCAAGCTTTTGCTTGAATTCATTTTCAATCTGTTTTACTTTTTGCTTGTACTCTTCCTTGAGCTGCGACGTTACTTGTGCAACCCCTTCTTCATCTACCTGCGTGATGATAAAAGCAGCAAAGTAAATAACTTTTTCCAGTGCCTGAATTGAGAGGTCAAGGACCAAACCAACTTTACTTGGGATAGATCGAAGAAACCATATATGTGAAACCGGACTTGCCAGTTCAATATGACCCATACGTTCACGACGTACAAGTGAATTGGTAACTTCTACTCCACACTTATCACAAACAATCCCCTTGTATCGAATCTTTTTATACTTTCCACAATAACATTCCCAATCCTTGGTAGGCCCAAAAATTTCTTCTGCAAAAAGTCCACCCTTTTCAGCACGCTGAGTTCGGTAGTTAATGGTTTCTGGTTTTGAAATTTCACCATATGACCACTGCCTGATAGTTTCTGGAGATGCAACGCGCAAGAGAAGCGCGTCGAAATCCATTGAATGTAGTGTATCACGAGACATAGTATTGATGTTTAATCGAAGAATGACTTAAGCGTTTGCTTCCTCTTCTTCCTGTTGCTTGCGTCTTTGCGCTCGAAGTTCTTCGACAGGAACATAATTTCCATTGTCCGCGCGACCAAGCAGCTCAACATCGAGACATAGTCCCTTGAGCTCGCGAACAAGCACATTAAATGATTCTGGTAAGTTTACCCGTGTGATTGGTTCCCCTTTGATGATGGCTTCATAAGCCTTTGATCTTCCAGGAACATCATCAGATTTAATCGTCAAAATTTCTTGAAGGGTGTGCGCAGCTCCATAGGCCTCAAGTGCCCAAACTTCCATCTCTCCAAATCTCTGTCCACCAAACTGTGCCTTACCTCCAAGTGGCTGCTGGGTGATAAGTGAGTATGAACCGATAGATCTCTGATGAATTTTATCCTCAATCATGTGGTTGAGCTTGAGCATGTAAGAATATCCCACTGTTGATTTGTGATCAAACGGTTCTCCGGTCGTTCCGTCAAAAAGCTGCAACATTCCATCACGTGAAAATCCCGCTTTTTCAAGTTCGTTAGCGATTGTTTCTTCTGAAATACCGTTAAACACTGGGGTTGCTGCCTTGTACCCGAGAGCATTGGCTGCCAAACCAAGGTTGGTTTCCATAAGTTGACCAAGATTCATACGAGAGATAACACCAACCGGAGTCAAAATGATATCGATTGGGGTACCATCTTCCAAAAATGGCATGTCAGCAACCGGTACCACGCGTGAAATAACACCCTTGTTTCCGTGACGTCCAGCCATCTTGTCACCAACCTGCATCTTACGAAGGTCAGCGATGGTTACTTGAACTTGTTTGATAACTCCCGGTTGCAATCGATCTCCCTCATCAGATGAAAATACCTTTACATCGATGACCTTTCCATGTTCACCATGCTCGAGGTAGAGTGATGAATCACGAACGTCACGTGCTTTTTCTCCGAAGATAGCACGCAAGAGCCTCTCTTCGGCAGAGAGTTCTGTTTCACCCTTTGGAGTAATTTTACCAACCAAGATGTCGCCAGAGTGTACCTCAGCACCAACACGAACAATCCCTTCTGAATCCAAATTCTTAAGCTTCTCTTCTGATACATTTGGAATATCACTGGTAATAACTTCTTCACCAAGCTTGGTTTCACGAACATCAATCAAATAGTCCTCAATGTGCACTGATGTAAAAGTGTCTTTTTGCACGAGACGCTCTGAAATGATAATCGCATCTTCGTAGTTGTAGCCACTCCACACCATGTAGGCGACCAAGACGTTTTTCCCGAGTGCGAGCTCTCCCCCTTGGGTCGATGGACCATCGGCCAAGACATCTCCAGCCTTTACCTTTTGTCCAATACTGACAATTGGTCTTTGGTTGATACAACTTGAGGCATTTGAACGAATATATTTGTTAAGCCTCCATGAGTGTACTTTTCCTTTTTTAGTAGTGAGTTCAATCTTTCCACCGTTTAGCAAGGTAATTTCACCGTCCTCTGGTGCAATAATCACATGTCCAGAGTTACGAGCAGCGGCACGTTCCATACCAGTACCCACAAGTGGTGCGTCTGGCACCAAACATGGTACGGCCTGACGTTGCATGTTCGTTCCCATCAAGGCTCGAGTCGCATCGTCATGTTCCAAAAATGGAATCAAACTGGTACCAACAGACAAAATTTGATTTGAAGCCACGTCAATATAGTCGATGGTATGCGCATCAACAATTTCTGGCTTACCCCCAACACGAGCAGGAACACGCCCCTCCAAAATAAAACCGTTTTCATCGGTTGGTGTCGTTGCACTAGCGGTAGTAATTCTTTCTTCTTCAAAAGAGTTGATATATATGATCTCACTGGTCACGCGTGGCATCACCATAATTTCTTCTTGCTTTGCTCCTTCGAGTTTCTTGGCAAGTGTCTTGTCGATTTTTTCTCCAGCTTTTGCAACCCCCTCAATTTTCTCATTCAAAACTTCTCCTTCGGTAAAACGAGCTTCATTGGGAACCTTTTTGATAACACGTCGGTATGGAGTTTCTACAAAACCAAAGGTATTAATCTTTGAAAAGGTCGAAAGATGGCCAACAAGTCCGATGTTTGGTCCCTCTGGCGTTGCAATAGGACAAATTCTTCCGTAGTGAGTTGTATGTACGTCACGAACCTCAAATCCTGCGCGATCACGAGAAAGTCCTCCGGGACCGAGCGCTGAAATTCTTCGTTTGTTCTCGAGTTCCGCAAGAGGGTTTACCTGATCCATGAACTGTGAAAGTTGTGAGCTCATGAAAAATTCACGAACCGCACCAATCACGGGACGTGCGTTGATAAGTTTATTTGGAAGGAGAGATTCAATATCATAGGTACTCATGCGGTCTTTGATAATACGCTCCATACGAGCAAGACCAACACGAAAACGATTCTGCACGAGTTCACCGACTGCGCGAATACGTCTGTTTCCCAAATGATCGATATCATCTGGAGATTCTTGAGTTACATTCAATCGAATAACTTCCTTCACGACTTGAACCAATTTTTCTGGTGACATCACACGATGTTCTACCTGGTCATAGTTGTCTCGTCCAATCTTGAGACCAAACTTCATGTCAAACTTGTACACTCCGACATGCCCGAAGTCGTAGCGATCAAAGTTAAAAAACATTGAGTGAATGAGGCCCTTTGCATTGTCAGCGGTTGCCAGATCTCCCGGACGAATGCGTTTGTATACCTCAATAAGTCCTTCATCTTCTGTTGTTGAAACATCCTTCTTAAGTGTCTCTTCAATAAAATCAATGTTTGGGTGGTTATTCACATCTTCAAACAACTTGATGATTTGTTCGTTATCAGTGTACCCAAAAGCACGTAGGAGTGCAGTTACGGCAACTTTTCTCTTTCTATCGATTTTTGCCCAAACGACATTGTTGGCATCGGTTTCAATTTCAATCCATGCACCTCTATTGGGAATAATCTTTGCCCCGTAGTAATTTCTTCCGCGAACCATTTCCGAAGTAAAGAACGCTCCGGCACTTCGGATAAGTTGAGAAACCACCACACGTTCAATACCATTGACCACAAAGGTTCCACGGTCAGTCATCACAGGAATCTCCCCAAGATAAATTTCTTGGGTCGTCTCTTTGTTCGTGCGCTTATTATGAAGACGAGCCATGACGCGAAGTGGCGCTTCAAATGTAATATTTTTCTCTCGGCACGTTACCTCATCGAACTTTGGTTCATCAAGATAGTACTGCTCAAAATAGAGCTCGAGATCTCTTCCAGTAAAGTCTACGATTGGAGAAATTTCTCGAAATAAATCTTTGACTCCTTCTTCCAGGAACCACTTATATGAGGTCTTCTGAACCTCAATCAAATCAGGAGCATCAATAGCATCGCGGATGTCGGTGAAGAACTTCCGCTCAGAAAGCTGCTGATGCTGACGTTTCACTACGGGCATAGTGTATCAGTTAATTAGCATTTAGCGGCTTACTTCTTGGCTAAAATAAGCAGTCAAATGTCAATCTCCAAAAAACAAAAACACAGGCTCAAAGGCCAGTGCTGCTGTTACATTGTGCTTAAAACTGTGTGAAACATGGCAATCTCAAAATGAGAAAGTTGGTTTTTTGCGCTGTATGAAGAGGAATTTCAGACATTTTGGCACACAGTGTAAGCGCATAAATTGTTAACGCGCGTATAATACATTATTTATACGTATTTGTCAAGAAAAAACAAACACGACTTTTTACCTAAAATAAACGAATTTTTTATATTCTCATAAAGTTTTCCACATTTTTGTATATTTACTCTTAATTCTCCTCATAAACTTGCATTTTTTGCTTCAATTGCGTATTTTATAGAAAATCCCATTGGAGGCTTGCATGAGCCAACCGCTACAGCAGACAGGCATTACCGTCCCCGAAGTCAATGAGGACTCCATCAGGGAGGTAAAATCCAGACTTCACCGTCAATTTCCTGGCCTGGGACGAATCGTTCAGCTAATCATCAACCGATTTCCACAGCAGATCCACGACGAGCTCTGGAGAATTGCGATCTATGTGATGAGACCAAACCTCCTTCTTGGAGGTGACCAATCCCCCATTCACGCACTCATGTCTGGACGCATACACGATTTTCACCGCGCCATGGCTGCCTACTTCAACTCCCACCGCTAGTTTCCTCGCCGCCCACGCGAGGTTTTCTTATTTTTTTGTGTCAGTATGTAGTATGACATTACACCTTGCCCTTCTCAGCACTACCTCTATTTGATACAATACCTACACTATGGGAAGACGTAAAAAAGAAGAACATATCCTGGAGGCAACTCTTTCTCAGGGAGTTATTGCTGTTCTGCTTTTGGTACTTGCTGCAGTAACAACGTTGTCATTTTTTGACATGGCAGGAACCATTGGAGAAGTCCTTGATCAGTGGATACTCAGTTTTTTGTTTGGTCAAATACGTTTTGTCACCCCAATTGTCATCCTCATCATCGCTTGGTTTGTGGTCAAAGACGATGATGTTGACTACACCCCCACTCATGGTATTGGTGCTCTTTTATTTTTGCTCACAACGGCATCCCTATTTCATATGGGGTATGCGACCGATGAAATGTGGCGTCAGGCTCTAGAGGGTAATGGAGGTGGAGTATTTGGAATGCTTGCATGGGTTATGAAAACCTATTTTGGTTCTATTGCTTCTATCATTGTTTTGATTGCCATGGCAATCATTTCACTCCTTCTCATGTTCAATACTCTTATTGCACATTTTGTCGTCCTCAATCGTAAACTCCTCTATGGACTCGGTACCTTTGGAAGAGGAATCTTTTCTGTCTTTGGAAAGCTCTTTATGACCAAACAGGCACAACAAGAAATCGAGAACGAAGACGAAGAAGATTTTGACGATAATGACGAGGATGAAGAAGATGACCTTCACAGTTTTTCTGCGCACGACATTGGCGACGAAGAAGATGAGGAGGAAGAAGATTTTGACGATAGTGACGAGGATGAAGAAGATAACGACTATGAATACGAAGAACCACGTGTACCAAAAACGCATACTGTTGCCCATCAGCCCAAGGCGGTTCCAGAAGAAGACGAAGGCCCTTGGAGTATTCCTGTCATTATCAAAAATCCTCCTTCTGTAAATTTGCTCAACAACAAAAAAGACAAACCGACCTCTGGAGATCTGGTGCGCACACAGGAAATTATCCAACAAACTTTCAAAGAGTTTAAAATTGATGTCACCATGGGGGAAGCACGGGTTGGTCCAACAGTGACGCAATATACGTGTAAACCAGCCAAGGGAGTAAAGCTTTCTCGCATCACAGCACTTTCTAATGACCTTGCGCTAGCACTTGCCGCGCACCCCATCCGTATTGAGGCGCCTATTCCAGGAAAGTCTCTCGTTGGTATTGAAATTCCAAACAGTAAGGCTGCCATGGTAACCCTACGAGAGCTTCTCGAGAGCAAACCATTTCGAAGCCGTGAACACAACATGATGATGGCACTGGGTCGTGATGTCGGAGGGCGGGCATGGTTTGCTGACCTTCCTCGCATGCCTCACCTCCTCATTGCTGGTGCTACTGGTTCTGGAAAGACGGTTTGTATGAATACCATCATCTTGAGTCTCCTGTACCAAAACACGGCAGAAACCCTCCGCTTTATCATGGTTGACCCAAAGCGCGTTGAGCTCACTCCATATAATGGAATACCGCACCTGCTCACTCCAGTCATTACCAATGCACAGCAAACCGTTAACGCTCTCAAATGGACCATCTCTGAAATGGATCGCCGGTTTGAACTTCTTTCCAAAGCAGGAAACAGAAACCTTGATACCTACAATGCCAGTCATCCAAACAACAAGCTACCACACCTCGTATTCATTATTGACGAACTCGCGGATTTGATGGCGATGGCCGCCAATGAGGTAGAAGCTGGAATTATCCGACTCGCACAGATGGCAAGAGCCGTTGGAATTCACCTCATCGTTGCTACCCAAAGACCAAGTGTTGATGTCATCACCGGACTGATGAAAGCAAACATTCCTGCGCGTATTGCGTTTTCAGTTGCTTCTATCACTGACTCACGAACTATACTCGACTCCACCGGCGCCGAAAAACTTCTTGGTCGCGGAGACATGCTCTTTCAGACTGCTGAGCTTTCAAAACCTGTACGTGTCCAGGGTGCCTTTATATCAGAGACAGAAATGAAACGCATCATTACGTATTTGCAAGGAGATGAAAAACCAGAGTACGATCAGTCTATTATCAGCAAGGCCGGAAGTGGTTCTGGGACGATGAGCATGTTTGGTGGACCAACCGACGAAAGAGATTCACTCTTTATGGATGCCAAAAACGCAGTCCTCGAAGCCGGAAAAGCGAGCGCATCATTTTTGCAACGTAAACTCAAAGTGGGATATGCGCGAGCGGCGAGAATTCTCGATGAACTCGAAGAGGCTGGTATTATTGGTCCAGCGGACGGGGCAAAACCTCGTGAAATACTTGTCACCAGCTACGAAGAAGAACCGGCAGCGGGCAGACAAGCAAATGCCTTTGACCAAGCCTCCAAAGATCCTGACTCAAAGCCACCTGCTTTTTTGGATGATGACCAAGACGATGATCAAGAATATGATTATGATGAAAATGAAGAAGATACTCAGGAAGATGAAGAATATGATCAAGATGAAGCCTATGAAGATGCCGAAGAAACGGAAGAAGATTATGACGAGGAAGATGCGGAGGAC
>JACKFN010000011.1 GCA_020632445.1 Candidatus Nomurabacteria bacterium | reverse complement strand
GCTAAGATGGCTCTATAATCATAATTCTATCCCAATTCAGCTGCAGGTTTACCCCGCCCCAGGCGGGTGCGCCTCGGGCGCAAAAACCGTTGCTCTACCAGCTGAGCTCCACCCTAGGCGGATCCGTCTAACGCGGATAAGATGGCATTTGATCAATCTGCATTTTGTACTTTTCAAGTTTTTTGTTCTCGGCATTGACAAGCCGGAGCTTGTCATAGACCTCCTTGGCCTGATCTTTGGTGCCTACTATTATACTGATTTCTAAAAGTTTGTCAAGGTATTTGGGATTATGCGGTTCAAGTTCCACGGTCTGGGCAAATGCTTCCAAAGCAGCATCTTCCTGTCCTACCTTTATCATCATCTCACCCATCTTGTAAAAACGACTCGCATAAATTCCGTTAATCAAAATGGCTTGCTGATAGTAGTCTATCGCCTTTTCATACTTCGACTGTTCAGCATAGATATCACCAAGTTTAACCATTGACTGATCATCATCTTTATCCAAATGGAGTATAAACTCAAGGGTTTCCTTGGCTTCATTATTCTGATCCTGTGCCTGATACACGTCAGCGAGCCCCCTATACGAATCAACACTCTTGGCATCAAGCTTAATTGCTTCAAGATAACTTTTTTCCGCTGCAACCAAATCTCCGTCTTCAAGTGCCTTTGACGCAAATTGCATGAGTGAACGAACGTCTTGTTTTTGTTGCTTTTGCTGCTCCTTTGTTTGTGGCTTTTGTTTCTTTTGTTTTTCTTTGATAAATGTTTTCTCGACATTCCCAACATACTTTCGAAACACGAGCTGAAAATTTTTCAGTTTCTGCGAAATGGGAGCCATTTTTTTTGCGAGTGACGCACGCTTTTTTTCGGCTTTTTTCTCTACTCGCTTTTTTACCAGTTCCTTTTTCTTTTTTTGCTGTTCCAAATCAGGTAATGTGTCCAAATCCAAAAGCGCAAGCTGTGGAAACTTGCGTACAATAATGACAATAATCACTGTCAAAGACAGGACAATGATACTAAATGGAAGAATAGTCGACATGTTAACCCTTTGCTACCGCCCGTATAAGAGCGGAAAACGTATCAAACTTGGCACTTGCTCCTCCGACAAGTACCCCATCTATGGATGGTTGCGTGGTATATGATAGCACATTTTTGGAGTCGACGCTACCACCATACAAAACAGCAATATTGGCTAGGTTGAAAGTGTCTTTCAACTCTGATTTAATCCAACCAGCAACATCTTCAGCATCAGTATCTGTGCAAGGAGTTCCCGATCCGATAGCCCACACCGGCTCGTAGGCCACCAAAAAACTTTCCTCTTGCAAATCGAGCCCCTGCAACGCCTCATGAAGCTGTCTTTTGAGACGATATTGTCTCTTATCATTTTCCTTGTCTTCTTGTGTTTCACCAATACAGAGCACGGGGACAAGGCCGACATCCAAACAGGCCTGCATTTTCTTTTGCGTATCTTCATTTTTTTCCCCAAATATATGTCGACGCTCAGAATGCCCTACCATGGCATACTGAGCTCCTACCTCCTTGAAAAGATGGGCCGACACTGCGCCGGTATATGCTCCCTTCTCTACCCAAGCAACATTTTGGGCACCGATACCCCATTGTGTATCGCGAGCAAGCTTTTCAATCTCTGAAAACGCTAGTGTCGAAGGAAAAATTCCAAGCTGCGCGTCAATATCAAAATTTTCAGCCATAAGCTGACTCATAAGGATACATGACTCATCAAAATCCAGATACATTTTCCAATTTGCGAATATGTACATATGAACACTGGTTAAAACATTACATCCTCCTTTTTCACATCTCCAATAATAGCAAGACGCATTTGATCTTCTTTGAACACTTTTTTGGCGACATCGAGTACCTGCTTTGGCGTCACCTTATCTATACGATCTAAGTATTCTTCCGGTGTCAAAATCTCATCTGCAAACAGCATCTGCCGAGCATACCAGTTCGCAAGCGTAGAAGAATCTTCCATAGAGAGTGTCAAACCTCCCCGGATATGCGTTTTGGCATCTTTAAGCTCTTGCGCGGACACGCCCTTTATTTTCATCTTTTCAATCTCTCCAGCTATGGCCTTGAGCGCTTTATTGAGATTCTTGGCCTCAAGCCCAGCTCTCACATAACTATATCCCGTATCCACAAAGGTGTCCAAGCCACTTCGCACGGTATACGCAAGTCCCATTCGCTCACGAATTTTGATAAACAAACGAGAACTCATAGAACCTCCAAGGATGGTGTTGAGTACCTTAAGCGCATAGTTATTTTTATGTCCGTACTCAAAAGCCGGAAAGCCAAGCATCATTTGAAGCTGCGAAGTATCCTTGTGATGCACAGCAAGTCTTTCTGACTTTTTTGCAGAACCAAAACAAAATGGCTTTGGTTTGACGTTGGGTTTTTTCATTCCATGGGCGTGACCAAAATATTTGTTGAGGAGTACTTCTGTATCATCGGTGATGTTCCCGGCGATGATAATATTCATATTGCTTGGACTATAGAATTTGTCACGAAACGCGAGCGTTTCATCTCTTTTGAAACTCATAACATGCTTTTCGGTTCCTCCAATATCACGACCGAGCGGACATCCTGCATATAGCAAGTCTTCGAATACATTATCAATATCCATGATCGGGTTATCTTTGTACATTCGGAGCTCTTCAACGATTGGACCTTTCTCCCTCTCCATTTCTTTTGGATCAAACACAGAATTCAAAAGCATGTCAGAGAGAATATCAAAGGAAATATCAGAAAACTTTGTATCTGCCTTGATGTAATACCCAGTATATTCCTTTCCGGTAAATGCATTGTACTCAGCGCCAAGCCTATCAATCTCTCTGGTGAGTGTCAGGGTGTTTTTTCTTTTTTTTGTCCCCTTGAACATGAGATGTTCAATGTAATGTGAGACGCCCTGAAGTTTTTCTGGTTCAAAACGAGATCCGACGGGATACATTACCAAGGTGGTAACCGAATTCGTTCCCTCTTGTGGTGCCAGAAAAACATTGGCACCATTTTCAAGCTCATATTTGTAAATCATAGTGTAGTTAATTTTTTAGAGAATATTACTTTGCATTTCCTTGTTTGTGCATTCTAGTATATCACGTCGACTGAAGCAACAAACCACCTGTTGATCTTGTCCACTGTTCTTCAAGATACCAATCAACATCTTTGGCTTGTGTGCCTCCTACGATACGTGAACCCATAACCATATACCAATCACTCCTTTGAGCATCACTTGGTAAATACTTGAAAACACTATCCGCCATCCTATACCCCTTTATTCCCCCCATAGCCTCTGTAGCGCACGTCTTGAGCAACATAACGACAAATGCCTGTATATCTGCCACTGACCCACTCATCAGTTGAGCAATTTCTCTTGAACCAAACCTGGATACAGAATTGCCACAGACATTAAGCGTAATAGTTTTGGGATATACATCAGTTTTTTCTTTTTGCATATGAGCCAGCAAGCCAACTAGCTTTTCATAATCCGTATACTTCATACCACCAAGCTCGAGAATTATATGCACCGGACGCCTGTTTTTCCCTTCGGGCGAAGAATATGTTTTTGTAACATAATCGCCTCTTCTCGCTGATGCCTTCCAATCCACTCTACGCAAATCGTCACCAGGACGGTATGGAGAATGTTCATAAAAATCACCACCACTTCCACGACGAGTTGCGCTGCCTGACTGTTGGCCACTTACTGATGCCAGTTTGCTCCCCAATGGGATAAACATTTCTGCTGGAACCATTTGGAGATTTCCCTGATTATCAACAAACACAGAACCTTCACGCAATGCAGTCTCAACAATTTCCCGGGCTCTTTGAGGAGCATGCTCTTTGTGTTGCTCTATTACCTCTGGATCTGTTACTAACTCCTTCATCCTTCGAAACATCCTACTCGCAGGCACACCTTCGGCGTCGAGCTGTGCCAGCACGGTATTCATCTGCCTTGTCTGAGATAAACTTTTTATAGTACCAACAATTCCAAAAGGTCTCTGCTCAAAATATCGTGAAATTCTCATGACATACAAAGCCTCTCGTTGTTTTTCCGGAGGAAGTAACAAAAACTTTTCTTTTGGCAAAATATTTTCCAAGTATTCATGAACAGCGGGATCATTGGTCCTGTAAAAATTATCAATTTCACGTCGAAGCTGCTCATCAGTACTTTCTTGTGAAAAATCTCCATCTTCTCCCAAAAAAAGCTTACCCAAATGTCGCAAAACATCTGCAGGGTGCTTCCTTTCTGCATATTTTTCTCCTTTTTCAATCCCCTTAATACTTGCAAACCCCACAGCCAATAACCCAAACAGCAATCCCAAAATGTGTTTCCAGGCTTCTGGATTACGCATGAAATCATTCAAGCCTTTGGTTAACTCCATCATCGACGTCTTCATTTCCGCGAATGTACTTGGAACAGCTGCCTGCTCATACATGTCATAATCTCCGTTTTCAAGAAGAGAACGAATCTTATCTCCAAGTACTTTCGTCTGCTGTCTTGCTTCTTTTGGATCGTCAAATGAAATAGCATTGGCCATACTTTCAATCTCTTCCAAATCATGCCTGTGAAATTGTACATCTCGAAAACTCGCACGTGTTGCAGCCGTAGCTTCATAGGTGACTTGATTTCCTTGCTTATCATGATACAAGACCTTCCCATGTGCATACTGTGTATTCAATTCATCACGACTTTCCAAAAGTCCGGTAAACAAATATCCGTGATGCCCTGAAGCCTCTAACATATATACAAGCTGTGCAGACAAGGAATCACAATCACCAATTCTCAGTAGTGTTGTTTTTTCAATCATTGACCCAGGGAGTCCCTTGAGTGCCTTTTGAAGTTGATGACTGGTAACATACGTAAAATTTCCAATGTAATCATCAAAAATATCAGGAAACTCTTCAGCACTCGCCCTGCGCAGTCTTTCTATTGTTTTTTGTTGCAATTCATCTATTTGTATATTCGGAAGCGAAACGTCTAATCGCTCCAATTGCTGCTCTGCCTTCACTACTGAATAGCGAACTGAAAATTTCGGCAAACCAAGATCCTTTTTGGGTATTCCAAATTCATCGAGCATTTCTTGTGGGTATTCGAGCTTGAGTTTTTGATTCTTTCTATCAACCACCATTCGGATACCCAACTCCGGAGGCGGTCCCTCAACTTCATCTACACTATACCCGGGAGGGGTGTAAAGATTATACACACTTGCTACAAAAGCACCTTGATTTATCTCCACCCAAGCTTGAACGTCGTGATTTTCTAAAACACTGTTCACTTTTATTTTTCTAAACAAACCTTCTCTACTCAGTTGGTAGACACCATGAGACCAAAGTGGCTCATCTATCGAGGTTCCAAACGAAAAATCTACCTCTGCAACTTTCGCACTATACCCACTACCTTCTATACCGGGTTCGTATTCATCTGGAGCTTCATATCCGCCTTCAACATTTCCGTCCTGCACAAAAGAACCCTTGGTGCCACCTTCTGTATCGCCATCTTTGGGACTCCCTTTGTGCCCCCCCTCACCCTCTTCTCCATCACCACTTTTCTTTTCTTTATCCATTTGAGCAGCGACGTCATGCACTGCCCCGTCTCCTCCATCCACCACGTTTGGAGCCAACCCAGCCACAATCAGTGTCACCACAAAAACAACTCTCGGGCCAATACGCTTCCATATCGGTACTTTTTCAAAATCAAAACTCTCAAGCTCTTCAAAAATCCTATGAATGTCTGGCAAAAGATGATCTCTCACAGCACTCTGTGCCATACTCGCATTCCCAGTAAAATTACCTTCTGCAAGTTCAATGCATATACTTATTTTCTCATTGAGTTTCGAAAATAATGTGAGTGCTCTGTGTACGATTTCTTTTTCAGCACATTCTCCATTGAGTCGCTGCTCGTATGCATGTAACTGACTCAGTGAAAATCGAATCTGTCTTTGAGCTTGATAAAATTTTTGAATGTCAAAACGCGAAGTTTCCTGTCCAGCTGATTGCATCGTTTCAAGTGCCTCAGCCAATCTTCCTTTTGAAGATTGAATACGCGCAGATGCTTCAACTTGATGAGGAACTCGATTGCCAGAATCTCTGGTGTTTTGTCTTCTATTTATCATGTACTAAGATGTTCTGCTAATACACAAAGGAGCTGCTCTATTGGCACACGCTTTTGTTCCATTGTATCACGATCCCTCACAGTTACGCTACCATCTTGCAGCGTATCATGGTCAACGGTGATACACAGTGGTGTTCCGATTTCATCTTGTCTTCGATAGCGCTTTCCGATGCTTCCAGAGACGTCAAATTCTGCGCGATAATGTGGAAGAATCAGATCAAAAACTTCCTGTGCCTTTTCTTCCAAACCATCTTTTTTCATGAGTGGAAGCACTGCTACTTGATACGGTGCCATATGTGGGGCAAACTTCATCACGATTCTTCCTTCACTTTCTCCAGGAACTTCTTCTTCGCAATAGGCGCTTGCAAGAATCGCGAGCATGGTTCTATCTACTCCCAATGATGGCTCAATCACATGTGGAATGTACTTTCGCTTGGTATCCATTGGATCGGTAAATTCCATCTTTTCACCAGAATGGTTCATGTGATTGGTCAAATCAAAGTTGGTTCTATACGCAAGCCCCCACAACTCCTTTTTTCCAAATGGAAAATCAAATTCAAAATCAATCGTTTTTTTGGAGTAATGCGCGAGCTCCTCTTTTGGAACATTCAGCTTTGAAACTTTCTCCATATCAAGCCCAATGCGCTGTGCCCAATTTTGCATCCAATTCTCCCATTTTTCGAATTCTGCTTCCCACCCATTTTCTTCAATGAAATACTCAATTTCCATTTGTTCAAACTCAAGCGTCCTGAAAGTAAAGTTTCCTGGTGTAATTTCATTTCGAAACGCCTTTCCAATTTGGGCGATACCAAATGGAACACGCTTGCGAGAAGTGTTTATGACATTCTTAAAGTTTACAAAAATGGCTTGAGCTGTTTCCGGCCTCATGTATACTTCATTACCGCTATCACTCGTTGGTCCAATGTGTGTTGCAAACATGAGATTAAACTGTTTCGGCTCACTGAGTTCATTTTTATCTGGACTGGTGATACCATTATCAGCTATAAACTTTGACATTTGTTCAAGTGACATCGCCTCCACACTCAATTTTTCTACCACGAGCTGTCCATCCAAATAAAATGGCTTGTCACCGTTTTGTTCTAGCCACTCTTCAATAACATGATCAGCACGGTACCTTTTGTGCGTGACGATATCTTCAACCAAAGGATCATTAAAATTGGAAACATGTCCTGAAGCTTCCCACACTTTTGGATTCATCAAGATGGCACCATCAAGACCCACCATGTCATCACGAGACTCCACCACCTGTTTCCACCAATCATCTTTGATATTCTTTTTCAGCTGCGCACCAAGCGGACCATAGTCCCAACTATTTGCCAGACCTCCATAAATTTCTGATCCGGGAAATACAAATCCACGCCGCTTACATAGCGATACGATCTTTTGCATGATATCTTCTGCCATATGTTTATATTTAGAATGAAAAAGCCCCGATAGTGTGCCAGAAAACTGACGTACTATCGGGGCCTTTGCAAGGCGGTTCCACCCGAGGGTTTCGCTTTATCATTTGTCTTTCAAGCTCGCCAAGCGCCACCAAGGGTCACTGCCTGATACAGGAAGTATGCCTTGATACTTCCCTTTTGTCAAGAGTCTAAAATAAGGGTAATAGGGCCATCATTAGTGATCTGTACCTCCATATAAGCCCCAAACTCTCCGGTTTCTACACGCAAACCACTGTCTGCCCTCAGCTTATGCGCAAAGTATTCATAGAGCTCTTTTGCCTCCTGCGGTCGTGCACTATCAGAAAAACTTGGCCTGGTTCCCTTCTTGCAATCGCCATACAAGGTAAACTGCGAAACAACCAGAATACCACCCTCAACGTCCATGATACTTTTTTCCATAAATGACTCACTACCAGGATCGGAGAACAAACGGAGCTTCAAAACTTTCTCGATTAGTTTATCTGCGTCTGCCTGACTATCATCACGATGTACGGCAAGTAGCAAAAGATAACCGTCGGCGATTTCGCCGACGATATTGGTATCTACTTCTACAAAGCTACGTTTTACTTTCTGCAAAACAATCCTCATACCGTATTTATCTCCTTTTCCTTATTTTCACCAATCTCTTTGATGAGTTCATTGTTTTCTTTTACCATCTTTTCAAGTTCACCTTCGAGTGAAAACTTTTCATCTTCTCCAATTTCTTTATTTTTTTGTGCGCTATCAATTTGTCTTTTCCAATCTTCACGAATCTTTCGCACCGCAATGCGAGCACTTTCGAGTTTGCCATGGAGCACCTTGATTAGTTCTGCGCGTCTTTCTGAGTTGAGCTCTGGAAGTGGAATACGAATGAGTTTTCCATCATTGACTGGATTAAACCCAAGATTTGATTCGCGAATAGCTTTATCAATGTCATTAATAAGTCCCTTATCCCATGGGTCGACTGTCAAAGTCTTGGCATCAGCTACGGAAATAGAGGCAACCGCCTTGAGCTGTTGCTTTACTCCATATGCAGTGACAGTCACATCCTCAACCAAAGCTGGCGTAGCCCTTCCGGTACGAAGCGAAGAAATATCATTTCGCAAAAATTCGATCGCCTTTTCAAATTCTGCTTTCGTCTGCGTTAACTGAATCATATTACTGCGGTAAAATAATGGTAAATCCTAAATAAAGTCTTCCTTGATCTTCTGGATGCAAATGAAGCCATGTCGGCATCTGGTCTGACGGGAGTTTTTTGGTGGTCCAGCTGTTTCCCCCATCACTTGAGTAGTACAAGCTTCCCTTGGAGCCAACCTCAGCCACATAATACATCTCCTGATCATTATCTTTATTTACCACAAAACTATTGATCAGCGCAACCCCGGGCTGAGTAACCAGCTCATAGGCCTTCCAACTATCTCCTCTATCCTCAGACTTTAAAATACCATACCTTGAAATCCAAAAGAGGGTATCTGGCTTGCTTGGGTGAAGATATAATCGTCTGTATTCGTTTGCTTTGGCAAAATCAGCAATGGCCTCACGCTTACTCTTCCAAGAATCTCCTCCATTTTCACTAACGTAGAGTCCATGACGAAGCGTTGCCATATACAATAACCCATCGGTAAACTGATCATAGTAAACATCACGCACCTGTACCGACCTACTGAAAGTAGCAATTCTATCCCAAGAAACACCGGCATTCTTGCTCTGCAATACTATTCCCTTTTCTGTTACCGCGGTAATGGTGGATACATTAAATGGGTCAACATCAACGCTTCGTATTTGATCACGCTCGTAGGTAAGCACTGTTTCAAAATGCCTTGAACAATCTGTGGTTCTACTGATGATTTTTCCATTGGTGATATATATGGTACAACGATCCTTCGGATGAACGGCTACATCGTAGATCGTTCCGCCGGTAACCGCTGCAGGTTGCGCCCAGCTCCTTCCACCATCATACGTGTAGACCATTCCTCTACCGGTTGCAGACCAATACATAGCCTCAGGGTCACTTGGATCTTGGAACAATTTAAAAACATTCAGTGACTGAAGACTCTTGACACCATCTGCCTTTGGCAGACGTGAATTGGCGGTCCATGTTTCTCCCTTATCAAGAGATACAAACATTCCGCCTGGACCGCTGCGCCCAGGAGCAGAAGAATTTGAGCTTCCACCAAATGAAAAACATCCTGATCCCATCAAAATGAGACACAGGCTTAAAGCACTGAATGTAGAAACAAATTTTTTCATACAATAGAATGAAAATTTATGGAATGGAGAGCAAAATGTTCTCCACGAGGAGTTTTGGATGTATATTGTTTTGCAGTTCTTCCTTGGCTACTTGAACGTTGTCATATATTTTCAAGAGCGTTGCATTATCACAAACAATAGCAGATTCCTCTGCGCTCACTCCCATTGTACTATACAAGTGCTGTCCAATCAAGAATTCCCAGTCATTCAAAATACTAACAAGCCGATCGCGCGCAGCAATATGATCAGTTTTGTCCCCAAAGTATTCATCGACAAGTTGAAGTTTTTCATAGTACGGCTTGCCAAAAAGATTCAAAAACGCCTGGGTAGATTGCTCAGTTTGTGCCCGAATGGCTTCATCTTGAAAATCAACGAAACGCCCGGGCAGCCCACGCGCAAGTGGCACGAGCGACTCATCCATATTGTTTTCTCGGGCAGACGTAAGCAACTCATCATCTGAAACAGGATCAACATACATTTTCTGACACCGTGACCGAATGGTTGAGAGCACAAGATGCTCACTTGGAGTAGTTAAAAAGAGCACAGCATTAGCCTTAGGCTCTTCCAAACTTTTGAGCAAGGCATTAGCCGCGCCACTACTCATGTGTTGCGCACCGTCGATGACGACTACCTTATACCCCTCGCTACTGAGCTCCAGAAAATGTCTCAATTCTCGAATGCGAGCAATATCAATATTTTTCTTCGTCTTATCAGTTTTTGGATCTTTCTCACGAGCAACATATGAAAAATCTGCATGAATGGAAAGTTTTTTTTCATCCACATGTAAAAGCTTTGCAGCCAAATAATGCGCGATTGTTGACTTTCCTACCTGCTGTGGACCAACCAAAAGATAGGCATGGGAAAGATTTCCTGCAGCAATAACTTTATCAAAATATTCAATAATGCTTTTGTGACCAATAATCATAGTATCCATTATCCGAGGAGTGACTGAAGAGTTTCCTGAGCACATTTTTTCCAAGAAAATTGCTGGAGACGTTCTTGCCCAAGTTGAATTTTTTCTTCACGCAACGTGTCAATTTTCAAGATAGCTTCAAGGCTTCTTGCTATCGATTCTACATCAGAAAAATCAACATAAACCCCTGCCTGACCGCCGACTTCTTCAAGTACCTGCAAATCAGAGGCGATTACCGGGGTTTTGCTAGCAAAACTTTCCAAAAGCGGCATCCCAAAGCCCTCGTATACACTCGGGTATAAAAATACTTCCGCAAGAGCATAGAGCGCCCGCATATGTTCTTGTGGAATCCATCCTGGCAAAATGATGTCATCGCGGTAAGGACTCTCACGCAGAGCGAGCTCAATTTTTTCATATCCGTAGCCAGGCTTTCCTACAAGCACAAGCTGCAAGTCTACCTCAGGAAGACGCTCTTTGAGCTTTTCAAATGACTGAATAATTTGAACAGTGTTTTTTTTCAATTCTAATCTTCCCACACTCAGAATATATGATTTTTGAATACCATACTTGTTCAATATTTTACTCACCTTTTTTGGATCGCTTCGCTGCTCATATCCTTTGTCATAACCATGGTGAACGACCTGTATTTTTTGTGCAATCGGTTCTATCTGCTGCGTGGTATAGTGCTTCTTGTTTGTCAGATAATCCAAAAGTTCTTCTTTGGTAAACTCACTAGGAACAATTACTTTCCAAAGATGCAGTGCGGCAAACTTGGCAGACCAAAGACTATACCATCTTTCAAACCAGCTATACACTTGTGGCTGCCTATACGCCGCAATATCATGCACCATCATAACAGTTTTTTTTGGGTGGACAATGGGAAACACATGTGCTGGCACAAACAAAACGTCGACCGGTCTACGAAACATCTCCCATGAAAGCCGCAATTGTGTCCACAGACGCTTTGGTGGCCAACCAAGTACTCGATTTTCCCAATTTTTTGGTAGATCGCCAAGCTGCCTGATAATGGGTACTCGAGAATACAAAATCACCTTTGTGCGTGTATCGACGCTTTGCTTCATCTGCAGAAGTAAAAAATAGACGTACCATTCTACGCCCGTTTTTTGCTGAGACTCAAGTCTTGATGCGTCGATGCCGATGGTCATATGAATCTTTGTACAATACTTTCATGGAGCACACCACTTCCTGAAGCCAAAAAGGTACTTACCTCCTTGTTTTCCATGACCTCACCATGTAAATCACTTACACTCCCTCCTGCTTCTGGAATGATACACAAAAATGGCGCAATATCCCAATAAGCAACACGCGCCTCGAGTACCGCGTCACATCTACCAGTCGCAAGAAGATGATAGTTATAGAGATCACCAATACCTCTGTCTCTGTGCGCTTTTTCAATGGTGTCCATGAGCTTTTCTGCTAATCCATCGCTCACAAATTGTCTGACGCCACCATATGCAATAAATGCGGAGGGAATATCTGCTGTCTCTGACACATGCACAGGTTTACCATTGAGAAACGCGCCATTGCCAACACTTGCATGCAGGAGTTCATTCATTTCTGGCATATACGAAATCCCCAAAATAATCTCTCCATTTTTTTGCAAAGCAAGCAATGTCCCCCACAATGGAATATGTCGAATAAAATTTTTGGTAGCATCAATGGGATCGATTATCCACAAATACTCACTATCCAAAGTCGTATTCCCCATTTCTTCCCCTATAAAACCATGCTCAGGAAACACGGAAAGAATATATTCACGAATTATACGCTCGCCTTCTTTATCGGCGATAGTTACCGGTGTATCATTTTCCTTCATTTCAACTGCAACCTCCCCATGGTAATACTTGCTGATTTGCTCACCAGCCTTTTTGACAGCATCGATACCTACTTGTAAAAATGTATCCATATTCTTTGTAAAAACTATACTCCATTCGTGTCTCGGCTTGCATCTATTCGCATTTTCGCCTGCGAAAGTCTCGATTGGTAACTTTCCTCCAAATCTATTTCAAAAATATTCGCAAAATGCAGTGCCCAAAACAATAGATCTGGAGTTACTTCGTCTTTGATTTTTTGTGGATCTGAGGGCCGACCATGATCAGCGGGTTCACTATACTGCGCAAGCTTACCAACAAGCTTTGCAAGGTGCAATGTCGCATGACGAATGTCAGTCGGCATATCTAAAGTATGATCATAATAGGTATCATCATGAACTTTTTGCAATCGCTGCATCTCCTGGATGGTCATAACGTTATTTCGTCATCAAAATACTTCGCTTGTAGTTTTCAAGATTTTCAAGGGCAATACCGGTTCCTTTTGCCACACACAAAAGTGGTTCATCCGCCAAATAACATGCCACACCAGTGGCCTCTGAAATAAGCTCATCCAGGCTTCGAAGCTGACTTGATCCACCGGACATAATAATCCCCTTGTTCATTACATCAGCAGAAAGCTCTGGAGGTGTTTTGTGCAAAACATCTTTGACGGCATCAATCAATCCTTCCAAATCTCGCTGCAAGGCTTCCGTTGTGTCGTTGGAAGTAATGGTGATAGTACGAGGAAGGCCAGAGATTACGTCACGTCCTTTGACTTCCATCTTCAGTGGATCATCAGAAAACATGGCGGATCCAACCGTAATTTTTACTTCTTCTGCAGACCGATCTCCAATAGCAAGTCCGAACTTTCGACGAATGTGTTCTGAAATGGATGCATCAAAACGTGTCCCACCAATACGAACTGACCCACACGAAACAATCCCACCAAGAGAAATCACCGCGATTTCCGCTGTTCCCCCACCAATATCAATAATCATGTGTCCCGAAGCACCACCAATGGGAATGTCAGCACCAATTGCCGCCACCACCGGTTCTTTGATAATGTACGCCGCGCGAGCACCGGCTGCCATAGCAGCATCAATCACCGCACGCCTTTCAGTAGAAGTAATCCCGGCAGGAACCGCAATCATAACTTCTGGTCGAAATAACTTTACTCCACCGAGTGATTTGTTAATGAAATATCGAAGCATGGCTTCTGTGGTCTTGTAATTTGCAATGACTCCATCCTTGAGTGGTCTTTCGGCGACAATCGTATCAGGAGTACGACCAATCATGTCTTTTGCCTCGACCCCCACTGCCAAAACCTTTCCATCTTCTTTGGAAACCGCAACCACGGATGGTTCATTAATAACAATTCCACGTCTTGGCACATGCACCAATACGTTGGTCGTTCCCAAATCGATTGCTACCTTTTTAATAAACATCTTAACAAATGGTTATAATGAGATATGAATAAACTGTTCCCTGACAAATTGTGAAAATCCGTTTCTAAAAGAGTAATAACGGTTGGTCCACCTAACAAGAATTTTCCCTATTCATTCTCTATTTTTACACTAAATTCTCTATCTATTCCCAATCCAGTCCATACCTGATATCGATCATCACCCCAAAACTTTTGCTCCTCCGCTGGATGTGCCTGTACTACGTTTTTATCAAAATTAAGGTCCAAAGTCAAACTATGATCCACGGTTCCAAGCTGTTTTTGCACCTTTAAATGATAATCCCCACTTTCTATATCTGCCACAATGTCGTCAGAAAGTTCAAACACAAAAGTGACCCTATGATCTGTCTGTGGCTCAAACTCGGCATATACCCCAAACCATGTAAGACCAAGCTCTTGTCCAATAAATGACTTTCCAAGGTCCCTCACCTGCGCCCATGGCTTTCCTCCCTGAACCTCAATAAGCTTCGACCCCTGTGGAACAAAAATACGCGCAAACGTTCGATAGCGTGAAGTTCTCCAGTCAAAACTCCCTGTATGCGTATAATTCATCGTCACACGACCAATATACTTTCCTTCTTCTTTTGAAATGGTATACACGAGTTCTCTTTCAAGTGCATGATCGGTTTTGAGTGCCGACAAGTTGGCATCTGCCCACAAAAAATAATCTCCACCTCCGACGATAACCCTCCCATCATAATTATGTTGTTCCATGACAGCCTGAATTTCATCGCTCTTGAAATACATCAATATGTGTTTTTGTACCAACATGTCCTCAAAGGTTCCTAGGTACTCCCCGACATCTTCGACAAAATGTCCTTTCATCTCTGTTTGAATTTCCGTAAGAAGACGCCCCATAATAGCTTTCCTTTGCTCAAACTGGATTCCGTGTTTCTCGTAACCATATTCAACTTCGTATTCCAAAGTTTCTACGACATTTTCCGAAGTAAACTCTATGCCATCAACATGAATTGGTCCTGTGAGTGTCAAAACCTTTTCCAGCACCGTTGGCGTAAAAGCAATGACGGCATCGATGCTCTCGGCATATTCTCCTCCCTCGCCCTTATAAAATTCAAGAGCCCGTTGGGCGTTGGTCGGAAAATCAATTGACCAGTTCGAATCACGAAAATACCATCGGTCAACACCAAGCGGAGCTTGCAAATACTTTGGTGGCTGAATATTCCAACTTTCGGGACTGCGACCATCGAGGTTCTCCGTTCCCTCTACAGTAAGCACGCTGACATTCCCCTGGTCAAGCCGTATTATGGCATAACTCCCAATAAACCCACCACCAGGGCGAAGCTCGGTATTATTCAAAAAAAGCACCAAATACGTCATGGGCTGTTCAAGACCAAGCAATGATGGAGAAAGCTCTACCAAATCACGCTTATCTTCGCCAATAACCTCCACAATCTTATTTTGGATAAAACTATTACGAAGAAAAAATCCATCAAGATTTCCACCAGAAAAGGCTCCCTTAAAATAGAAAAAAATTAACACTAAAGAAATCGCAAGGAGTGCAAAAAAGGAAATGACTATTCCAATAATGATCAAAAAAATTTTGACTCCCTTTTTCATATGCTTACACCATGCTTTTTAAGTTCCTCTAAGGTTGCATTGAGTTGCTCAGGCCGAGAGCAACGAATCACAACATCCTTTTGATCCCAGGCAAGTATAATCTGACGTGTAAACCTTGCACGAATGCGCAACCGATCATACGGGACAACTTCTGTTTCTCCTTGTAAACTCATAAGCGTAAGCCCTGATTCCCCAACACTGAGCTCATACGGTTTTCCAAACTTCCAGGAAAAAGAAAATACCAAAAATAAAATCAAAAACAAAATAGTTGCTAATCGAAAAAACAAACGGGCCAGTAAGTACTCATTTATAGCTGGAAAAAATACCGTCACCGCAACATACAAAAAACAACACAAAACCGTTGCTGCCATATACATGACAATCTGGGAATAAAACCTCAAAGGTAATGTTTTGACCATAACTGACTTCATACTTTTGTCTTTGCTCGTTTCTTGATAGAAACATTAAACCCAAGATACTTCCCAAGCATCAGCCGTGTAACAGCATCCAAGGCAGGAAGCGCGCTGACTACAAGCATGGTAATGGGTAGCAAAGCCCATTGTAAAAACATGACCAAGTACATATGCTTAGGATGCGACTGCGGCTTTTTGGGAAGAAGGGGCAAACTAAACACTGCTGACATAAGCAAACCGATCATCGCTATAGTCATTAACTTTTCCAGCATGTGCGGTGTATTGAAAAACAATGCGCTTTGTTTCACCTGATCACTGGCGACCCACATGGGAAGGCGACTTAAAAACGTAATAATAATAGCAGCAAGACACCATGACCACTTTCCTTCCCATTCAATAAATATCCACTTTACTTTTTTCCACCAGGCTATGGCTTTTTTCTTTTTGCGAAACTCATACAAAAGGTACGGAACATGCTCGACTCCCCACGCCCAACGCCTTTGTTGTTTGTAGAGATTCTTGATGCTTGTAATCCAACTATCATCACGCACCGTATCCATAGAGACCGGCAGATACATCGGCGTGACATGATAGTCTCCATTGTAATGCAGATAACACTGATAAAAAATACGAGAATCTTCACTCACAATTTTTTTGTCATGAAATCCTACATCTACGAGCGCTCGAAAACTCATGGAGTGGGATGAAAACGTTACCAGGGCATCTTGACGCGCGAGTGAAGTCAAAATCCAAAAAGTAGTACCAAAAGCCATTATGCGCAACATGGCAGGTGATTCCCACATGTTATTGTTAAACATGGCAATTGGCTGGAACGAACTTCGAGTAGGATTGGGATGTGTACAGTATAGATATGTCAGGTATGAAAAATAGTGAGGATGACATACCGTGTCAGTATCAAAAACTGTCACAATAACATCTTCATAAGTATACCCCTTTTTATCAATATAGTCTTTCATCTTTGACCCTGCGTAGTGTATGTTTGAGCCTTTTCCGGCAATTTCATCTTCGAGGTTCGATGGGTGGAGCACGCCCACTAAATCATGAAATTGAGAATGAAACTTCTTGCGAGCCTTTTTGTATATGGTTTCAAAATTTTCTTGTTGACGCATTTCTCCTGCCAATACCACGATAAAATTTTCTTTTGCGTAACAGGCTTTTTGCAAACTCAAAAGTGTAGTTTCTACAACTGTCCACTCTTCATTATACAGTGGGATTAAAATTAAATGATGTCTTTCTTCCCAACCCGTCACCTCATGCCTGAGTTTATCAAGCCAATCGATTCTTTTGACGACGGATAATCTTCTCCACGCTACAATTAAATAGAAAGAAAAATTCAGAACCTTCAGTACCCAATATACGTCAAACAGAATAATGGCATAAATCATGACCATTGGGTGTTCAAACGAAAAATATATTCCCAATATCAAAGTAAGCCAGACAGAAATCCCTGGTAACATTTCATAAAATCTGTACCGAGAATAATCAGAAAGCATGCTATCAATCATTTTGAAGATTGTTGATCAGCTCAACATGCGCACCCTCAAATACTTCAAAAACAAATTTATCCATGACGTATCGTCTCTCTTTGAATTCATCTTCTGTCATGACAGTATAACGGACCTCTACCCCATAGTCCTTTTCATATTGGCTGATGAGCTTATCAAGAATTTTTGGTTTTACTTTTCCTACCACAAACAAGTCTGTGGGAGCCGATTTAGCACCGGTAAACATCCCGGTGAGTAGAAGCAATTTGAGATCCCCCGCCTTATCCTTGAGATCTGAAAAAAAGCCTTCTTGGCCAATTGTTCTTTCTTTGAGGTAAAGCGCCTTAAGCTCTGGAAATATGAGACTGCTGGTATTGAGGACATAGTACTTGCGTTTTGGTGAGCCTACCTTGCTCTTGAGATCATCGGGTTTGTGGTCTGTGGTCGTGATAATACCCATTTGTTCCAAAATTTCCAGCTCTCTCCTGATCGCATTGATCTGGACATCAAGCGCTCTGGTGAGCTGACGAATATAGTATGGCTTTTCAGGATTCTGAAAAAAAGTCCACAAAAGCTTGAAACGGGTATTTGAACCAAATAGTTGTTCAATCATAAAATTTGATTTTAGTCGTGCGTATAGTATAATATGGATACTATCGCAAGTCAAAGCTGATATTTTTCATTATGATCCGACGCGCACATATTAGTGAATACTTTGTAGAAGGGACCAATCGAGAGGTATCGCATGTTTTGTTACATATCACTGAACCCTCCACCAAGCAAGAACGGTCCAAGGGAGTATTTTTTGCACTCTGTGAGGTCAATCACGGAGATCTGGCATATATAAAAGAAATCCAGAGCATGATAGAGACCGTTGAGGATGCATTTTACAGTACAGAAGACTCTTTTGCCAAATCCTTAGAGGTTGGCATTGAGGCGGCAAACAAGCGTAGCCACCACCTCCTTGAGGCACCAAAAGAAACCAAACTCCATTGCTTTTTGGGCGCACTCCATGAGGATCAACTTGCGTTTGCTTTTCATGGAGATATGTCGGCCAACGTTATTTATCATGGCAAAAATGGTGAACTCAAGCTCCTTGATATTCTTTCTGACGATAAACAAAAAAGCAACCACGTGTTTACCAGCATTGTCGAAGGTAGTCTCAACGAAAACGATTACCTTCACATTTGCACTCGTCCGGTTGCACGTATCATTTCAAGCGATCGTCTCCCATCAATTTTTGAAGACAAAAATCCAGATGAAATCAGCGAGTATATCGGTTCCACGCTCGAAAAAACTATTGCACCACAGTCATTTGGAGGAGTCATTTGCCAAATTTCTCAGTTTGACGAAGAAGAAAAAGAAGAAGTGGAAGATGAGGAAGAAGAAAAAATGGAAGCAAAAAGGCCAAAAAAAATCCTTCAGGTGGCCACAAAAAAAGAAAAGCCTTCAAAAACCATTCACCATACTCCAGAAACAAACTACCGCCCCCGTACAAATACACCGGACATCCCCCTAGGAAGGCGTATTGTTGAAGATATTGGAAGATTTCTCGTGTACTTTTTTCAAAAAATCTTTCGAGGAATTTGGCTCATTATCAAAGGATCCGCTAAGTGGATTAAGTATTTCTTCTTTTTACTCACCAACAAAAGCGGACAGCGAGAAGCCACAAAATCTCAAATGAAGTCTGATATAAAATCAGTCGTTTCAGGATTTACCTCACTCCCACTCGGCAGCAAAATTCTCTTTGTGCTGACTATCCTGTTTGTGTCTGCATTTATTGGGAGCATCCTGTATCTCCAACTCCAGGAAAACAAACAAGCCTACCAACAAGTAAAGCAAAATAAAATCTTTGCAATTGAAAATAAAATTGAAGCAGCTCAGGCCAAAATGGTCTATGATGAAGACAGTGCCTTTACGCTTGTAAAAGAGGCAGAACTTTTATCCCAACAAGCGCTCGAGGAATACGGAGAAGATATCCAAATCACGCAGCACTATCAGATGATTCTCGACCTTCTGGCAGAGCTCAAAAAACTTGAATCCACAAAGGCAGATATCGTAGCCGACTTGTCAGATCGCGAGGAAAACAGTCTTTCGAGTATTGCCCTAATTGATGACCATATTCTGGTCTTTGACAAAGATACACCAAGCACCTATCGCATCAGCACACTGACGCAGTCCCAAGAAAAAATTCAAAACCAGTCTCTGGATAACATTATCCGCGCCAACACCCCCAAAGAAGAAGACGCTATGGTGCTGCTACGAGCTGATAGTTCTATTGGTCTTTATGACAGCGAACTGGGCAGTATTAAGGCCGCTGACATTACGCATGCATCAAACCAAACCCAGCTTTCCGATATTTTTGTCTACAATACACGACTCTATGCCGTAAGCCCAAATGATAAACAGATCTACCGCTACAGCAAGACAGGTTCTGGCTATGACAAAGGAAGCTCCTGGCTCACTGGTGGTGCTGCGCTTGCAGATGGGGCACTTTCTCTGGCTATTGATGGTGATATTTTTGTCAGTTACACTGGTGGTGCCATTGAAAAATTCAGTAGAGGACAAAAAGAAGCTTTTGCCATCTCTGGATTGGAACCAGAACTTGAATATCCAATAAAAATCTGGACCTACAATGGCGTCAAGGAAATCTTTGTACTCGATCCCCCACAAAGGCGTATTGTTCTGCTTGATAAAAGTGGAAAGCTCATCAAACAACTCACAGCATCAAACTTTGATGACCTCAAAGACATGGCCGTACAGCCGGAAAAAAAGACGATTTACGTACTCAGTGGAAAAATGGTTTTGAAGGTTGGGTATTAGTATGAAGCATCTCCTTATTGCCACCAAAAACCAAGACAAACTCAACATTATCTGCGCTCTTATAGACAAACTTGCCCCAAGTAAATTTATTTTCAGTGATTTAAAAAGTGCAGAAATTGACTGTGAAATCGAAGAAACGGGATCAATTCTGGAACGATCAGAACAAAAAGCAAGAGAAGTTTTTGGCATTTTGTCAGAAAAACAAAAACAACAGTTTTGGGCAGTGCTTGGCATTGATGATGGGTTTGACCTCAAACAAGATGGACCCGGTGACCCTGATTCCAAGACCTTTGCACATGCTCTACTTGTCGGAAAGGCCGCCAGTATTGGTGAAACAATTTGGATTAAACGCGGCTTTGCCTTGTGCAATCGGAGTGGTATGCAATCCATCATGACAGCACTCCCTTTTCGATATGTAGGAAATCCAAATGGCGTTTCAGCAAAAGAAGATGGTTATCCACTGGCAAAGGTACTTACACCCATTGTGGGTAATGTACTGCACAGCCAAATGTCAAAAACCGACCTGGTCGACTATTATGAAAAGTATCTTGGTGAATCGCTTTCAAAACTTCTTTCCTTATAAACAAAAAAACCGGAGTACTGCTCCGGTTTTTTGATATTCGGTAAAAGATCTTACTTCAATTCAACCTTTCCACCTGCTTCTTCGATAGAAGCCTTGAGAGCTTCAGCCTCTGCTTTTGGAACATTTTCCTTGATAACTCCAGGAGCTCCGTCCACAAGAGCCTTTGCTTCTGCAAGACCAAGTCCAGTAGCAGCCTTTACTGCCTTGATAACGTTGATCTTGTTGTCTCCAGCTGAAGCAAGTTCAACATTGAACTCGGTTTTTTCTTCAGCAGCAGCGCCAGCGTCTCCACCAGCCATAGGACCAGCCATCATCATAGCTGGAGCAGCAGCTGATACACCAAACTTGTCCTCGAGAATCTTTACGAGTTCAGCGAGGTCAAGTACTGACATCTGTTCAATCTGCTCAACGAGGGCCTTGAACTTTTCAGGTACCTCTACGATTGTTTTTTCTTCTGACATAGAATATAAGTTATGCTTTTTGATCTTTAATGGCATTAAGCGCAGTTACGAGTCCACGCAAATTGCCAGCAAGTACATTGACGAACCCAGAAACTGGCGCATTGATAGATCCAACGATCTTTGCATAGAGTTCTTCCTTTGATGGAAGTGATGCAAGGGCCTTTACCTTCTCTTGCTGGATATATGCTCCTTCGAGCACACCACCAAAGATGGTCACAAGTTCATTGGTTTTTGCAAAGTCATTAACGACTTTTGCAGGAGCAACTTCGTCACTCATTCCCATGAACGCGGCTACAGATCCTTCAAATGCTTTGATATCTACATCCATACCATTATCAGCGAGTGCGCGCTTGACCAAGGTTTTCTTGGCAGCAAGGACTTCAATCCCTTGCTCACGACACTTTGAGCGAAGCTCTTCCATGGCACTTACGGTAAGTCCTTGGTAGTTCGCAAATACCACTGATTTGGCTGATGCAATACCTGTTTGCAGTCTCTCGGCAGTCTCTTGCTTTTGCTGTCGAGTTTTTGCCATATACGATGAATTAGTCTCGCCGTATACACGGCTGAGAATAAAAAAACTGTGGTTTTATCCACAGACCCAGTACAATTCGACCCGAGACGTATAAAACGTCAACGTATATGTACCTCGGTAGCGTATTTAATCCCGGCAAAGCCAGAAAGCTACTGTCTGCGGTGCCATTATAGTATCAAATAGTGAGGAAATTGTCAAGAGTAATTTATCTAAACATATAAACATACAAACATATAAACAAAATACCCTAAATTAAACAAAAAAATGCCCTAGAGGCACCCTGTTTAGATGTTTGCATGACCGTATGATGTGATTTTCAGTCCGCCGGTGGGTGCTGGCGGACCTATGGTTGCGGTGGGGTGCTAGCGGGAAAAGCGAATCTCATGGGCGACTGGCCGCGGGTTGCGACGCTTTCGCCTCTTCTTCGGCGGTTGTGACACGAACGAAACTCGACGACCATCGAGTACATGGGTCGCTCGGTCACAGGCCTTGACTCGCTTGAGGTTGGCAGGATTGTGCACGGTACCATCGTCATCTACGACGAGGATCTGCCCACTCTTCCCGTCGTAACTGAGGTACCCGTACCTGCGGACCTTCTTCTGATCACCACTCACGTGTTTTCTCCCCTTCAAAGCGAGTGACTACGCCAGGACCGGCGCATCGATGAGGGTCACACTGGTGGCGATCAGACCGCGAGGACCCGTCGACATGGTGCAACGGGCGAAGAGCCGCTGACCGGCACGCCCGGCGAGTTGCGCCTGACTGACCTGGACGTGGGGCACGAAACCCCGCGACTCGTTCGGCATGGCAGGATCACGGAGTTCCCAACCACCACCTCCCGTGGACAACCGAAGCTGCCCGGTGAACACTGTCTCCCCTTTCATTCCTTCTCTGCTCCCCATTGCTACTCAGCAAGCTGAGTGTTGACACTCGGACCTTTTACAGGCCCATCCACAAACCGACGGACACAAGTATACCGGGAAAAATGCGTTTTGTCAACTTACTCTTTACAGTGTCCACTCTCTTGACTTTTTTTCTTTCTTCGCGTATACTTGAGCCCACAGCCACATACTATGGCCCCATCGTCTAGTGGTTAGGACATCAGGTTTTCATCCTGAAGACCGGGGTTCGATTCCCCGTGGGGCTACGACAAAAAACAACGCATAAATGCGTTGTTTTTTCATTGACAAACTGTCACACTTCACCTATGATACTGTCGGAAGTAAAACCTCAGACGAACCATTTCATGGATAAGGGGAGCACCATGATTGTCTTTGGTGGAAGCTCGGTCCCCGAGCTCACGCGTGGCATCTGCGACAAGCTGGAAATCGAGCCAGGACGCCTGAAGCTCGGTCGATTTTCTGATGGCGAAATCCATGTTGAAATCGATCAGACTGTCCGTGGCCGTGATGTGTGTGTGGTCCAAAGCACCTGCGCTCCGGCGAACGACCACCTCATGGAGCTGCTCATCATGATCGACGCGCTCAAGCGCGCGTCAGCAGGCACCATCAACGCCGTGATCCCCTACTTCGGCTACGCCCGGCAGGATCGCAAGGCCACGCCGCGTGCACCGATCAGCGCCCGGCTCATGTGCGACCTGCTCAGGGCGGCTGGCGTTCACCGCATCCTTACCATGGAGGTGCACGCTAGGCAGATCACGGGATTCTTCGATGGCCCCTTCGATCATCTGCTTTCAAGCCCCGTGCTGCTTCCAGTGATCAGGAACTGGCTCCAAGAACACACTCCTGCGTCAGTCGCCTCACCAGATGCCGGAGGTGTAGAGCGCGCTCGAAACTTCGCCTACAAGCTGGACAACCTTCCACTGGCCGTGGTCGACAAGCGCCGCAGCGCCCCCAACGTCAGTGAAGTAATGAACCTCATTGGCGAAGTTCATGGGAGGCACATTCTGCTGATTGACGACATGATCGACACGGCCGGATCAATCTGCAGCGCGGCCAAGATCATCATGGAAATGGGAGCACTCTCTGTGAGCGTCGCCATCGTCCATGGGGTGTTCTCAGGTCCGGCCATCGATCGCATCGCAGAGAGTCCCATCGACCAGGTGCTGGTCACCAACACCATTCCACTGAGCCCAAAAGCTCGTGCCTGCCCCAAGATCAAGGTCGTCAACGCCTCGTGGTTCTTTGCCAAGGCTATCAAGGCGATCTGCAGCAATGGTGCGGTATCACTCGATCAGGTGAACAACGCTACCTAATTCCCCACCCCACCTTCCTCATCAAAAAAGACCCGACATCATCGGATCTTTTTTATTTCTTAATTTTCACATCTCCTAGTACAGACCTCAATTCTTCTTCAAAGAGCATACTCCACTGCACCGTGCTACTTGCCTTTATCCTCGCACCACCCACATCAATCATCAACGGACTCTCTCCTGGATATCGAGACAAAATCTCTTTTATCAAACTAGCACCCCGTTGCAGCTGATCTTTGCTCATATAGATGATAACTTCTTTTGAAACTTTTTGTGGTTTCTCCAAAGCATTGAGTTCATCTTCAGATGGAGCAGCCGCTGGCATTTCCTGAGAAGCATTTCCGTTTTTTAATGAGATGTCATCGCCTGGATAATCTCCACTTCTGCGATTTTGTTTCGTTGTCTGAAAACCGAGCTTTACCTGCTGAGCAATCGTTGCGACATTTTCCTTGCTGAGTACATGAACATTTTCAACATATACTTTGTCCTCGCCTTCTTCTCGAGGCGTTTTTCCAACCACACATACGAGTGTTCCCTCCTGCCACAACTGCTGCGTTGTCTGATACGTTTTGGGAAATACTAAAAGCTCTACCGAACCCGTAGTGTCTTCGATCGTAACAAAAAGCATGATATCGCCTTTTTTGGTAATCTTCTTAACCACCTTATCAACAACCCCACCAACGACAATCCACTCATCACGTGTATGGTGCTCAGTATCTGCCAATGCTGTGAGACTCTCCCCAAATTCACCTTGATAGTTTGCAAATGGATGTGACGAAACATACAAACCAATGAGCTGCTTTTCCCAAATAAGTTTTTGATCCATCGTCGCAGGCGGAGCATCGTCCAAACGAACTTTACTATCAAGCGCAATGCTCGTTCCGGCAAAAAGTGAATCCTGTTGCGAAGTTTCTCTTTCCTTGATCTGTTTTGAAAATGACAAAATGTTTTCAATATTTGCCAAAAGTATACCTCGATCGATACCAAAGCCATCCATAGCTCCAACCTGTGCGAGTGCTTCAACCGAACGTTTATTGAGGTCCTTATCTTTGACACGCTGCAAAAAGTCTTCCAAATTTTTGTATGGTCCGTGCTCCTTTCGCTCACGATAGATAACCTCACAGATATGATTTCCAACGTTTTTTACGGCAGTTAGCCCGAAACGAATTCTTCCTGGTTCACCTGGTTTTGATACCATGGCAAAGTTTTTAAATGATTCATTCACATCCGGTGGCAATACTTCAATATTCATCCGTCTACATTCATGTACAATTGCCGCCACCTTATCGGTATCACCAAACTCTGCCTGCAAAATCGCGGTCATGTACTGCACAGGATAATTGGCTTTCATATACGCGGTTTGGTAAGCGACCATTCCATAACTTGCCGCATGCGCTTTATTAAAACCATAGGATGCAAATGGCTTAATACGATTCCAAAGATCTTCAACCACTTCCTTTGGAATGTTATTGTTGACACACCCCTCTTTAAATTTCTTTTCCTGTTCGACCATAAGTTCTGGAATCTTCTTTCCCATGGCCTTACGAAATTTATCAGCTTCAAGCCAATCATACCCAGCAAGTTTAATCGCGGTAAGCATGATGTCGTCTTGGTAAATCAAAAGCCCGAGCGAAACCTTCAAAATATCTTCCAAACTTGGATGTGGGTAGTCAATGGTTTCAGGGTGATGCTTTCGACGAATGTATTCTGGAATAAATTCCATTGGACCCGGCCGATACAAAGCCACCATGGCATTGAGGTCATCGATACTGGTCGGTTTCAACTCTTTTATCCAACGGGTCATACCAGAACTTGCAAACTGAAACACTCCCATGGTTTCTCCCTTAGCAAGTTTTTCAAAAGTTCGCTTATCTTCAAGTGGAATATTATAGACATCAACATCTTCATCCAATGTCTTTTTTACAATTTCCACGGCTTTCCCCAAGATAGAAAGATTACGAATTCCCAAAAAATCGTTCTTGAGCACCCCTGCAGCTTCAACAGCATGCATATCATACTGCGTCGTAATTCTTGTTCCCCCAACTTCGCGTTGCACAGGAGTAAAATCCGTTAAATCCGTTGGTGAGATAACGACGCCAGCGGCATGGATAGAAGTATGACGATTACACCCTTCAACTTTTTGCGCGAGATCAAGTAACCGTTTTACATCTTCGTTGGTGTCATACAATTTTTTCAAATCTGGTTCTTCCTTGAGTGCACGCTCAATGGTCATGGGGAATCCCTGGGCACCTGGCGGAATAAGTTTTGCAACCTGATCACAAAAGCCATACGAGTACCCGAGAGCACGTCCAACATCTCGAACCGAAGCACGCGCTGCCATGGTTCCAAAGGTAATAATTTGTGCGACTCGATGCTCGCCATATTTTTCAGTAACGTAGGCAATCATGTCGTCACGGCGATCGTCAGCAAAATCTGTATCAACATCGGGAGCAGATGGACGAAGTGGATTGAGAAAACGTTCAAACGGGAGCTGAAAACGAATAGGATCTACCGTCGTAATACCAAGAACATACGAAACAAGTGAGCCTGCAGCTGATCCACGAGTAGACTCCACGATTCCGTTTTGTTTGGCATAGCGTACATAGTCGGCCACACACAAAAAGTACGGCGAGTAGCCTTTTGTCTGGATGATATCAAGTTCATATTCCAAGCGATCCGTAATTTCCTTAGACATCTCAGGATAAAACTTTGGCGCTGCCTTGAAAGTTTCCTCATACAGATGTTCATCTTCTGTTTTTCCTTTGGGAATTTCTACCGGTGCAAAATGCCAAACATCCAATTCAATTTCAATAGTAATTCTATCCGCTATCTTTTGTGTGTTTTCTATAGCCTGCGGTACATGCCGAAATCGTGAAGCAATGTCGTCACCAGTATTGAGTGAACGATCAACATGCCGAAAATCTTCACGATTTGTTTCATGCACACGCCAACCATTAGAAATACAACGCAAAATATCCTGCGCCTCAGCGTCATCTGGATGTAAGTAGTACACATCTCGACTCACGACCAGTGGGATCCCAGTATCTTTGGAAAGTTCAATGAGCTGTGTATTCACCCCAAGCTGTCCCTCTATAGCAGGATGATCCTGAAGCTCAAGATAAAAATTCTCTTGTCCAAAAATATCATTATATTCCAGAGCCACTTTTTTTGCCTGTTCATAATCATTTTTCAAAAGAAGCTGCGGAATTTCTCCCTGAATGTTTCCAGAAAGCGCAATAAGATTCTTTCCATACTCACGCATGCTCTGCTTATCAATACGGGCCACTCCATTCATCAGACCATGGAGCTGTCCTTTGGAGCAGAGCTTCATGAGATTGACATATCCATCATAATTTTCTGCAAGCAAAACAACTCGATATATATCTTTGTCTTTTTCAGGATCAACATCTGTCATGGATCGTGGTGCCACGTAGGCATCAAAACCAATAATTGGCTTAATCTCTGCTTTTTTGCAGGCCTTATAAAACTCAATTGCACCATACATCGCTCCATTGTCAACAAGAGAAATAGCCGTAAATCCTCTCTCTTTTGCAGCAGCGACAAGATCTGGTATCTTGGTCAGACCGTTAAGAAGTGAATAGTGGCTGTGTACGTGAAGATGTGTAAAATTCATAGGTTCCTCTATGATAGCCGATTTGAGACCCGAAATCAACTCTATCAAAAACCCGCCTGTTGGCGGGTACTCTTTGTAATTTCTATTAGTAGAACTCTGCCAAAAGTCGTTTTAATTCATCCAGTGAGTGGTAATCAAACACAATAGTCCCCTTTTCTCCTTTTTGTGTAATACTCACTCTCGTACCAAAACGTTCTTCGAGAAGTTGCTCTTGGGCAACGATATTGGGATCACGACGTTTTGAACCTTTTCGAGACTGTGGCCCCTTGGCATCAACACGTCTTTCCAGCTCTCGCACCGAAATACCCTGTCCTATCATGCTACGAAACATTTCCATTTGCTCACGCTCATCCTTAAGACTGAGGAGGGTCCTTCCCTTTGATGGAGAGAGTTCACCAGACACCAGTGATTGCTGAATCTCATCAGGAAGTTCAAGCAAACGAATCGTATTGGCAATCTGAGGACGACTCTTTCCCACGCGCTTTGCAATCTCGTCCTGTTTGAGATTAAACTCATCCATCAACCGTTTGTAAGAAAAAGCTTCTTCAATCGGATTAAGATCTTGTCTTTGGATATTTTCAATCAAAGCAAGTTCAAGTTTTTCCTGCCTGCTTGCACTCCGGACAATAGCAGGAATCGTCGCATTTCCCGCAATCTGACTCGCCCGAAAACGACGCTCCCCGGCAATAAGTTCATATCCACCGTCATTACGCTCAGTGACCACCACCGGCTGCATCACGCCATATTGTTTAATAGAAGCAACCAAATCATCAAGAGCCTGCTCATCAAACCTCTGACGTGGTTGGTCTGTATTGGGAACAATTTCTGAGAGCGGAATCTGCCACACTTTTTGTTCACCAGAAGTTTGCTTGGCTGTTGTTTTTCGTTTATTGTCTTGTGGGATAAGAGATCCCAAACCTTTTCCTAATGCCATAGGGCTTTTTTTGTTTTATATTTCACGAAATTGAAAACGTTTCCTTAACTCATGTGCTTTGACACGAGTTCCTCAGCTAATTTTCGGTATGCCTTTGCTCCTTTTCCTTTTGGTTCATAGTGCAAAATACTCTTTCCAAAACTTGGAGCTTCTGCCAAACGAACCGTCCGAGGTATCACTGAACGGAAAATATTATTTGGAAAGTATTTATAAAGCTCCTGCATCACGTCACTTGAGAGCCTGGTCCTTTTATCAAACATGGTAATTACCGCGCCAGAAATTTCAAGCTGTGGTTTGATATGTGTTTTGATAAGATCGATCGTTTCCATGAGTTGTCCAAGACCTTCGAGTGCATAATATTCTGCCTGAACAGGAATAAGAATCTCATCTGCACCGACAAGCCCATTGACCGTAAGGAGCCCAAGCGACGGTGGACAATCAATGATGATATAGTCATATGCATGTCGAAGTTGTTCGATCAAATCATGCATGATCCATTCCCGACGTTCCATGTCGACGAGTTCGACGTTCGCTCCTGCCAAATTCTTGTTAGCAGGAACGATACGAAGACCCTCATGCGAAGTGTTATAAATAACATCATGAATACGCCGCTCCTGAGCCAATGCTTCATACAATCCTGAGTCAATTTGACTCTTATCAAGTCCCAAACCACTGGTAGCATTTCCCTGTGGGTCCATATCAACCAAAAGAACCATTTTCCCCATTTCAGACAAAAAAGCGGCCAAATTCATGGCAGTAGTCGTCTTCCCGACCCCTCCTTTTTGATTCACAACAGCGATAACTTTTGACATATGTTACACCTATTACGCCCATTATTATATCCTATATTGACAAAACAATCAAAACAGCCTATACTTCAGCTACTTTTTCGTATGCCCGAGTGATGGAACTGGTAGACATGCACGACTCAAAATCGTGTGCCGAAAGGCATGTGGGTTCAAGTCCCACCTCGGGTACAGCATTAAATTTCTCAATATGCAAAAAGAGGGGCTTGCATACATTATTGGAGTTGCTGCGGGAGATGGCAACTTATCAAATCCTAATGGAAGAGCAGTTCGATTACGAATAACTTGTGATAATCGATATCCTGTTCTCATGAAAAAAATTCAGAAAGAAATTGAAAAGATACTTCCTCAAAATAAAGTATCTTTTATTTTTCGAAAAGATGGTTGCACAGATATAAGCTGTTATTCCAATAAGTGGCCATATTTACTAGGGTGGAATGTAGGTACTAAATATGACCAACAAATTCTTTTACCACAGTGGATATTTCAGAAAAAAACATTTATCTCTCAATGCCTAAAAGGCCTTATTGAAACCGATGGAACCATTTATGTCGATCGTGGGTATACGATGGTATCTTTTACATCGACCCTTAGAGGCTTAACTTACCAGGTGCAAACCATGCTACAAATTTTAGGATTTAGCGAAAAAGTATATTCAATGAAACCTAAAGGAAATCGCAAAATTCGATATAATATACGAGTAGCCAAAGATGCTGATATTCTTATATCAATGATAAAACTCAACAAGAGATAACCTAAAATATCGCCCTCACCGCTTCCCCGGCAAAAAGTGTGATGAGCGTTATCACTGTCGCCGCAATGCACACGCCATAAAAAATCAACCGTATAGCTTTTTTATATGGAATATTAAACACAAATGCCGCCAAAGATCCTGTCCACGATCCAGTAAATGGCAATGGTATCCCCACAAAAATAACCAATCCAAGCGCACCATATTTGGCATGCTTACCTGCAAATTTTTTCTCTGCGCGGTGAAGCATCTTGGCAAGAGTTCTTCCAAAAAAACGATTCTTCACCGCCCATTTGTGAAACCATGGAACGAGCAGCAAAATGATGGACGCTGGAATCATATCTCCAATGACTGCTAATATCCATACCTTCCATATTGGCAGGCCATATACTTCTATGCCAATGGGAATAGCAGCACGAATCTCCGTGATTGGTATCATGGAAATAAAAAACGTAGCCCACTCCGGCGGGAGGCTTACAAACCACTGTACAGGATTAATCGCAAACATACTTACTCTTTTTGAATGTTATCTTCTTGACCGGCATCCTCTTTTTGTTTTTTTTCTGGCCACTGATAATTCTCAAACACCCACCCAGCGATATCACGCGCTTCTTCGAAGCGTGCTTCGTGAAAATCCGTCCCTAGTACTACAACGTCAATTTCATTTCCTTCAGCATTGGCTACCCGCATGGCAAAATTGTAACCAGCGGCTGGAATGTACCCAGTTTTTCCCCCCAGGAACTCCTCAAATTGCCCCGTGTTCACGATCCACCCAAGCATAAGCCAATTGGTATTCCACATGTGATGCTCAACCTCTCGTTCTTTTGAATAGAGCGTATATTCCTGCGTCAAAAGTGCATTTCGAATTTCTTCTTTTTCCAAAGCCGCTGAGAGAAGTTTCGTGAGCTGCGCTGCAGTGGATACATTCCCCTCGTCGAGACCGGTTGGTTCTACAAAACGCGTATTACTCATTCCAAGTTCTGTCGCCCTGCTATTCATACGGTCAGCAAACGATGCACGAGAAATACCAACAGCATCAGCAAGAGAAAATACAGCTTTATTTGAAGAGGCAACAAGAGCGCTGTTCCACAACTCCTCTTGCGTGTACGTATCACCGGCATACATGTGATTATCAATCAAGTCATCAGTCACTACGGTAGAAGTTGCTGTCCAATTTGGCCTTCTTTCCAAAATTATAAGCGTGCTCATAAGTTTGGTGATACTGGCAATGGGACGCTGCTCATCTGCCCTAAATTGATACAGAAGCTTTCCAGAGGCAACATCTCGCACAGCGATTGCGTCAGCGGTGAACAGACTTGATGAAACTAAGGTTTCCCCCACAAACTCGGGAGGAGGAACTTCTTGCTTTGGGGGGCGAGTGGCCACGTCTCCACCAGTCGTGTCAGATAACTGAGAAATATCAAACGCAAACAATTTTCTCACTGGTGTAATGGTTTTAACGGCGACATCTTCTCTATCCGCCGGTTCAAACTGAAGAGTAAACACCCCAAAAATCGCTAAACCAAAAGACACCAAGCATATTGCAGCTGCATAGGAATACACTCTATCCCAATGCTTTTGCAAAAAAGAAGGTTTGAGATCTTCTTTTGGCGTTTCAATAGATCGTTGTACAAAGAGGTTTTCTCGTTCCATGTTTATTCCTTTTCTGCGCTCTGCTGATCAAGCGTCTGTTCAATATATTCGTGCTGCGATAAAGTCTCATAATCAGGAAGTTCATGAACACTCGTGATTCCAAGGTGTCTGAGCGCTTCGACCGTAAGGACATACTCGGGCATGAGCTTGCCATCTTGTTCATCAATAAGTCCTCGTATCATCAAATTGCGCAAAATAACCGCGCAGTTTACTCCGCGAATCTGTTCGATTTCTGCCCTTGATACAGGCCCTCTATACGCAACGACCGTAAGCGTCTCGAGCTGTGCCTTGGTGAGCTCCCCGGCAACTTCGTCTTTGACAAACCCATCGATAGCTTCAACATTTTCTGGATTGGTTGCCATCTGAACCGTATCACCATCAAACAAAAGATGAATACCACTCTGCGATTGATTGTACTTTGATTTGAGAACATCCAGTGCCTCCTCAATTTTATCCTCTCCCACTTCGAGCGCTTTGGCAAGCTTTTTTATAGTGAGTGGCTTTGAAGCAACAAAGAGAATAGATTCAATTTTTCCAAGTATCGTCATAGTTTACCCATTATATCAAACCACTTCGCCTGCCTCAATGGCAATATCACCAAAGGTTGCTTCTTGATGCAAAAAAGCTGATCGCTGTTTGACCAGTTCCAAAAGTGCCAAAAAACTCACAATGACCTCTGTTTTGTTTTGACTCGATTGCACAACATCAAAAAAATAGGCTTTTTTACGAGAAGAAAGAATTTTGCGAATATGATCAATCTTTGCCTTCATCGAAATGGTCTTGTCAATCGTGGTTTTTGGCAGTGGCTTTGGTGGCTTGAGGCGCTTGAGGAGCCCCATCATAGACCCTTGTACGCTTTGAGTTGAGACATTGAGCGGCGCCACAAATCCTTCGGCCTTTCTTGGAGGTTCAAATCGAAACACACTTCGAGACGACTGTTCCCAAAGCCCGTTAAGCTTTTTGCTAGCTTGAACAAATAATTTGTACAAACGCAATTGATCCTCCAAACTCGGCCCATCGTCATCATCCGATATGGCAAATTGCGGCATCAAATACCGAGCTTTGAGTAGCAAAAGCCGAGAAGCTACCAGCAAAAAATCAGACAGCTCTTCAGCCTCTTTTTCTTCGAGTGAATCTACGTACTGCAAAAACTGCTCAGTTACCTGAGAGAGCGATATTTCCGAAATATTAAGCTGCTTTTCGTGTATGAGATTCAAAAGCAGGTCAAGTGGACCACTAAATTGCTCTAATTTTACATCCGTAGGCATATTTTTTTGATGGCATTATTATACCGTATTTTAGCACACGTGTCTAAAATGCAGAGCTTGACAAAAGGGCTTTTTTGTGCTATACTATCTCGTCAGTTCAACCCTCTCGGAAGATCGGAGAACCGAAAATGGACAACCTCAAGAACGCCGGCTGGATCGTCTTCGTGGCCGTTGCCATTGGCCTCGTGCTGATGGGCCATGCCAAGATCGTGATTATCGCAGGTGTCCTGACCCTGGCCGGATACGCGCTGATGCACGTGCTGGCCATCTCCTACTCGATCGTCTTGATCGTCAAACTGGTCCTCTGGATCTCCACCAGCATGATCACCCACGACTGGCGATGGAGAGACATCCGGATCGTAGACATGATCCCGTGGCCAACGGCCAAACAGATGCTGATCGGAAGCGCACTCTACAGCGCGATAATCCTAGGCATCGGCTACGCCGGCTACCAGACCATGAGCCTGGTCATGGGTGTGATCGGACTCGTCTTCAGCTTGGCTACTCTCGCGTACCACGCATGGAGACCTGACAGTCCGTACAAGCGCCCCCTCTGACACCCCACCTCCCCCAGACCCTGTACCCACAGGGCTCTTCGTTTTTATCAAAGTTTTTGCAATTTTTCTCCATCAAAATATATCAACGCAGCAGAACTTTCTCCCTCTATCAAAATGCTTTCACCCAAAAAGCCCGGCATCTCAAATGCCTCAAGAGAAAATTTCACCTCTCCCACGCGATACTCTCGAAAACCGGTAAATACTTTAAAACTTTTATTGGCAATCAGCTTGTTTTTTCCATCTGGTATTACGTGCTCAACTTTTAATGCCTCTGAGGCATCTGTATGAATATAGAGTGGTACTCTTTCTCCTTTCCACTCAATCCCTTCTTGCATCAGGAGTGCCTCAAAAAATCCATTGCGTAGTGCCTGCGCTCCCTCATAGTTATCGGGTAAACCGACAACCACCACCTCCTGCGCATCTTCAAGAGAAACATCATGCGCAGAGTGCAAAATTTTATTGACCTGATCACTCGCGTAAACCCAACTACCTTGTTTACTATATACTTGTGGCGTCATCCATACACATGTCGCGATTACCAAGACCGCTATAAGCCATTCGTTTTTTTTTGCAAGCCCAAAAACCGAAAGCAAGGCATAAAAAAAGTACACCATGAGCATACAAACAAAGATCGACGGTAGCAAACCATACCGTTCTCCCTCGTTGTTTACTGGATTTAACAATACCTGCATATATGGAAGCAAGCCAATGACAAGTGCGAGTAGGGCAAATCCAGTACGTTTTCTGTGAAGTTGCTTTGACAAAAACAGAAACATCAAAGCAAAAATTGCCAGGAGGACCACAAGTCCCCGTTGATCATTCATCCAATGGAAAACACCAAAGCGCTTTGGAAAATCTAAAAACATACTTGAAAGAATTTCTATGGTGGTGCGTATATACTTATACGGAGTAAAACCAGCAGCCCCCCCGGCATAATACCCTGCCACACTTCCTGTAACAGCGTGGCGAACAAACAAGTACCCGCCAACCAAACCAAGTGGAATCAAAAGTCGACTTGAAATACGTTTGAGAATTTTTATGATCGATATTTTTTTCTTGTGTTCTTTTTCGCTGGTGCCATAAAACAAATCAATCAGGCCAAACATGGCAATAAAGGTGATGGCAATCTCCTTGGTCAAAAGTGCAATGCTCGCGCACAGCAGTGCAAGCAGATAAAAATACCATCTATTTCTGGCACAGACGTAGCGATGGTAATAGTAGAGACTCAAAACAAAGAAAAGTGTGGCAAACAAGTGTACTTGTACGGCGATCCAAGAAACGGCTTCAACATGACCAGGAAGAACCACAAACAGAAGCGCAATCAACGTTGATGGTGTTTGACCACTTATTCTTCTGGAAAAAAGAAACACCACCGCACTAAGGAAACCATATAATCCTATGCTTACCACGTGATACCATAATGGGTTCATACCAAACGCCAAGTACTGGGCAATGGTTATCACATTAAACATCGGCCCATACGAACTTCCTTGGGTAGTTCCGGCAATATTGGTAGCAAAATACGAAAACATATTGCTATTCTCCTTTGCCACAGCGAGCATGTGAAAGTCATCACTGAGAAATCCGACTTGCAGGCTCGGAAAATACAAAACAAACGCCAGTACAATGAGTGCAATACAGACAAACCATTTTTTTTTCAGAAGGTGGGACATAGAAAAAAGCTAATAAAAACAAACCTCAATATTATTCCCGTCGCGATCAATAACAAAGGCCGCGTAGTACGTTGGTGAATAGTCCTTTCTTGGACCAGGTTTTCCATTATCTTTTGCTCCCGCTTGAAGTGCAGCCTTATACCAATCTCTTACCATTTT
>JACKFN010000010.1 GCA_020632445.1 Candidatus Nomurabacteria bacterium | reverse complement strand
CACCTACCCAAGAAGGGTCAACTCATGGTACAATAGAGGAAAGCAGTGGCTCACAGGAAGCTACGGTTAACCAATCACAAGCAAGTACAACCGACGCGCAAGCCACTGATAGCAAAAGTGACGATGTAAAAGCAAGTAAAACCAAAAAACAAATCGCCGATTTGCAAAAGAAAAAACAAGAAGCTACGAAAAAAGCACAACTTGATATACAAAAAAAGATAAAAGGCATTCAGGGAAAAATCCAAAATGAGCGAAACCTCATTAAAATGGACGAAGCAAAGATAGTCAAGCTGTACATCGATATCGCCAAAGAACTCCTTATTTATTCCATCAAAATACTTTTTGCAACAATTGTGGCTCTCCTTGGTTTTATCCTTGTCATTACCGTTATCTTTTCGCTGCTTGCAGGTTTTCCTATGCTTGTACGCGCAGGAGGTCTCTTTGTCCGCGCACAATGGCACTGGAAAACTATACTCTGGATCCGAGCTGAAATTGCCAAAATCAAAAAAATTATCAAAGCAAAAGAGAAAATCATCGAAAAACTCCAAAACATGATACGGAAAATCACGCAGCAAGGAAATGTCCGTCTTAAAAAAACAACTCAACCAATAGATGCCCGCATACAACAACTTAACGCACAGCTTCAACAATAGCTTATGACAGAAGAAAAAAAACGAATCATTTTTATCATCGGCTTCATCATTGTCACGCTAGTGTTTGGATATGCCATCTACAGAGTATTTTTTGCACCAAAAGAACCGGTTCCCTACCTTGATGAATCCCCCGACTATGGCGTGGGAGAATTCCCATTTGCCGGAGAAGGAGAACCACAGACACCGGTTACCGGTCCTGGAGTTTTGCCAAGCACTGATACCATTTCACCAACACAAATCATCTCTGAGCAAGAAAGACTCCTTGCAGAGCAACCAACGTCCAGAATTGTTTCTGAAGCTGTTGTGAGTGCATCTGTCACTGCTTCCGGAAACCTCAATTACTACAACCCTCAAAATGGAAAATTCTACAAAGTCGACGCAGAGGGAAATATTGTACCACTCAGCGATGAAGTCTTCTTCAATGTACAAAACGTCACATGGTCACCGGCTGACGACCAAGCCATCCTTGAGTACCCAGATGGATCCAAGCTTTACTACAATTTTGCCACAAATGAGCAAGCCACCATTCCAAAGCACTGGGAGGAATTTTCTTTTTCAAAAAATGGAAGCCGTATTGCTTCAAAGAGCATTGGACTGAGTCCTGAAAATCGATGGCTTGTCGTTGCCAACCCAGATGGGAAGAATGTAAAGTTTGTCGAACCACTTGGTGACAACGCTGACAAAGTAAACGTTGACTTTTCTCCAAATGGACAAATTGTTGGCACTTCCATGACTGGCGCTTCTCAGGGTGCCGATAGACAAGAGGTACTTTTTGTTGGACAAAATGGAGAAAATTTCCGCTCGACTATGGTAGAAGGGCGCGGATTGGTGACCCACTGGTCACCAACCGGAAACAAACTCCTCTACAGCGTCTACAGCGCAAGCAGTCAATACAAACCAGAGCTCTGGATCGTAAACGCATCTCCCCAGACTATTGGCACGGGCAGAAAGAGTCTCAAAATCAATACTTGGGCAAATAAATGCACTTTTGAAAATGAGCGATTTATCTACTGTGGTGTTCCGGTAAGCCTCGATCCGGGAGCAGGACTTGAACCATCGATTGCCGACGCTATTCAAGACAGGATCTACAAAATTGACCTTCAAACCGGTGCACAAATAGAAATTCCAACACCAGAACTGTATACCATAGATTCTATCCAGTTTGATACCAAAAACCGAAGACTCTTTTTTACTGACAAAATTCGAAGCGGTATTTTTAACGTTCAGCTATGATAAAGAAACACCACTTTCTCATCGCCTTCCTCCCGGCAATTGTCCTCACCGGTTACTTGCTCATGCATATCTTAGAACAGAATTACCAAGAGGCACTGGTGACCCAAAAAGCCTACACAGGTCAAAAAAATCTCGACTTAGTCCCCATTTTCCCGGGTGATCCACTTATCGGTGATGTTCGCGCCAATGTTACCATTATCGCCTTTGAAGATGTTGGCTGCATGAATTGTAGGCAACAAAATGAATTTTTTAACCAACTTCTTGAAAAATACCCAAATGTCTTCAAAATTATCTGGAAAGGACTTGCCGTAACCAAGTATCCATATTCTTCAGAAAAGGCAAATGAATACCTCTACTGCGCTCACAATCAAGGGAAATTCGAACGATTCAAAGACATGGCCTTTGCTAACAATGAAAACCTCTCAACGCTTGTACTCGATACTCTGGTAGAATCTGCAGGACTCGATAAGGAAAAACTCACGGCGTGCCTTGCCCAAGGCGAGGGAAAAGCAAAACTTGACGAAGTAGAGAAACTCGCTCGTGAGGTAAACATCCAGTCAGTACCAACTCTCTTTGTAAACAACAGACAACTGACCCTCCCAAATACTTTGGAAGCTTGGGAAGAATTCTTTGAGCTTAACCCTTAATACATGCGCCCTGTATTGCGATTTTTGGCAGTGTTGATCGTCACTTTCGCTGTAGCATTTCCAACAGCAAGTTTTGCGATTGTAGAACTTACCACAGATGCGGTAAATGACTTTACAGCAGGTGCTTATGGCATGCAATCAGAACTTGCCCAAGATGCCCTCTTGCGAGATGGACCAGCACTACAAATAACCATCCCGGGCCTACGCTTTGCCAATCCGCAGGATATTGCCGCTGAGATAGAAAAGGTACAATCAGAGGAAGGAGATAGTAAGTACATCGTCGTCCCCTACCTCGGTGAGTACATGATTTCCATGTACCGATATGGTATCGTCTCCATTGGCGTCATTGCTACGGTCATGATCATTATTTCTGGGATGCAATGGATGATTCCTAGCGGCAGTGCAGGAGCTCAAGCTGCCAAAGAGCGCATTTCTCGTGCCATCATAGGTCTTTTGCTCGCAACTTCATCCTGGCTTATTCTCTACGTTATCAACCCGTCACTCGTAGAATTTCAATACCTGAAGGTTCTTTCAGTCGTGGGTGTATCTCCTGAAGACCTCCTTATCACCGATAAACCAACAGGAGAATACAACTCTGTTGGTGGCGGAAATCCAAGTGAATTTGTTGGAAAAGGAAAATTTCCTGGGACAGATCGACCGATTAGCAATACGGATTTTGACCACATTTTCAAAGCTTTTGGAAACTGTTCCTTGAAGCTCGACTACCGTGTCCTCAAGGCTATCGCGTTTTCTGAGTCTCACCTGAACCCTACCGCCGATAATTGGCAAGCCCTCAATAGTCGAGATAAAGCAAAATCCTACAAAGGACTCTTCCAAACAAAAGTAAAAACCTGCGAAGGCATGCTCAAGCAAGCAAAACAAACACAGTGGGCAAATATGTGTAGTGACAGCAATATCTTTGATCCATACCTCAATACCGCTGTCGGATACTTGCATGTCAAATTTGGAATGGATCACCTCAAACGCCTTTGCGGAAGCAGTACAGCAGCAGATACACAAAAAAATGATCTTTACAAAACAGCCGCATACTTGTTTATCAATGCAGGACCAGGACACATAAAAGTCATGATTAAAGAAAAATATATTACCGAGCAGGACGTATGTGATATCGACAAATATAAGAGCGCTTTTGTGAAATGGGCCAGCAAAGCATTTGTTCCACTGAGAGTTGCAAACTACGCACCACCAGGACTCAAGAAATACAACTATTCCGCTCAAGAAGTAAAGCCTCGTATGGATCGTCTTGGGGTGCAAAATATTTTTGATGCTGGGATCAATGGAAATGCCCAGTGCCCATTTGATGCGAATCCAGATGAAGTGGTTGCCAACGCAGCACTTGCCGCAAGTAATATTCCCAAGAGCTTTACTTGTGATAACTCCTTTGCCGGAAACGTGATGCTGGCTGTGGGAGACTCGATTACGGCCAATCCAAAATCATATGCGAGACAAATTGCCAGCAACTGTGAAGGACTTCTCAAAGTTTCCGTCGATGCACAAGTAGGTGATCCTACCGGGAGCATTCTACGTGCACTCAAATCTCACGATTTATCCGCAGAAAAAGTAAACTATGTCGCGATTCTTGGTGGTATCAACAATATCACCAGCAATCCTGCGCAGATTAAGGCTGACTTAACCGCCATGTACAAACAGGCAAAAGATGCTGGTGCAAAAGTCATCGGTATGACCATAACACCCGCGGGGAAATATTCCCGTTACGATTCAGGCACATGGCAACCAAATATTGATGCGATTAACAGCTGGATTCGTGCCAAGGGTCCTGACGCCAGCGACGGAAACAAAACTCTCATTGACTATGTTATTGACGCAAACGCACTTCTGGCGGATCGTAGTGCACCCGATAGTCTCGCCCAACAGTTTGATAGCGGTGATGGGCTTCATCCTAACCAAACTGCACACACCGTTTTAGCTTTTGAAATCGCAAAAACCGTATTTGGTGGAAAAGAAATCAAACCATGAAACGACTCTTCCTTTTAACATTTCTCTTTGCGCTCGGCATCTGCGTAACCACGCAAGATGTCTTTGCCTTGGATCCACTGAGCCAACCGGTTGGTGGAGTAAGTGCATATACCTTCAAATCAGAATACCCACCAAACTGTGCAAGCAGAAATCCAGCTGAGCAGCCCGAACATCTTCTCATTGTCCCTACCAATGACCAAGAAATCGACTCTGTATACATTTACTTTCACGGGCTCTCGACCACCCCCATTAACACCAAACCACCCCGCATGTGCCATGGGTACCTCAACCTGTGCGATTCCGTGGCAAAAATAGCCGCCTCGGGAAAAAATATTGCCGTGATTGCCTCTGTCTTTGATAAACAAAATGCCTCCAGTAAATTCCGAGAATACAATAAGGCAGAACTGGAATGTTTTATAAAAAAAGCAGAGCAAGAACTTTCTTCGCTTGGACGAGGTCTTGGAAGTGATCTTAACCTCGTTGGTCATAGTGCTGGAGGAAGATCTATCATGGCAGCAACACAGAACCGCATCACCTTTGCCGGCATGTCACCAAGCAGAACCATCTTTTTTGACCCGTGTTATGGTAACTGGTGCGACAATGCCATCAAAACTGGTTATACCGGCAATCTTTACTTTTATGGGGATCCAGCTGAAAGACCAAAAGGAACGCTCCCAAAAATTAGGGAACTTGCAAACGCCTACCCAGACAAAAGTAAGGTTCGTCTTGTAGAAATGGCGCCAAAAACTCACTCGCAGATCCCGGGATGGTGTTTTACCGATCACCTTCTCTCTGACTCATGCCAAGGACATGCCGTGAACGTTGCAATGGAAGGATCTATTGGTTTCACACCAGCTGCGGCAATTGCACCAACAAGTGGGGTACTTGATGCTGGTCAAGAACAAGCACTTGAGAAACACATAGAGCAACTTATCCTCAAAACCAATCAACAAACCGTAACCCCTGGCTTCAATATTGCTGGTCAGGTAGAAGAAACTATCGATATTGAAGAGGCCGAAGGCGGAAAAGTAGATCTACGAATTAGCCTCCTTGGAAAATATCTCGCATGGGCATTCTCCTATTCGCTCATGGCTATTGGGACAATTGCCATCGTCCTGATTATTTTTTCTGGGTTCCAATGGATGACCTCATTTGGAAATGCCTCAGTGATTAAGGCCGCACAATCACGCATCGGAAAAGCTCTCACCGGACTGGCACTAGCGACACTTTCTTACCTCATCTTATTTGCCATCAACCCAGATCTCACCCGCGTAGGAGACCTCTCCATACGTGTGGTGACGTCAGATTATACTCCTCCCGAAGCAGACGAGATTAGCTATTCACCGTCAGCGGGGGCAGCGCCAACGTCAGGTGGAGCAACCTACGTCACCAAAGATAATATTGCCAAGCCAACATGGGGTTCTGGAGAGTTTGATTGTTCAAAGAAGAATAGTTACAAAGAAGCCGGTGTTGCACCTGCCAGCTCGGTGGTTACCTACACGTGTGATGGAATTAAAGGAAACATTACCACTCTGCCTGAGGCGAAACAAGCGGTATGTAATGCCGGCAAAATTGCAAAACAAAAAGGATATGAGCTTATCATTGGAGGGGCATCATCAACGTACCGACCATTTGACCGCCAAGTTGCCAACTGGTGTGGCGAAGGTGCCAGGAAGTACAAAGATACAAAAACACGAAAGTCCTTCTATGCCACCCCAGGGTACTCAAATCATGGACTTGGAAGAGCTCTTGACGTGAGCCTTGCAAAAAATGGAAAACGACTGATGAATATTGACAGTAAAGCACAATGCAAGGTAGACCCTGCCATCATCAAAACATTAGCTGAAATTTTTTATGAGGCCGATGCAAACTTTGTCCGTCTTGAAACTGAAATCTGGCACTTTGAATATGGGACCTCAGGACAATCAGCTCGTAATAGATACGATGGTTATCCATCAAAATGCGCTGGAAAACCATCTGGAAGCATAAGCCCTATCAAGGGGCCCAACACACCAGGTTTGGCTCCACCACCTCCATCCACGGTGGCTGCAGGCACAGGGTCTATACCAACCGCTGCAAGAGGGCAGAGCCCAGCAGCAACCGCAAACAAATGTACTTTTACAGAAAATCGATGGAACAGAGCACAAGGAAGATCCGTACTCGCCAGAAGAGAGACAAACTACCCTTACGACCAACTCAAAGCAGAAAACAAAGGTTATATCAGCAAGGTAGACCCACGTTGCAGCATCTGTGAGGAAGACCTTGTCACGATTGACCTAGCAGAAATTGGTCTTGGAAACGTGCGAGTAACCAGCGGTGGATCACTCAAAATGTGTTGGGCTTATGCCGAGCAAGTTACTACGATTCTCAAGGCCATCAAAGAGAGTGGACAATTTCAGCTTAGAGAAGTGGTAGGGTATCGCCCACTGAGATCTGCAGGTGCACTCGATGCTGATGGAAACCGAAGTGGGGTCTCAGGACATCTTTATGGTATGGCAATAGACCTTAATGCCAGTGATAACGGACTTTACAACCATTGCCAAAATTTTGATCCGATTGCCACTCCTATTACACCAAATAATGGCTGTAGAAAAGTAGCAGGAGGAGTTTGGAACCCAACAGCCAAGCCGACCAGATCACTGCGTGCTGGAAGTGTTCCAAATGAGTTATTCAAAAATGCCGGCTGGAAATGGGGTGGTACAGACATGTCGGGAGGGCAACGCGACTTCATGGACTTCTCTGTCTATGGCTATGACTTTTCGATTTGATGAAGGTGACAAAATTTTGATAGTATTAGGAATGTAAGGATTGACTTCTATGAAGACACAAACACTCTTTGCCTGCAATACTTGTGGGGCACAATTTAAAAAATGGGCTGGACGCTGCCTAGAATGTGGAAAATGGGGCACGGTAGAGCAAGAAGTTGCCACTGCCAAAGTTGTAGAAAAAAAGCAACTTGAAAGCCGTCCAACCGCAAAGCTCAGCAAAGCCTCTAGCGGTGTAAAACATCTCTCTCGCCTCGAAATATCCCTTCCTGAACTTAGTAGAGTTCTTGGTGGCGGATTTGTCCCAGGGAGTTTTCTTCTTCTTGGCGGAGAACCCGGTATTGGGAAATCAACCCTCAGCGCCCAAATTGCCGCACAAATATCGGGATGCATGTATTTTTCTGGGGAAGAGTCCACTGATCAAGTAGGCATGCGCATCGAAAGACTCGGCCTTTCTGACGGAGAGGTTTTTTTATCAAATGAAACTCATGTTGAAACCATAGCCGCCACCATTCTTCAAGAAAAACCAAAACTCGCTATTGTTGACTCTATCCAGACCATCTACAGTGAGGATGCAGCCGGAGAAACCGGCAGCACCTCGCAGGTACGCGCCTGCGCCGTCAAACTTCTCGATGCGGCAAAACAAAGTGGTACCTGCGTCATCCTGATTGGCCATGTGACCAAGGAAGGTTCTGTTGCAGGACCACGCACACTTGAACATCTTGTTGATACCGTCTTGTATCTGGAAGGTGATCGATACCATCAAATACGCGTCCTGCGTGCCGTCAAAAACCGTTTTGGTTCCACTGATGAAATTGGTCTTTTTAAAATGACTGAAAAAGGTCTCGAAGGTATTTCAAATCCATCAGAAAACCTCTTGTCAGAAAGAGCAAAAGACTTATCAGGATCAGTGGTGACCTGTTTGCTTGAAGGGACTCGTCCCATTCTAGTGGAAGTACAAGCACTGGTGAACAAAACCGTATTCGGGTACCCACTGCGAAAATCCAGCGGTTTTGACATTAATCGCCTACACCTACTACTTGCCGTTCTTGAAAAACGTGCAGGACTTCCTGTAGGACAATATGACGTTCATGTCAATGTGGTTGGAGGAATAAAAGCCAATGAACCTGGTGCTGACCTTGCCGTTGCTATTGCGGTCGCCAGCTCGTTCAAAGACAAGGCTCTTGGAAATGACCTTGTTGTCTTTGGTGAAGTTGGCCTTGGAGGGGAAATTCGAAGCGTCAGACAAGTTGAAAAACGCATAAAAGAATGCGCACAACTTGGGATGAAACGCGTAATCACCAAAATCCCCAAAAAATCCCAAAACAAAAACACCGACGTAAATGTCATCGGTGTTGAAAATATTTCTGATCTCGTACAATTTACTTAGAACTACTCCGACAGTTTCTCTCCCCGACTTCCACTTTCAATCCAACCTGCAGACGTAATCCTTACAAACTCTGCATTTTCGTGCATTTGCGACATGTCACGAGCACCACAGTAACTCATTGCACTCTGTACTCCTTTTTCCAGTGATTTTACTACGTCTTCAACAGACCCACTATAGTCTACAAGCGTTGAAACACCCTCGACAAACACGTCCAATCGCTGCTGTACTTTTTTTCCTCGACGCATCTCTTGACGTTGGTGGTTACTTTCATAGGACGCGCTGCCAAAATATTTTTTGTATCGCTTTCCGTCCTTAAGGATGATCATACCCGGTGACTCATCACAACCGGCAAACAGCCTTCCTGAGTAGATACTCGAAGCACCTGCTGCAAGTGCCTTGGCAACATCTCCCGGCCACTTCATTCCCCCGTCTGCAGTTACTGGTACACTGTGTTCCCTGGCAACCTTTGCCACTTGCATTATTGCCGAAAGCTGTGGATAGCCGGCACCAGAAATAATTCTTGTGGTACAGACAGGACTTGGACCAATACCGACTTTGAGCCCATCGGCACCAGCATCGATAAGATCCTTGGCAGCCTGCGCTGTGGCAATGTTTCCTACCATGACATCAATCGACGGAAAAAACGCCTTAAGCTCACGTACTCGCTGGATCACCAAATCAGAATGTGCATGAGCGATGTCTACAATAAGCGTATCACAACCAGCATTAATGAGTGCCTGTGCACGCTCATGCGTATCCTTGACTCCGACTGCACCACCAACCAAAAGCCTTCCCTTACTGTCTCGGCTCGCCTTTGGCCAATACTCCAGCTTTTGAATATCCTGAGTGGTAATAAGTCCCCTTACCTCACCATTTTCAAGGAGGGGCAATTTCTCGATTCTATGACGATGCAAAATTTCTTTGGCAAAATCAAGAGATACTCCGTACGAAGCAGTGATAAGCCTCTTACGTGGAGTCATGACCTCCACAAGAGGCCTTTCCAAATCGGTTTCAAACAAATAGTCACGGCTCGTAAAAATTCCTGTCAAATCCTTCCCCGACATAACCAGCAGACTGGTCACTCCCTCTTGCTGCATAACCGATATTGCCTCCCCAATAGTGACACTGGGACTTACAGAAACAGGATTCTCAATAATATAGCTCGTACTCTTCTTTACTTTTCGAATCTCATCCGCCTGCTCGTACTTAGTACCGAACTGATGAATAACCCCAAGGCCTCCTTCACGTGCCATAGCAATGGCCATACGGTGCTCAGTAACAGATGCCATATTCGCACTCACAAACGGTGTGGCGAGCGAAATATTGCGTGTCCACTGACCGGCAATATCTGCCTCACTACGAGATTCTAGTGGGGTTTTTTTGGGCACGAGCAGTACATCACTAAACGTGAGTCCCAGAGGGAGATTTTCCATATATATACGATTAAGTCTTCCGGATTCTCATTATATCAGCTCTGCATTTCGGTGCAAGCTTCACCTTAAATTACTCCAAATGGACATTTTGCTCCCATTTTTTGACCTGCTCTTTGAGCTGAGGGTATTTTTCAAAATCAATATCCCGCGCAGCTTCACGCGCGAGTTTGATAAGATCAACATCCCTCATGGTTGCAAGCTTGAATTGCATCATACCACTTTGACTGGTTCCATACACTTCTCCCGGACCACGAGTTTGCAAATCATATTCCGCCAAATCAAAGCCACTGCTATTACCTTCAAAATACTTAAGCCGCTCCACCACCTTTTGAGAATTACTTTCAGTAAAAACAAAACAATATGATTGATGATCCGCCCGTCCAACTCTCCCACGGAACTGATGAAGCTGTGCCAAACCAAAACGCTCAGCGCCTTCAATCATCATGATGGTGGCATTGGGAACATTGACCCCAACCTCAATGACGGACGTAGAAACCAAAACGTCTATTTCTCCAGAAGAAAAGGCATCCATGGTCGCTTGTTTGTCTATGGCCTTAAGTTTTCCATGCAAGTAGGCCACACGTAAATCTGGAAACACTTTTTCCGAAAGTTTGGCATACTCTTGCATCACGGTTTTCTTTTCACCGGCATTGCCCTTTTGATCTTCGATCATCGGACAAATAACAAATACCTGTCGACCTTCTTTAACTTGCGTGCGAATAAATCCATAAGCATCCTGTCTCCTGGCGGCATCAACAACTCGTGTGATGATTTCTTTTCTTCCCTTTGGTTTAGTCCCAATAATCGACAAATCCAAATCACCGTACAGTGTCAGCGCAAATGACCGTGGAATTGGTGTGGCGGTCATAGAAAGAAAATGCGGCATGGTCAAAGTATTTCCAGAAACATCTTTAAGATTCTTGCGCTGCTGAACACCAAAACGATGCTGTTCATCTACGATCGCGTATCCGAGATTACCAAACTGCACATCATCGGTCAAAAGTGCATGGGTACCAAGAACTACATCTATTTTCCCTTCCTGTAAAAGGTTCAAAAAGGATTCGCGTTTTTTCTTTTTTGAAGTACCTTCGATTTGTACGCGAGATCCATGTAAATTCAGCTGATTGCTCGTGAGAAGTCCTATCGTTACATCATATCGCCCAAGCATATGGACAAAAGACTCAAAGTGCTGCGTCGCGAGTATTTCCGTTGGGGCCATAACACTCACCTGGAACCCATCCAATACTGCGTTATATGCTGTCATAGCGGCAACAACTGTTTTTCCAGACCCAACATCCCCCTCCAGGAGTCGGTTCATTGGATGTTGTTTCTGTAGATCTTGAAAAATCTCCCATGCAGAGACTTTTTGATCTTTGGTAAGCGTAAATGGCAAATCCTGCACAAAATCTCGTATATGATCCTCATGAAAAGAAATTTTTGGAGCACTTGAGGCTTTGAGTGACTGACGAATCATTTCAGCTCGCAGTTGCAAAACAAAAAGTTCATCAAATTTTAATCTTCGGTGACATTCATCAATATCTATTTTATCTTGTGGAAAATGAATCTTGTGAAGCGCTTCCTGGAGTGCTATGACCTGAACTCTTTTTTGTAAATCATCGGGAAGCCACTCACGTACATGCTCTACCGCTCGAATTGCCTGCACCATAAGAGAGGTTATATGCTTTTGTGTGAGTCCTGCTGTTGTAGGATAAACAGGGATAATTCTTGCCGTGTGAATAGTGCTGCCGCTGACTTTTTCATAATTTGGTCCTACCATCTGCAACCCAAAACGATCAAGCTTTACCTTTCCAGAAAGATTCACTTCATCACCAACTTTCAGATTTTTGACAATAAACGGCTGACCAAACCAAATCACTCGTATCTGACCAGTATCATCGCTCACAAGCGCCTCGGTCATCATTTTTCTAGCCCGTGGGCTACGACGATTCTGAATAAGCTCAATGGTAGCTCTGATATTCACCATGTCTGCATCACCGATCAAGGCAATTTTTTGTGTTTTGCTAAAATCTTCATAACGAAATGGGAAGTGGAAAAGAAGATCTTGCACTGTTTGAATACCAAGAATACCCAACCTTGATTCGAGGGTTTTTCCGACTCCCTTGAGTTGAGTAACTTTGGTATGCAAATACATACTGCCTGTTTCTCCTATTAATATACTGTTATTTTCATAGTGAGTAAAGTAACACCTTGAGCTGCATGCATGTCATTCCCACGAAAGTGGGAATCTCCCAGCCAGGTTATAACCATACTGCTGTAAGATCCCCGATCAAGTCGGGGATGACACATACGAATATCAAAAAAACAGCCGATGCTGCCATATTGGGATGATCTGCGCTCGCTGGGAGTCGATACTCAACCGGCGAGCTGGTGGGCGGGTGAAGGAAGGCGCGAGCCTTGGGGCGAGGTCCTGCTAGATCAGGACGCAGAGGCTGGCGGTGTCGGGGCCGGGATCGGGCCAGAGGTCGCCGTCATGCTCGGCGAAGCCCATCTGCCGCTCGGGCGGCGAGTTGATCGGGTACATCGCGTCCCCCTAGAAGTACAGGGTGACGCCCTACGCGCTTAGGTCGTTGCCCTGGCTGAGCTGACCGTCGATCGGGGTCTCGTTGATGTCGCCGACGATGATGCGGCCACTGGTGAGATTGTTCACGTCGCTCGCTCCTTGTGTTGCCTGCGCTTCACTTGCGCTAACATGAGTATAGCATACATGCGTTATTGACAAAACCTTCTATCCATAGTACAATTTTGAAGTCAAAAAAGCTCTCGTAGTTCAATGGATAGAACACCGGTTTGCGGAACCGGCGATCTAAGTTCGATTCTTAGCGAGAGCACCAACCCAAAAACAGCCAACAAGGCTGTTTTTCTATCTCACGCTTTCTCCTCAGGACTTCCTTAATGTATTTTCATTCTCCTCACCCAAGTATCTGTCCACGGTTCATCTTCTTTTTCAATATTTTCTGGTAGATATGTACGCAACGTATGGCGCAAGTCGAGTGGATCCATTGCACTTTCCAGTGGTACACGTATCGTGGGCCTAACAAAATCTTTCGTTTCAATAAAGAGTGACTGCACCCGTGGTGGTTGATAGACAATGTAAAATTCCTCAAACTCGTTATAGGAGTAAATTTTGTTGCCAATTACTATGCCCGATTCAGCAATAGCGAACTGATGCACTGGAGGAGTCTGATTTGCTTGCAAATACACAATCACTAAAGAAAGGACTACAACGAGCGCAAACATTGGATTTGACTGGAAATAGGCATATACCAAAAAAACAGCGGCTATCCCTATGGTTATGATGTACCACCACTTTCCCCTCGTATGTGTCTCATATTCCTGAACATCCCAAATGTGGAACACATCCCCTATCTGTGTGTCAGGTGTAATATACTTTGGCATATGCTTAATTATATCACAATATCCATTTTTTTGCCTAGTGTGTCATATTGTCATCGCTCCTGTTTTACGGTATACTACCTGCACCTATGGAGCACCGAAAAATCAACTTTATTGAGCAAGATTACAGCCCGGCGCAGCCTCCTTTTGATCGGCCGCCAAGCAAGAAAAAATTCTGGATCATCGGTCTAGTTTTTCTTTTTTTATTTGGAGGATGTATGGCCTATGGATTTATGCCAGCCGAGTTTCCAAATGACCCTCTTTCCTATGATCCGGTCACCCTTGAAGCTGAGCAACCCAATGGATTTTTTCAAAGAATAAAGCACTTCATTTTCAAGCCAGAAAAAAAATTGGAAGGTGAAAAAAAGGACCGCGTAAACATTCTCCTGCTGGGTCAAGGTGGACCTGGACATGACGGACCCTACCTCACAGACACCATCATGATCGCCAGCCTCAAACCATCCAGCAAAGAAATCGCCCTCATCTCAATCCCACGTGACCTTGCGGTAGAAATCCCCAATCAGGGAATTCGAAAAATCAACCATGCCAACCACTTTGGAGAAGTTATGAAGAAGGATTTTGGTCCTCTACTCACGAGTGAGGTTATCCATGATACGCTCGGTATTCCTATTCACTACTATGTTCGAGTTGATTTTACGGCATTCAAAGAACTCGTTGACGATGTTGGTGGTGTAAAAGTCAATGTTGATCGAGGATTTACTGACTACGAATACCCCGCGCCAAATGAACAATATCAAACCGTTTCCTTCAAAGCGGGCGTACAAACCATGGATGGAGAAACAGCACTTACCTATGCACGCTCAAGACACGGAAACAACGGTGAAGGATCTGACTTTGCAAGAGCCAAGAGGCAACAAAAAGTTATCCTCGCCCTCAAAGAAAAACTCATTTCCTTTCGAACCCTAACCAACCCCGTTAAAATCAACAACATTCTGGAAACCCTTGGTCAACACTTGCTGACCAATATGGAATTCTCAGACATTATCTCCTTCGCCAAGATAGGAAAAGATCTTGATACCACCAACATTCCAACCCTCGTACTCGATAACAGTCCAAATGGCTTCCTTGAAAGTGGATACTCTGCTACCGGAGCTTTTATTCTTACACCAAAGACTGGCAATTTCGATGACATTTCCCAAGCTATAGAAAATATCTTTGACGAAGAGTTCCAGATAACGAGCCAAGTGATTGAGGTGAGTAACAACACTCCAACCCAAGACAAGCCAGAACTCCCCACAGCAAAGGTAGAAATCCTCAACGGTACCTGGAGAGCAGGACTTGCCGCCAGGGTACGAAAGGATCTCCTGGACGAGGGCTTTGAAGTTCACACCATAGGTAATACACAGGAGCGCCCCTTGATGAAAAGTGGAATTTATGATATGACTAATGGGCAATTCTCTTCAGAACTTGAAGACGTCTCACACACTCTCAATCTCCCTATCAAGGAAACTCCCCCAAGCACTGAATCTGTAGACCCCCAAACCAGTATCTTTATCATCCTTGGCGAGGACTATCAAGAATAATATGGCAACACCAGCGCATCTTCATGACGACCAATTGCCGACCATAGCCCTTGTCGGTCGTGTTAATGTTGGAAAATCAACACTGTTTAATACACTTACCGAAGACCACAAAGCGATTGTTTCTACAATTGCAGGAACGACTCGAACCAACAACGAAGGAATGATTATCTGGCGTGGAGAACACATGAAGCTGATCGACACCGGCGGCCTAACCTTTGACGAAAACATTCCCCTCGAAAAAGATATCATTGCCCAAAGCACACGCGCTATTGAAATTGCTGATGTCATTTTTTTCGTGACTGACGCCCAAGTGGGCATTCTTCCACAAGAACTTGAGCTCGCCAAGATTTTGCGTAAACAAGACAAACCAATATTCTTACTGGCAAACAAAGCCGACACAGAAAAAAAGGATACCAACATTTATACAGGCGACTGGCAAAAACTCGGTCTTGGAGAAGTGATCCCTATTTCTGCTGCCAATGGTCGAAATCTTGGAGACCTTCTTGATACTGTCTACAACCTATTTCAAAGCTCTGACAAAAAACCAAAACTCATTGATCACGGCGATGAGCCTATCATCAATATTGCTCTCATTGGAAAACCAAATGTCGGGAAATCTTCACTATTCAACCAAATCATTGGAGAAGACAAAGTTATTGTCAGCGAAATGGCCCATACGACTCGAGAACCACATGATACGCTCATTGAATATACCTATGAACAAGAAATCGAAAATGAGGAAGGTGATACCACTGTGCAGCAAGTAACCCAAAAGATTAACTTTATTGATACGGCTGGTATCAGGCGAAAATCCCGCGTATCAGGATTTCTCGAACGTGTGGGAATCCGAAAGAGCATTGATGCCATCGAAAAATCAGATATTATTTTGTTTGTCATTGATGCGAGTGACCCGATTGCCATGCAAGATATGCAACTTGGCGGCCTTATCGAAAAACGATCAAAGAGCGTCATGATACTTGTAAACAAATGGGATCTTATTGAAGACCACAGCCAAACCAACCAAAATAACTTCAAAAAAATTGTCTATTCCTACTTTCCACACCTTGACTTCGCGCCCATACTGTTCACAAGTGGAAAGACAGGACTAAAGGCTCATCAAGTCTTTCCAGAAATCATTCACGTCTGGAATGCACGCCATACCAAAATTGCTAACCGCGGTCTTGAACAATTTCTCGAAGAAGTCACCAAAAAACACAAACCGTCTCGTGGAAAAGGTACACGACACCCAAAGCTCCTCGGCATGACTCAAGTTAAGGCGGCACCTCCAATCTTCGAGCTATTTGTGAAATACAGGACCTCACTTCATCGTTCGTATTTGCATTTTATTGAAAATCAACTTCGAGAGCACTTTGATTTCACCGGTGCTCCAATTGTGATAAAATTAAGAAAAATCAAGCGCTAACTTTTTACCGCTATGAAACTCATTGTCGGACTTGGAAATCCTGGCAAACAATACACCAAAACACGTCACAACGTGGGTTTTATGGTACTCGATGAGCTGCGAAACAAATTGAGTGGTTACTACCAAGCTGACAAATGGAACCTAAGCAAAAAGTTCAATGCTGAGCTGAGTGGTTGCACCATCGCTGGAAAAAAAATCGTCCTTGCTAAGCCAATGACCTTTATGAACGCAAGTGGTCAATCAGTGCAACTTATTGCAAACTTCTACAAAATTCCTGTCGAAGACCTTATCGTCATACATGACGAAAAAGACATACCGCTGGGTGAAATAAAAATCCAACAAGACCGTGGCCCCGCTGGACACAATGGTATCAAATCCATCATCGAACATACCGGTAGCAAAAATTTCTTGCGCGTACGCGTTGGAATTGCCAGCAAAAACGAAAAGAAAATGCAAGACACCTCACAGTTTGTTTTGGGAAAATTTGGCATGTTTGAAAAAAAACTTCTCGCCCAAGCAATCACATCAGCAACTGATGAGCTTATACGCATGCTCAAACCACTCTAATACTTAATCAAGGAGGGATATGAAAAAAGAAGTGGTGTTTGCCCATTTTTCTGGGTACTCACATCGTCGCTACCTCGCTCTCATGCGAGTTTTTGACTCTTTGGATACGGCATTTGCTGCGCCAAAGGCTGCGTTTGTCCAAACAGGTTGGAAGCAAAGTGCCATTGATGATTTTTTTGAATGGAAATCAAAACTTGAAATTGATACACTCCAAAAGACACTTGATAACTCTGACATACACACACTTACTCTCGATAATCCACTCTACCCCCCTTTGCTCAAATCAATTTTTGATCCACCACCAGTATTGTTCGTTCGTGGTAACATCAAGCTTCTTGCCAAACCGCTTGCTATCGTTGGATCTCGAAAAACAACTTCCTATGGAAGGCATATAGCCACATCTTTTTCAGAGGTAATTGCACCTCATATGAGTATTGTGAGTGGTCTTGCCCTTGGTATTGATGGTATAGCGCATAGAGGAGCTCTCCAGGCTCAGGGACACACCGTCGCAGTCCTTGCTGGAGGCATTGATGACGCAACCGTTGCTCCACATGCTCACAGAAAACTTGCCATGCAAATCCTCGATCAAGGTGGTGCACTCCTAACCGAATTTCCCCCAGGGTGCTCACCAAAAAATTACACCTTTCCGCTTCGAAATAGAATTATTGCTGGGATGAGCATAGGAACGCTCGTTATCGAAGCTGCTGAAAAATCCGGTGCGCTCATCACCGCAAATTATGCTCTTGAATCTGGCAGAGATGTATTCAGTATTCCCCACCAACTTCTATCCACGACGGGCATGGGATGCAACAACCTTATTGCCGAGGGAGCCCATGTTGCCGTCTCTCCCGAGTCTATACTAGAGTATTATAATATAAAGTATACAGACCGCCAGAAGGCTACTAGCGAGCCACAAAACGCTCTTGAGACACAAATACTCGACCTCCTCTCCTGTGAGCCCCTCCATGTGGACCAGATATTTGAAAAATTTCCTAAAGAAAGGCAAAAAATACTCCCATGCTTGACAGTGCTTGAAATCAAGAGTAAGGTGAAGAACCTCGGAAATATGACCTATGCCAGACTTTCATGAGCAGACGTGCATATTTTGTCAGTTTGACATTCACGCTTTTCTCTTCTATAGTAGATAGTAAAAAATTTCTATGGCAAAAACGCTTGTTATCGTTGAGTCTCCAACAAAGGCAAAAACTATATCCCGATTCCTCGGATCATCATATATTGTTGAGTCTTCTTTTGGTCATTTACGCGATCTGCCAAAAAGCAAGATGGGTATTGATATCGAGGGAGGGACTTTTGAACCAACCTACGAAGTCTCAAAGGAGCGCAGCAAGCAGGTAAAAAAACTCAAGGATTTAGCAAAAAAATCAGACACCATTATTTTCGCCACTGATGAAGACCGAGAAGGAGAAGCCATTTCTTGGCACCTTGCTCACATTCTCGGGGTAGACCCAAGCAAATCAAAACGTATTGTTTTTCATGAAATTACCAAAGCGGCCATCGAAGAAGCACTTCAAAACCCAAGAGGGATTGATCAAAAACTCGTCGATGCACAGCAAGCAAGACGAGTACTCGATAGACTCGTAGGTTATGAACTCTCTCCATTTCTATGGAAAAAAGTCGCTCGTGGTCTCTCCGCCGGACGAGTGCAATCAGTCGCCGTGAGGCTCATCGTTGAACGCGAGAGAGAAATCCAAGCATTCAATCCAGAGGAATACTGGACCATCGAGGGGCTTTTTGAACATGCAAAAGATGAACACACCATTGCTTCAAAACTCTACAGCATCAATGAAAAAACGGTAAAAAAACTCGACGTAAAAAACAAGGAACACGTTGATGCTATTCTTGCTGACCTGGAAGGTTCCATCTATTCCATTTCACAAATAGAGCAAAAGCAAACCAAGCGAAATCCTCCTCCAGCATTTACCACATCAACACTCCAACAATCAGCAAACAATAAGCTCGGATATTCTTCAAAGCAAACGATGCGTCTCGCGCAGCAACTCTACGAGGGTATCGAACTTGGACCAGAAGGATCAATTGGTCTGATCACCTACATGAGAACCGATTCTACCAATCTTTCAACCAAGTTTCTTGGTGATGCCAAGCAGTACATACACACAACGTTTAGTGAAAAATACAATCTCGATAAACCGCGAGTCTACAAAAAAAAATCAAAAGGTGCACAAGAAGCGCATGAGGCCATTCGCCCAACGCATGTTGAGAAAGACCCTGCTAGCGTCAAAGCGTATTTGACCCCACAACAGCTCAAACTCTACACACTTATTTGGAAACGGGCCGTGGCAACTCAGATGGCGCAGGCAGTTCTCAACAAAACCGCCATTGACATCCAAACCAAAGGAAAAAAAGATCAATATATCTTCCGCGCCAGTGGCCAAACCATTCATTTTGATGGCTGGCTCAAATTGTATCCTGAAAGCACTAAAGAAGAAATGCTTCCAGAGCTTTCCGATGGACAAAAACTGACACTCGAAGAAATGAAAACTGAACAGCATTTTACCAAGCCACCCGCTCGGTACTCTGATGCTACACTGGTCAAAGCACTCGAAGAATATGGAATTGGGAGACCTTCCACATATTCACCGACCATCGCTACGATTGAGGCTCGTGAATACGTCGAACGTGACGACGACCGTCGTCTTAAACCGCTTGACGTGGCATTTCTTGTCAATGACCTCCTTGCAGAACACTTTCAGGATATTGTTGACTACCACTTTACAGCGCAAATGGAAGAAAATCTTGATGATATTGCCGAAGGAAAAAAAGATTGGAAGCCAATTATTTCTACGTTTTACCATCCATTTCATGAGAACCTGGTAAATAAAACCGAAAACGTTACACGCGAAGAAGTCGCACAGGTGCAAGAAATCGGTACTGATCCAAAAACCGGGAAGCCCATAACTGCGCGTGTTGGTCGATATGGACCATTTGTACAACTTGGAGACAAGGACGACGAAGAAAAACCTCGTTTTGCATCCATTCCAAAAGGCGTGCGTATGGATGAAGTGACGCTTGAGCAGGCACTACACCTCTTGTCACTTCCACGTACTGTTGGACAAACCGAAGATGGAAAAGACATTATCGCCAACATAGGACGATTTGGTCCATATGTACAAATAGAAAAAGATTTCTATTCCATCAAAAAATTTGGAAAAGATCCTTACACGATTACTGCAGATGAAGCGCTTTGGGTTATTAATGAAATCAAAGAAGAACGAGCCAACAAAGTTATTAAGGCATTTGATGGCACAGATATACAAATTCTTAAAGGGCCATACGGTCCATATGTGACCAACGGCGAAAAAAATGCACGCATTCCAAAAGACAAAAAAGAAACACCAGACGTTTTGACCTTGGAGGAATGTGAAGCACTTCTTGCCAAAGCTCGACCAAAACGCAAAGCTCCAGCCAAAAAACGAGCAACAAAGAAGAAATAAATTCCTGAGACGAATACTGTCGTGGACATTCGAGCGTATCTATTTGAATCATTTTAAGACTTGAAAATTGATTTTCCCGTGAACATTCGAACATAAAGACAGGAAAAAGCAAAGAAAAAATACAAAAAAAATCCAGGTACTCCTGGATTTTCTGTTGCAACGATAGCCCGTAGGGCGGTTTTGCATAGGTATTTTTTCTTTGCTTTTTTCTTGCTTTATGTGAGACGTTCACTGACTTTTTTGTTACTTTTTTAGTCTGTCAAAAAAGCAAAGTGAAGCTTGCAAATTCCTCTTAATAATGCTATAAATACTTTATATGCAAGAGGAGAATACTCTCGAAAACCTTTTAAATAAGGTAAAAAACTACGACAGACACGCTGATCTTGAGATGATACAGCTCGCTTATGATTTTGCCAAAAATGCTCACGAAGGCCAATTTCGCAAATCGGGTGAACCCTATATAGTCCACCCACTGGCGGCAGCTCACATACTCGCAGACATGAGAATTGATCCTGTGATTATCATGGCATGCCTACTTCACGATGTGCCGGAAGACACCGATGTTACCATAGAAGAGATCGAGAAAAACTTTGGAAGTGAAATAGCAGGGCTTGTTAAGGGGATTACCAAGCTAGGAAAGCTTAAATACCGTGGTGTAGAACGATACATTGAGAACCTGCGAAAAATGTTTGTTGCTATGGCGGAAGATGTTCGAGTAATGATTATTAAATTTGCTGACAGAATTCACAACCTCCAAACGCTTGATGCCCTTCCGGCAGAAAAAAGGTATCGTATTGCACTGGAAAGTCTTGAAATTTATGCTCCCATTGCCAACCGACTCGGTATGGCAGAAATGAAAGGAGAGCTGGAAGACTTATCCTTTAAGTACATATACCCAAACGAATATCATAGAGTTAAAAAACTGCGTGAGGAAAGAATACGTGGAAAAGAAGAATACTTCAATCAGATGTGCGCCAAAGCAGAAAGTGAACTTAAAAAAGCAAACATACAGGTAATTTCTATCACAGGACGAAACAAGCGACTCTACAGCTTTTATCAAAAACTTATCAGAAAAGACAACTCTGTTGCTCACATTTATGACCTCGTGGCGATTCGTATAATGGTTGCAACCGTTGCTGACTGTTACGCGACTCTTGGTATCTTGCACAAAATATGGAAACCACTCAAAGGCCGAATCAAAGATTACATTTCCCAACCAAAGCCAAACGGATACCAGTCGCTTCACACTACGGTCTTTGGTGATAGCGGTGAAGTACTGGAATTCCAAATCCGTACGCATGAGATGCATGAAGAAGCAGAATACGGAATTGCTGCACACTGGCATTATGATGAAAATGGAAAAATGATGATGCCCAAGAGAGAAATTAAGTGGGCAAAGGAACTTGCGGATATACAAAAAGACATACTCAAAAACGTAAGCGACATCGACGAAATCAAGGTTGACTTCTTACAATCAAGGATTTTTGTACTCACTCCACATGGGGACGTTATTGATCTTCCTGAAGGGTCATGTCCAGTTGATTTTGCCTATCACATCCATACCGAAGTCGGCGACAAGTGTAACGGTGCACTTGTGAATGAAAAATACGTCACACTCGATACAGAACTTAAAAATGGCGATGTGGTAGAAATCGTGGTTGATAAAAATAGAAAATCACCAAATCAAGAATGGCTGAGCTTTGTCAAGACATCAACGGCAAAGTCACACATACGATCAGCTAAAAACAAATCCCTAACGAGCTGGCTCAAACATGTCCTTCCAAAAAAGTAAAAAAACTGCCTAAGGCAGTTTTTTTATAGCTCGTCATTCATTTCTTCAAGAAGCTTCTTGAGCTTCTTGGATGGTTTCCTTGGAACATCCACGATTACTTTTACATACTGGTCTCCCCTTCCACTTCTTTGAAGATTTGGGACACCGAGACCCTTGAGACGAAACTGCTGATGGGATTGCGTTCCAGCTGGAATCACCAGTTTTTTTGCACCATCGAGCGTATCTATTTCGATCGTATCGCCAAGCACCGCCTGAGGATAAGTGATATGCGCCTCACTATAAATGGTGTTCCCATCTCTTTCAAAATTTTTGTGACTGGCTACATGCACAAGGACATACAGGTCACCTGCTACTCCGCCTGCACCAGGAAATTCTCCTTTTCCAGAAAGTCTGATATTTGCTCCATTATGAATACCTGCTGGAATTTTCACCTTAAGGTCCTCAGCTCGTTTCTCTGCACCGTCACCACCACAGTGTTTGCACTTATTCTTGGCAATTTTGCCTGATCCGGCGCAGCCAGGACAATCACTGACGCTTTGCATGGCACCAAACATCGTTTGCTGGACTCGTCTGACTTGTCCTTGGCCACCACACTGATCGCAAGTTTCCGTTGAACTTCCAGGCTCGGCTCCAGAGCCACTACAGACGCCGCAGGCACTTACCTTGGTAAGGCTAATCTGCTTTTCTACACCAAATACCGCTTCTTCAAAGCTCAGTTCCACATCAACTTGAATGTCTCTTCCTTTGACCGTTCTGCGTCCACCGCGTGATCCTCCTCCAAAACCAAACATGTCCCCAAAAATATCTCCTAAATCGATCCCCCCAAAATCAAAGTTCACATTCCCCCCCTGAAACCCACCTCCACGAGCATGCCGCATGAAATCTTCCCAACCCATGCCACCACCAAAACCACCTTGTTGTTCAAAATCAGCACCGAATTGATCATACTGGGCGCGCTTTTTCTCGTCTCCAAGAACTTGATAGGCTTCGTTTACCTCTTTGAACTTGGCTTCATCACCATCTTTTTTGTCGGGATGATGTTTGTGCGCCATTTTTCGAAAGGCTTTTTTGATATCTTCTTGGGAGGCACCTTTTTCAACTCCTAATGTTTTGTAGTAATCTTTGGACATAGTTTATTTCTCTCTTTCTGCTACTATCTCTGTAGCTATAACTTTCAATGCTTGTTTTAAAGATTCTTTGGTTGGCATACCAAGAAAAACTCCTTCACTCATTTCACTCTCATCACCAAATGTTATCTGCTCGCCCATCATATACCGAATACCTAACAAATCCCGAATCTCTTTTTGTGCATAGTTTATTCCCCCACTTATTTTTGTAGTCCTTTCTCCACCAAGATCAATCACACAATCTGCCAAATCATTCAATGACTCTTTGAGCAGATTGATACATCTCGTAGCCTCCTCATCACTGAGCCATTCAGTCTGTTCAACTTGCGGAACAACCCGCTCAACCATTTCATACACCTTTGTTGGAAACATTTTAACAATGTTATCAAACACCCAAACTCGCTCATCATGAGGTGGTCGAATAGCAACACCCGTATGTACATGAACCTGCATCGGTAAACTCCCTAGTACAGAAGCTGCGAGAGCCTCGTCTTCTGTCATCTGATAATCAGGCTCCATCCATCGCTGCCGTAAATGTCTCATTCGATGCACGTGTATCGCATAATTCTTTGCTATCTCCATCAATGTGTTTCTGGCAAACTGCTTGGCATTCTCTATTGAACCCGGTTTTTCCATTGGATGAGCCTTAAATCCATCCTCGTACTGATAGGTACTTGGCAGTGTATCGGCCGCAAAGATCAAGTGTTCTTTGGACGAACTTGCCAATGCTGAGGTTACCTTTGCCTCAGCAACTATCATAGGACCATCAGTTCTATGTGGATAAAAAAAATTTCCTCCAAAACTCTCTATATATCCACGTAGCACTGTCTGTTCATCTATCGGCAAGTCGACCGTTAATACATTTTCATCTTCAAAACCCAAATCGACCATTGCCCTGCGTCTATACTCAGACGTGGTCACCACAACAACAGGACCTCTCATCCAAGAAGCTACAAGCTGCTCTGCTTGCTTTTCTCTGCTTTCTTTTTGATGAGATTCAAGGCGAGCTTCGCTGTCACTATGTCGTCGGCGAGCAGATGCGGCATCTACCCTATATATTCTCTTTTCATTTTCCTCTGACATCTGGGTTAGATTATTAACCAACAAACCACTACCCCCAACTTTCGTCAGGGGTAATTTGTTTATAGAGAAAATTTACTTTTGCTCATCGACCACTTCACCTTCCACAGCATCATCTTCTTTCTTTTCTTCTGCTGCTGCAGATTCAGCTCCTGGAGCGGCTCCAGCCTCACCACCTTGGGCAGCTTGGTCTGCTTGGTACATCTTCATACCAATAGCCTGCGCTGCTGTAGAAAGCTCTTCGCTAGCAGATTTGATAGCTTCAAGGTCCTCACCGTCTTTTACCTCCTTAAGCCTAGCTAGTCCGTCTTCCACTTTTTTCTTTTCTTCATCGGTTACCTCAACCTTCTTTTCCGCAACTTCCTTCATCATCTTTTCGGTGGTGTATACCATTGTATCAGCTGTGTTCTTTACGTCAATGAGTTCACGCTTCTTTTTGTCATCCTCTGCGTGCGCTTCGGCATCTTTTTTCATTTTTTCAATTTCTTCATCAGAAAGCCCACTTGAAGCCTCGATACGGATAGATTGTTCCTTGCCTGTTCCCTTATCCTTTGCAGACACATTGAGAATTCCATTGGCATCAATATCAAACTTTACTTCAATCTGTGGCACACCACGTGGAGCTGGTGGAATTCCATCAAGGATAAACCTTCCAAGGTTCTTGTTATCCGTTGCCATTCCACGCTCACCCTGAAGCACATTTATCTCTACACTTGGCTGACTATCAGCCGCTGTAGAAAATACCTGTGACTTGCTGGTTGGAATTGTGGTATTGCGCTCAATGAGCTTGGTCATGACTCCACCGAGAGTTTCAAGCCCAAGGGAAAGTGGTGTTACATCCAAAAGCAAAATATCCTTTCCAAGATCTCCTTGCAATTGTCCAGCTTGAATAGCAGCTCCAAGCGCAACAACTTCATCTGGATTTACCGTAACGTTCGGTTTCTTTCCAAAAAATTCCTCCACCTTCTTTTGAATCAAAGGCATTCTGGTCATTCCTCCTACAAGAATAATTTCTTGAATATCACCCTTTGAAACACCAGCGTCGTCGAGTGACTTTTGGACAGGAATCATGGTCTTATCGGCAAGCTCCATCACCAGCTCCTCGAGCTTGGCTCGGGTAAGCTTAAGATTCAGATGCTTTGGACCTTCTGGGGTGGAGGTAATAAATGGCTCGTTAATTTCACTCTCTGGAGTACTGGAAAGTTCAATCTTCGCTTTTTCAGCCGCATCTTTCACACGTTGGAGTGAAAGTGGATCAGTGGAAAGATCCATCCCTTCTGTCTTTTTGAACTCCTCAATAATCCATTCGATAATAGCTTTGTCAAAGTCATCTCCACCAAGGTGTGTATCACCATTGGTTGCCATAACCTCCACGGTAGACTGATCACCATCATGGGTAATATCAAGTACAGAAACATCAAATGTCCCACCACCCAAATCATACACCAAAATCTTTTGGTCTTCTTTTTTGTCAAAACCATAAGCAAAGGCTGCTGCCGTAGGCTCATTGATCACACGAAGTACCTCAAGTCCGGCAATTTCACCGGCATGCTTGGTCGCTTGTCGTTGCGAATCGTCAAAGTACGCAGGAACGGTAATCACTGCCTGGGTAATAGTTTCCCCTGTCTTTTCTTCTGCATCAGCCTTGAGCTTTTGCAAAACCATTGCAGAAATCTCCGGGGCAGCATAATCTTGCTCACCCATTTTTACTTTTACACGCTCCCCATCTTTAATGATTTCAAAAGGAACGTGCTTTTTTACTTCTTGCACTTCTTTGTCTTCAAAGCGACGCCCAATCAGACGTTTGATAGAATACAAAGTATTCTTTGGATTGGTTACGGCTTGTCGCTTTGCGAGTTGTCCCACCAAACGCTCACCGGTCTTTGAGGTAGCGATCATTGATGGGGTTGTACGATTTCCTTCTTTGTTTTCAAGAACCTTTGGCTGACCACCCTCAGTGATAGCCATACATGAGTTGGTGGTTCCAAGGTCAATTCCGAGAATTTTTGCCATAGTATTTTTTACCTTAATTCAATAGCGCGCCAGCGTCTTGATCCGAGTGTGGACCCTGTTCACTAAGCTCTGCTGATAATTTATTACTCGTATCTATCAAAATATCTTCCATTTTTTTGAGTTCCTCTTCGTCCATACGTACTACTTCTTCCTTTCGTTTTTGAAGTGCATCGACGACCGCAGCTCCAGTACCGGTTATTCCCAATGCGGCAAGGGTGATAAGGAGTATTTCGATCCCTTCCTGAATACGACTGCGCATACGTCGTTTTTCCATTTCTTTTCTTCCCTGATCGAGATCCAGCTTCATACCATCATGTAAATCTACGCGACGTAGTTCTCCTCTATTCATAGTGTTACTTCTTTGCTACTTTGACTTTTACTTCCTTCTTGTCATTTCCCGCAGCCTTTGGACAGGTGATTTTAAGCATCCCGTCACAAAACTCGGCGTCCACCTTATCTTCCTGAATCTGTGCTGGAAGTGGTATTTGCCGAACGAATGAACCATTTCTCACCTCTTTGCGATAGTAGTTCTTTTCTTCTACTTCATGTTCAGTTTTTTCCTCTCCTTTGATCGTGACGATTCCCTTTTCGATGCTCACATGAACATCCTTGGGATCCATACCTGCAAGCGCCGCCTCTACAATAATGTTTCCTTTATCTTCGTAGACGTCTACAGCAGGAGCAAAACTCCGCTGCATGCCACGCATAGCCGGAAGTGTAGGGAAATTTTTCATCATCTCTTCCATTTCAGCAAATGGATCGAGATTGGGTGACCATTTGATAATTGCCATATGGTTTAGATTTATCCGCCCAAGGCGGACCCGCTGTAGCGGGAAATTAGTCTTGTTTTTTACATACGACGACCTTGGCAGGACGAAGTACTATATCGGTCATAATGTAACCACCTTCAAGCTCTCGTATAATCTGACCTTCTTGATGATCATCGGATGACTCTTCACTCATAGCTTCATGCAGATGCGGATCAAAAGGCTTTCCAACGGTTTCAATCTCCTTGACACCCCGAGCTTCCATCACCTGCCAATATTGCTTCATGATGTACTCGATACCTTTTTTCCAGTTCTCCCACTGAGCGTGCTGATCGCCCATCTGCGCAGCAAATGCTTTTTTGAAGTTCTCATAAATAGGGATAAACTCTTCGATGATTTGTACTTCACTCATTTTGGCCCACTGACTACGCATCCTATCAGTTTCTTTTTGCAAGTTTTGGTAATCAGCTTGCGCGCGTAGCCACCCTTGCCGATACTGTTCGCACTGCTCCTCAACAGAAAGTGGTGCGGATGCATCAGCAGTCTCGCTGGTCATCTGGTCATCTTGCTGCAAGTCTTCTTGTTTTTGTTTCTCATCGCTCATAACTATGAAGTTAATTCATGAATTTTTTGAAATAGGGCAATATTTTTTTCATAATCCATGCGCATTGGACCGAGTAGAATAAAAAGTCCCTCATCGTCAAATCGCAAACAGAGCGCACTACAAATTTTTCCAAATGGATTTTCTTGCCCAATAAATACCTTGATCTCATCCTTTGGCATATTGCCAACTACCTGAGGAATCTTTGCCTCACATTCATCAAATACTGACGAAACATTCACCGTATACTGATAGTCCTGAAACTCCGGCTGAGAAAAAAGGTTTGACATTCCCGTATAATACAAGCTCTTGCGATCAAAACCAATGATAACAGCGTTTCTTGCATAGTGTGCGGCAAACTTTGCCATCCCTTTTACTTTTTCCTTTTGAGTAGGAAATTGGTTCAAAATCGTTTGGAGCGTTTTCTGCTGATCTTCTTCAAGAACCCTTTGTGTGATCAAATTACTAACATAGTACTGATACCCAAGTTCTGTAGGAATTCGCCCAGCCGACGTATGTGGATGGGTTAAATATCCTTCTTCTTCAAGGAGGCGAAGCTCGTTTCTAATCGTTGCACCGGAGACATCTAAGTCGGCACTTTCACCTAAAAACTTTGAACCGATAGGTTCAACACTATGAATATAGTTTTCTACAACAAGCCTGAGAATTTGCTCCTGACGTCCAGTCATATTATCACTCTATGTTACAGAGTGATAATACCATATACAAAATCAGACGTCAAAACAGGGTTATCCACAGTTTTTTTTCGAACAAAAAAGGGCTACAATACCCTTTTTTATCTTATTTTAGACAAATTACTCCTCAGCCGTGGTTCTCTTATAGTCTTTTACATTGGCAATTTCAGAAAGCAAAACATTTTCTACAAAAATACCTCGAGAATAGAAAATCCTTTCCAGTTCATTTTTGAGCTGCACTTCTACCTCATCACGCTTTTGTCCCATGATTTCGTCCTGATTAAAACGACACGCCACCATGCGAATACGACTTCGCACCGTTGGGCGGATAATCTTTGAAACAAAATCCTCTCCAATGGTTTGCCAAATATTCGGAATCTGCTGCACATCCAGGCGAAGGAGAATAGTTCCCTCTACTCCGATCCTCTGACCATCGTTGGTTACGGCTGCAATTGGAATATCCCCAAGTGCAAATTCGTTCGCTGGGTTAAACTCTCGACTAATACTGTATTCAAGAGTTTGTGTATTAAACAACTTCGCCTTTTGCCAAAAAGGAATCTTGAAATGCAACCCTGGACGAAGTACTTTTTTGATGACTCCCTTTCCAAGATCGTAAACACAGGCAACATATCCTGGTGGCACTTTGATAAAGATACCTTTGAGGACATCTTCCATGACAAATGAATACATCAATTTGTCAAAGGATTCTCCACTATCAGACATAGTATTATGAAATTATTATTTTGCTTTCTTTTTAGGTCGACTAAAGACAAGTGAGGCAAACCATCCAATGACTATTGCCAGGAGCATTGACACCAGTACATAGAGTGATTTTACCATAGGCAATACATAGAGCGTTACCAGTACCACTGTTGGAAAGAGCAAAAAGTAGGTAAGATCTGTTTTTTTCAGCTTCCCGCTTCGCTTTCGAAAATCAAAGTATATTTCGATGTAGATAAGCGCAACAACAATTGCAGGCCAAACAAGTGTATGGGTCTGGCCCAAATCAAATCCATAAAAATCTGTATTAATCGCTCCCGGAAAATCAACACTCTTGTACAAAAGTTCTACGACATGCTTTCCTTGGATCCCATCGATAAAGACTTGATACAACAAAATCAAAAAAACAGCCTGAATACCGAGATAAAATGTTTTTGACCACGGACTATAATTTCTTCGCTTAAGAATTTTTCGAATTTCTTCTTTCCTCTGGACCGGGTCATTGTTAAATTCTTTACTAATACGTTTTACATCCTCCGCGATTTCTCTATTAATCACCGTATTTCTTGCATTGATAAGAGAAAACGGCAAAAGTGCCACCTGCAAAAATACGGTGACATACACCACGGCCCATCCCAAATTCTGATCGGTCCAATTGTTGTAAACCCAGATCAAAAGATTAAAGATTGGCTGGTAGAGATAACTAAACCAAATATCTGCAAACATAGAATTTTACCCTTTTAGTATAGCAAAATTGCTGGGTTTTTTCAACAGCTATACCTTGACAAAAAATCCAATGGGTTGTAAGATATCCCCTGTCTGCAGAGATAGCTCAGTGGTAGAGCGACGGACCCTGAATCCGTAGGTCTCCGGTTCAAATCCGGATCTCTGCTCCTGGGGAAGCATTTTGGCTCGTTAACATGTCTGCGGTGAACGTTTCCAGACAACGAGCGGGGTGCCAGGAGTACCCCCTTCCCCAATTTCTCCCCAGCGAACGGTGGAGGGTCCAGCAAGGGTGCCTTGCCCGGGTAGAGGTTTTGCCCACCTCACCCTCCATCGTTCGTGTTTTTTATCAGAGGTGGGGCGGCAGGTAGGTCCTGTTCACCCCGGACGCAGCCTTGCCTGCCTCCCCACCTCGCTACCAATTCAACCAGGCGGAGGCGGACTTGTACCGTACACCTCCCACCGTACGGCACACTCGGGTCTCCCCTGAGCGTCCGCCTCCGCCGCTTCCACCTCGCTGGCCATGGACTCACCCCATGGCCTTCGTGTTTTTAGATGATTTTTTAAATTTCTACACCACAATTTTTCAGGTACTGTTTTACAAGAACACTCGAGAGTCCCAAAACGCCATCATATTCCCCTTCAAATCTTTCTATCCACTCAGAAGCTTTTCCTTGTATGGCATAAGCGCCAGCTTTATCATGCCAATCTGCCTCTGGATCACCCAGATAGCTTTCTATCTGCTCATCAGTCATCGACTTAAAGTATACCTCAATAGCGACATACCCAAGTTGTTTTTTGCCTGGAGACAAGAGACATACACCCGTATATACCTCACTTTTTTTCCCTTGGAGCTGCTTTAGCATCTCAAAAGCGTCACTTTCATCTTTGGGTTTTCCCATCAGCTTTCCATCTGGACTCAAAACAATAGTATCCGACCCAATGACAATGGCATTTGAATGCTTTTCAAACACATCCAACGCTTTTTTGTATGCAAAATCTTCCACGAGTGACACGGCATCACTATGAAGCTCGTGTATCTCCTCAAAGTCGCTTGGAATGATTTCATATGGAAAGCCAAAACGACCCATAATCTCTTTTCGTCTTGGACTCTCTGAAGCAAGAATAATATTCATATCGTTTATGCAATTTTTTCCCAATCATGAGCCTTCCCCATGTATTGATCTTTTATCTTTTCAAAATATTCAAGTGCTGGCTCATATTCATTGGGAATTTCACCATCAAGGATAGCGCGTTCAATTTCTTCTTTGATTTCTCCTACGGTCGGACCAGGTTTGAGATCACATTTCTCCATAATTTCTTCTCCTCGGACCGGAGACTGAAATGCTCGAAGCTTATCTTTTTCGAGTACTTCTTTGATCCTCTGCTCCAAGACATCATAATTTTTGAGCCTGCGAGCCTTTTTCTTTTGGTTTCCAGTCGTAATATCGGCTCGGCATAGAACGAGCAAATCATCTAAATCCTCTTGCAAGTTCACCACCAAACGACGTACAGCAGAATCAGTCACGCCTTCATCCATGAGCGCAATAGGCTGCAGATGCCAGCGAACGAGTTCTGCTACGTAATGGATATCTCCTTTTTTCATACGCAGCCGCTTTCCTATCTCCCAGGTCATCTTTTTCCCGAGATGCTCGTGCATATCAAACGTCCACCCACGTTTACTATCAAACTGCTTGGTAGCGGGTTTGGCAATATCATGCATGAGTCCTGCAAAACGTAAAAGCGGCTTATCACTGTAGCTGGCAATATTATCGACGACAGCAAAAGTATGTGAAAGATTTTCTTTGTGAGAATAGCCTTTTACTTCTTCGACTCCGGCAAGCGCCGTTACTTCCGGCAAAAACTCATCCATGAGTTTGGTCCCATGCAAAAGCTGCAACCCTAGCGAAGGGACTTTGGTTGCCATGATTTTCATAAGCTCTTCGGCAATACGCTCCTTGGAAATTATTTTCAGCCTGGCGCGGTTGCGATGCATAGAAAGTAAAACTTCTTCTTTGAGCGTAAAGCCAAGCTGCGACGCAAAGCGCGCAGCGCGCATCATACGCAGCGGATCCTCATGAAAAGTTTCGTCCGGGTCAAGTGGAGTACGAATAATCTTGTCTTTAAGATCTTTTTGCCCATCAAAAGGGTCAATAACTTTTTTTGAAATCCCTGACGAAAGTACCTTGCGTGCCATGGCATTGATCGTAAAGTCGCGACGCCTGAGATCCTCTTCAAGTGATGTTGCCGTCACGACAGGCTTGCGAGAGTTTTCATGATAGCTTTCAGTTCTGGCTCCCGCAAACTCAAGCTCGAAGAGTTTTTTTTCACGGTGTTCGTCCAAGATAACAAACCTTGCCGTATCAAAATCCGGAAATTCCACGAGTGATCCCTCCCCTTCGAACATTTCATCAAACTTTTTGGCAAAAGAGAGTCCAGAACCAATGACCACAAAATCAATGTCTTTTTTTTGCTGAATCTCCAAAAGCTCATCACGCACAAAACCACCCACGGCGTAAACATCCATCTGGGCGGCCACTGAGGTTTCGTATACTAGTTTGAATATGATTTTTTGATTCATATTTATAGATCATTGTGCCCATCTTACAATAAATTTAGCGAAAAATCAAGCTTTCTCGAGCCCAAGCGAGTCTACACATTTGAACAAAAGAACTAACATGATATACTCGCTTTATATGTATAATTTGGCTTTTTTGTTATGCCCAATGCAAAATCAGTAATTTCCAGCATGCTTGAGGGAACTGGCATCACCCTGGGTGGAACAGCTGACCACGATATTGTTATTCATAATGATGCTTTTTATGACCGCGTACTTTCTGGCGGGACACTCGCCTTTGGAGAGAGTTATATGGATGGTTGGTGGGATAGCAAAAAACTCGACGAAATGATCACACTGATGCTCCAAGCTGATCTCGACAAAAAAATCGAACCGTGGAAAATGGTAATACCAGTCATAAAGTCATATCTGCTCAACTATCAAAACAAAACCAAGGCCTTTGAAGTGGGAGAAAAGCACTACGACATTGGAAATGATCTTTACAAGCGTATGCTCGACAAGCGTATGGTCTATACCTGTGGTTACTGGAAAAACGCGAACAACCTCGACGATGCGCAAGAGGCAAAACTTGATTTAATCTGCAAAAAAATCGGTCTCAAATCTGGTGATCATGTCCTCGACATAGGATGCGGCTGGGGAAGTTTTGCCAAGTTCGCTGCTGAAAAATATGGTGCAAAGGTAACCGGAGTAAACAACTCCAAGGAACAATGTGTCCTCGCCAATGATCAACTCAAAAAATTCGATATCGAAATCCGTGTACAAGATTACCGAGAAATTACCGGACAGTATGACCACATCGTTTCGATTGGCATGTTTGAACATGTCGGGGTAAAAAATTACCGTACCTATATGGAAGTAGCACAGCGCAGTCTCAAAGATGGTGGATTTTTTCTTTTGCATACCATTGGAGGAAACCGCTCAGTCAACAGAACCAACCCATGGATAGATAAGTATATCTTCCCCAATAGCATGCTGCCTTCGGCCAAACAAATCTCTGCTTCCATAGAAGGACTCTTTGTCATGGAAGACTGGCATAATTTTGGAGCAGATTACGACAAGACACTTATGGCATGGCACGAAAACTTTATACAGCACTGGGACGAAATCAAAGATCAGTACAATGAACGATTCAAGCGTATGTGGGTCTTTTATCTGCTCACATGTGCAGCTTCATTTCGTAGTAGAAAAAATCAACTTTGGCAAATTGTGCTCTCAAAAGATGGCGTTCCAGGTGGTTACACCTCCATTCGATAATGAAAAAAGAGCCTACTGGCTCTTTTTTCATACCTTCAATCTTGATCACTCTGACTGGAGATACTTTTGTAGTGCATGAGTAGGGTCCGTACCATCCAAAATGCTTTGAACGATACGCGCCAGAGGAACGCTGACACCGTGATCCTGTGCAAACGCCATGAGCGCCTTAGTAGCATTCACGCCTTCAACCACCTGCCCAACTTTTTCTGCAGCTTCCTCCAAGGTCATCCCCTCTCCAATATACTGCCCAAAACGCCTATTGCGACTATGGTCTGAAAGCGCTGTACCGATGAGATCACCAAGCCCTGAAAGTCCAAAAACCGTTTCCCTGCGTCCTCCCATCGTCTCGATAAGCATACCCATTTCTTGCATTGCATGCGTCAAAAGCGCTGCCTTGGTATTGAGACCATACCCCAAACCATCACAGACACCAAGCGCTATGGCGTAAACATTCTTAAACGCTCCACCAAACTCAGTGCCAATGATGTCATCATTGATCTGAAATGAAAGCGATTTTCCAGAAAGTGCTTCTTTGACCACCTGCACAGCACCAGCATCGTTACTCGCCAAATCCATAGCGGTAAAATATCCTTTCATGATATCAATCGCAACCGCAGGACCTGACATCGCCACATGAGCGTTTTGTGGAAACAATTTTTCCATGATATGTGGTATGAGCTCATGCGTTTGTGGTTCTACTCCCTTTGATAAATCCACCAAAATAGCATTAGCTGAAACAAACGGTTGTGCTTGCTGCATGGTCGCAGCGATGACACTGCTTGGAACTACAAAAAGTACAATCTGAGAATCTTTCAACGCAGCTTGTAAATCTTTTTCCGGCGTTACTCCCTGATGCACAGCAAAGCCTGGCATGTATTTGGTATTTTCACGGCTTTGCTTGATCTGATCGAGTGGATCTAGGTCTCCATGCCAATTCCAAATCACTACGTCATTTCCATTTTTCGCAGCCATATGAGCCATAGCTGTCCCCATGCTACCTGCACCTATTACGGTTACTTTCATAAAAAATGTCAAATTGATGGATGATTAAATAGATACGTCGCTAAAGAAAAAGCAAAATCAAAACCCCAATAAAAATTCTGTATACAACAAAAGGCTTGAAGCTCCACTTTTGGATGACCTTCATCAATCCGGCAATAGCAACGAACCCACTTATTGCCGCGGCGACAAACCCAAAGAGCATCGGACCACTCACAAGTGCACCTTCTCCACCAGTTTCAATAAGCCTTAAGAGTTTTACTGCACCAGCAACCAAAATTACCGGAACGCTCATTAAAAAAGAAAACTCTGCTGCTGTTTTCTTACTCAAACCAGCAAACATTCCTGCGGTCATGGTTATACCCGAACGTGAGGTTCCAGGTATAAGTGCAAGTGCCTGCGCGCATGCGATCCAGGCACCCCTACTCCAATTGACTTGCTTGTTCTTTTTTTCTTGTAGAGACGTTCTCTCAGCAAACCACAGCATCACACCCCAAAAAATAAGACCCCATGCAACGACAGAAGTGGCACGTAAATTGGCTTCTATCCAGTCACCAAACAAAAGCCCCGCAACCCCTGCAGGGATAATAGAAAAAACCAGTATCAAGGCAAGGTGTCTCGTCTCTTTTTCCTCAGAAACAAACAGTGAACGCAAAAGTTGCCATAGACGTTTTCGAAAATACAAGATAACCGCCAAAAGCGAACCCAAATGAACCACCACATCAAAGGTGAGCCCCTGATCACTCCACCCAAAAAGCACTGGGACAAAGACGAGATGTCCAGAGGAAGACACGGGCAAAAACTCCGTAAGGCCCTGTATAACCCCAAGTACGACTGCTTGAAAGATATTCATATTACTCATATTTTACCACAATTTTGGCTCTAGGCAAGCTATGTGCTTGACAATTTTGCTGAAATAAGGTATATTCAAGCGTCCGTCTGTCGTGTACGCCAAGGTTACCCAACCAAGGCGGCCAACCCTCCAACACGGAGGGAAGCCATGGTGAACGTTCTGCTGATCGACGATGAGGAGGACTACGTCCTTCGCCCGGTGGCACTCATGCTGCGTGCCCTCGGTGCCCGAGTCGTCACCGCCATCAATGGTGAAATCGGAGTGGAGCTCGCGACCTCGCCCGATCATGACTTCGGTCTGATCGTCTGCGATGTCCTGATGCCTGGGCTCAGCGGTGTGGATGTGCTCCTGGCGCTTCGTGCGCTCGGTGTGACTACGCCGTTCGTGTTCCACACGGGTGACCCTGGGGGTTACCGAGACCAGGTGAAGGACCTCGTGGATCGTGGTGAGGCCGCAGCGCTGCTGAACAAGCCCTCGGGCATGGAGGTCTTCGAACTCCTGCTCGATCGGGTGCGATCCTAGACTGCAACCGGCTTCGCGACTGAAAAGACGCATTCCAAAGTGTCGGTGTGCATCGGCTAAACTGCTGCGATAAGCAAGGACCTCCACAAGAGGAACCGAGCGACCCACAGTATATGAGGCCGATGGTGCCTAGGTGACGGGTAGACTTCCGATCTTCGGATCGCGCAGATAAGTCAGGGCCTAGCTTGGCCTTTTTACCCGAGCACAGATACTTGCACAGGACGCAAATGGGTTGGTAGCGGCAGACGGACAACTACCAACTCACTTTCCCAAAACATCTTCAACACGTTTACTGCCGGTAATGATAATACGCTTGAGCTTATACAGCTCATTTTTTTGTTGCCCTATCCCTGACTCAATGGTAAACGCCATATCATAGCCAGCCTTTTTGGCAAGCTCTATAACATCTTCATTATACAAACCAAATGGATACGCTATGGTATGGATTTCTTTTTCCAAAACATTTTCAATTCTCTCCTTACTCTCATTGATTTCCTTTTCAGCTTCTTGCGCTGAAATTCGAGTCAAATACGCGTGATACTTAGTATGTGACCCAAACTCAACCATATCAGTCTGATCAAGCTCTTGAATCTGATCATCGCTGAGCCAATTTTTTGAGTGTACATGTGACTGTAGATGCATGATTGACTTTACTTCATACTTCTTGAGAATTGGCCATGCATTTTCATAAAAATCAATAGCCCCGTCATCAAAGGTCACCATGACAGCCTTTTGCGGGAGCTTCTCTTGACCCAAGTACTCAATCAACTCTACAGAAAACAATGGAACATACCCATTATCTTTGAGATACCTCATATCAGCCTCAAAATCTTCTAGAGACACATACCAAGTTTTCGTCGATTCACTTGCATTATCTGGTGGACTGCCAATATGATGATACGCAAAAATGGGCAAATCAAATGACTCACCAATCTCTTGCAACGGAATTTCTGGTTCAGCCACCGGAACCTCTTCTATAACGACACGTTCATTCGTCGACTCAGGATGTACTTCATTGGCTGGCGCCAACTGACATCCAGAAATGAAAAAAAGGCCTCCCAAAGCCAACATATATGAAAAAACCTTCATACTACATCAGTAAAGCAATAACATTGTTTACGCTATATATCATCCCAATGGCGACCGCCAAAGCTATCAGTGCCATGATCGTAAAGCTGCTTTTGAATGCGAACCTCCCCATGGGCATGTCACCTATTTTTTTTGCTCGGCTATACATGGCCAAAATTAAAAAAACCTCGAAGCTTATCAGGATACCTCCAACTAAATCAATTGCCATGATAAACTGACGCATTCCCAAAACAAACATAACCAAAGGTATCACGACAATAAGCAGTGTAGAGGTAAATTTACGCAATTTGAGATCCCAACACAGCGAATCCCGAAGCGCGACTCCTGTAATAACAAAACTCGTCGCCATAGCAAGTATTGCAAACAGGTTCCCCATCACAAGAGCTCCTTGTCCAATCTTTTCACCTAGACCTATCGTGGCAATTTCTGTAGTGGCCGTTCCGGTTACCCCAACTACCACAAAAGCGAACAGACAATATACAAGGGTGTTGAGCACACCAGCCCAAATAATGGCCTGCTGAAAATCTGCTTTCTTTTTGTGGAAGAGCGAATATGTTTCCGGGACAGAAGTGGTACCATGAAATGCGAACAAAATCACTCCATACGGAAGCAAAAATTGCGCTAAATGTGTATACTTAAAATTGTGTAGTTCAATGTGATCAAAACTAAAGACTGCTATAACCAGTACAATAAACAAGATAACAAGCTGTAAAAAAAGTTCAACGGTCTTTACTGTCCTCATCCCCGCCAATACAAGTAGTGTTCCAATAACAAAAAAGGTGTAGCTCCAAAGCTCACTGCTACCACCGAAAAGTGCCTGAAGCGACACGCCAACACCAATCATGTACACGAGCAATACCCCAAAAAGCGTCCCGTACATGATGATGGCCATCAGGTATTCCCCCGCTTTCCCAAGATAACGCCGTGCCAGACCGACAAGCTGAAAATTTTGCTTGGTGCGCATAGCGATCTCTCCAACAAGCAAATTCAAAGCCGTCATGAGGATTCCCAAACAAACAATAAACAAAATTCCAAGTGTAATCCCCACCTTTGAAACCACATACGGAATACCCAAAACACCGGCACCAATAGTGCCGCTCATGATAAGCGCGATTCCATACATAACTGTCCGCTCTTTTTGAAAAATTCCATGGTGCATCACCACGGGATCATCATGTATTCTCTGATATTTTTTCATAAAAAAGGTACACGTATAGTGTACCACTTTTTGTATTTCTTTTGAACAGTTAGGCATGTTCCCGGATGTGCAAATTTCTTGACAAATAGAACATACCAAATAGTAATGTCAGGGCATATACTGCATCTGAAAATTCAGGAATTCCTTCTCCACCTCCACCAGTATAAGTAACGGTGACGTCTAAAAGCTCGGGCGTTAGTGTTGAGCTTGTTGTTTCAAAATACGCTTTGTAT
>JACKFN010000001.1 GCA_020632445.1 Candidatus Nomurabacteria bacterium | reverse complement strand
GGGAATGCTTGGCCCTCTTTTTGCAGTATTTACGGAGAGAGTGGGGGGAGATATTTTAGATATTTCTTGGGCATGGGCAACCTACCTTATTTTTGCGGGCGTTCTCTATATTGTTGTTGGCAAAATTACCGATAAATATGATAATGCAGAAAAGACAATGGTTCTTGGTTACGCTCTTAATGCCCTTTTTACTTTTGGCTTTTTATTTGTTTCCACCCCCTGGCATTTATTTATTGTGCAAGCAGGTTTGGGGATTGCCGCAGCCATGGCAACTCCAACGTGGGATGCGCTTTACGCCAAACATGAAGATAGAAAACATGGTGGATTTCAATGGGGCCTTGCAGGTGGAGAAGCTCAAATTATTACTGGAATAGCAATTGTTATAGGAGGTTATATTGTCAGTATCGTTTCGTTTACAGCTTTGTTCCTAACTATGGGAATTATTCAAGTAATCGCCACAATTTACCAATCACAGATATTGAAAAAGAAATGATTTTTCCGAAGGAAACGTACTTTACTTCGTTCCGTAGCGCGCTGCGCTTTTGCATCATAACAAATCAAATATGAGATTTAAAATAATCACTTTCCTATTGCTAACACTAACTCTACTCTCGGGTTGTTCAGCTCAAAATGAGCAAAACACATATCAAAGCGAGAATTATAGTTTTGAATTCCAATATCAAGATGACTGGTACGTTAAAGAAACTGAACAACGTATAATGGTTAGTCCCGATCCAAACTTTGACAGCAGCAATGAAATGATTGGAGAAAACGCACCAGTCGAAATCCACATCTCAAACCAGTCGGTTATTGATGACATTATTCAAAACTATAATTCCACACCAGAAAAAACATATGTAGCCGACAGAAAAGCTCAGCAAATTAGCTATGAAGGCCTCGGTCAAACATTTACAGTCATATCCATAGAAGACGGGAATAAATTTGTGGAAATTTGGAAGAATCAAATAACCGATGAGGCTAATGCAGCATTTCGACTAATATACTCAACGCTTAAATTCTGATTTTCAACATAATTTAACACTGCGTATGCGGTGAAGGCTTGCCCGTATCTTTGTAAGCCTTGGCACATATTGCGCTCGTGTAGTACTGCTTCGCGATATTGTACACCCGCGTAGCGTCGCATACGTTGGAACGTTATATGAAATCTTGTTCCCCTCAACCAACAAACATGAAATTCCTCTATACACTAATCGGCCCAATTTTTTTCCTTATCGAGGTCCTTCTTTATGAAGGTGGCAAACAATTAAGTGATTTTTGGTATGCGCACAAAGCAGGCTTTGGGAAGCTGGGAGATCTCTGTAAAAACGCAGATGCCGTAGGCAACTGTCTTGATTTTAGGTGGCATAGTTTTGTCGCTGGTATAGGACTTTTCGGAATAAAGATATTGGTTCTTATTACCTTCCTTTTAGTTTTATTCAAAAAGAAAAAATTTGGACCAGCGTTATCGATAGTTTTGCTATACTCAGGGTTAATTTTAAGCTTCCATTTTAACATAATTCCTATTGAAAGATTTGATGAACTCTATTGGTGGCTTGAACTAGCAAATATAGGCGGAGTATTGGCAGTAGGCATATTAATCCTCGTAAGCCTTGTCGCTTCAACCATATATTACTTTCGTAGAAAGAAAAACGAAACATCAGCCGACTGCGTGCATTGATCGTGCGCGGACGTTAGCTGAAATTGCGCAAAATTATCAACATGAAGATTCAAATAAAACACATATTGATCATCATCGCCGGGCTGATAGCATTGCATTTTTTTGCGCTATTGAGCGGAATGTATACGTGTGAAAATCCGGTAACATGTTCGGTTTGGGTTGATAACATTGCACATGGCGTGGGAGGTGTTTTATGTGGAATGATTTGGATTCTTTTTCTTCAAACCAAAAAGTCAAAATGGTTTCATACAAAAAATACGGTATTCTTCTCCACGCTTCTCTTTGTTGTATTGACTGCTTTTTTTTGGGAGTTATTTGAGCTGTTCATTTTTACCTTCTTCACTGATTTTGCATACGAGTTGGCACTTTATTCTCCATCATTGTCAGAAGCTGGGGCAGATGTTATTTCTAATACGATTGGCGGAGTAATATTCGCCGTGTTCTACATTCTCAAACACAAAAATTTTGTCTAATGGTACGCGAAAACGTCCACGTAGCTCACTCTTCGAGTTTGATTTTGCCATGTCGAGCAAATTGCTTTTTTCAGTTTACGGTGCTACGCTATGTGAGTAACCTACTATGGAATCGTCCGTAGCTTCACATACGAGCGGACGTTATCCCTGATGTTTTATATAGCAAAGCTAAGGAGAAATGTATGAGGATATATGTTGCAGGAAGATACAAAAAACTAGAGGAAATCCGTAAGATATACAAAATTCTAGAGGAAAAAAAACATACAATTACCAATAAGTGGACAGAGCAGCATTCTATTAAACCTTATCAAGACAATATGGATAAGGTTGCACAGTATCTTTCAGAGGATTTCGATGGAATTGATGCAGCAGATTTGTTTGTGCTTTTGGCAGAATATGCGGCAGACGCAAGGGGGTGTCATATAGAATTGGGCTATGCCCTGCGGAAAAGGCAAATTCAGGGATCACCCAAAATTTTTGTTGTGTATCCGCAAGATAATCCCTCTCTTTTTTACTTGCATGCTAACATTACATTAGTGGATTCGTTTGAAAAATTTCTAGAGAGCATGGAAGAAGTGTAATTCTAAAATTTTCATTGCGGACATTTAATTTAGAATAAAAGGAAATCCTTTCAGGAGTCACTCATATTAAAACATATAATATGTTTCTAAAACTTTACGCCATTGCCTTGCCAGTTTTTTTTGCCATAGATATGGTATGGCTTGGATTGGTTGCCAAAAATTTCTATGCGAAGCACATTGGGTTTCTCATGAAATCAAATGTGAATTGGACAGCTGCTATCCTTTTTTATTTGCTTTTTATTGTCGGAATGGTGATATTTGTCATCGCTCCTGCTTTGGAAAAAGATTCCTGGCTACATGCTCTTTTGTTTGGTGCGTTATTTGGACTGATTACCTATGCTACTTACGACCTTACCAATCTGGCGACTTTGAAAGATTGGCCGCTGCTTGTAACAGTCATTGACCTTGCTTGGGGAGCGACACTGGGATCGCTTGTAAGTGTGATTACTTATTTTGTTGCGGATAAAATTTTATGATTGATTATTTTGTCTTTCTTGCCGTGTTATTGTTTGCATACATGAATTTTTGGTTTGTTGTCTCCGTTGTTAAAAAAAGAAATGATGTAGCAGACATCGCCTGGGGTATGGGATTTGTTTTGCTTGCTTGGATATCTCTTTTGACTGTGGAAATGCAACTGCGAAGTATAATCGTTACTTTATTGGTAAGTATCTGGGGGATACGTCTGTCTGTGCATATTTACAAAAGAAATAGAGAAAAAAAAGAAGATTACCGCTATCAGCAATGGCGCAGGGAATGGGGAAGGTGGTTTTATCTACGTTCATATTTGCAAGTGTACCTTCTCCAGGGCTGTTTGCTCTTTATTGTTGCCTTCCCCGTGTTGGTTATCAATAGAGGTGAGGGGGGAGATTTTGGTATACTAGATCTTGTTGGAATTTTGGTGTGGATGATTGGATTTTTCTTTGAGGCTGTAGGTGATTGGCAGTTGGCCAGGTTTGTCAGAAATCCAGATAATAGAGGGAAATTAATAACAACCGGGCTTTGGCAATATAGTAGACACCCAAATTACTTTGGTGAGGTGACTCAGTGGTGGGGTATTTGGCTTATGTCATTATCAGGATGGTTGGGTTGGTACAGCATTATTGGGCCACTTACTATAACTTTTCTGATTCTTAAAGTTTCTGGTGTTCCTATGTTGGAAAAGAGAATGGAGAAAAAGCCGTCATTTTCTGAGTATAAAAAGAAAGTCAGCATGTTTTTTCCTTTGCCACCTAAAAAGTAAAGTATGGATATCATGAATTTTATTGGGCTATTTCTTCTTCTTTCCGGATGTATTATTGGTCTGGGGGCGGTAACAGTTATTGATATTCATGGTTTTTTGGGACGAAAATCTGAATACTGGACCGAAGCCACAATCAGAACACATAAGGTGACCAAACCGCTGATTTGGGTGGGGATGGTGCTCGCGGTCATAGGGGGAATGATTTGGTACCGACATGAGCCCTTTGTCGGGGTGCCGGTCATACATGCAATAATCGCAGCGATTTTAATGCTCAACGGAATTTTTTTGTCGTTCCAAGTGAGTCCATTTCTTTTGCAACAGGAAAAGGAAGGGAAAGCCGGTTCACTGCTTCCAAAGGCGTTACAAAGAAAAATTGTTGTCAGCCTGATAATTTCTGATCTTGGTTGGTGGGGAGGGGTATTGCTCCTTGTCTATTACCTTGTAAAGTAAAGTTAATAATTTCAGAGATAAAATCTTTGCCAAGATTTTTGGCTAAAACAAATGAACTATGAAGTACAAACACACACAGATTGGTTATTTAATGATATTTGTAATGCTGGTGGTTATGGCGTTTTTTGTATGGCTGTATACTGTGGCTGCATTAGAGCCTGAATCCGTCGATTCTGGGAGTAATTTTGTGATAACAGCGGTGATGGTATTGGTTTTGGGTATTCTTGGTTCTTTTGTAAGTCTAAGCGTAATGATTGATGAAAAGTACTTGCAAGTTAAGTTTGGTTTTGGCATTTTTCAAAAGAAATTTTTGCTTCAAGATATACAATCGGTAAAGTCAGTAAGGAATCACTGGTACTATGGATGGGGGATAAAATGGTGGTGGAATCCGAAGATGTGGATATATAGTGTTTCTGGTTTGGATGCCGTGGAAATAGTCCTCAACAACGGCAAGATATATAGAATCGGCACTGATGAACCCAAAGAATTGGAGTATGCTCTATCGATGTCCGTAAATTCAAACATTCCCTAACAGATTTAAAGTAAAAATTATTATGCAATGGAAAGACAAGGACAATTTTTTAGAAAAAAATTTTAGCTTCGATACTTTTGTTCAGGCAATGATTTTTGTGAATAGAATTGCCGACATTGCAGAGCAGTTGAATCATCACCCTGAAATTTCTATACACGACTACAACCAGGTTCGAATACAAACAACAACACATAGTGAAGGAAAAATCACGCAGAAGGATTATGACTTGGCCGAAAGGGTTGATTCTGTGTTTTTTGAAATTACAAAATAAGCACCTTACATCTGGAGTATATGGACAAAACAAAAAAACATCGCATATATAGCATGAGTTTCGCCAGTGTTTACTCGCTTTATGTGGCAAAGGCAGAAAAAAAAGGGCGCACAAAGGGGGAGGTCGATGAAGTTATTCGTTGGCTCACTGGATATACCCAAAAAGGCTTTGAGTCGCAGGTAAAAAAGCAAACAGATTTTGAAACCTTTTTTGATAAGGCTCCAAAGTTGAATCCTATGAGGAAATCGATAAAGGGAGTGATTTGTGGTGTGAGAATTGAGGAAATCAAAGAACCACTGATGCGTGAGATTCGTTACCTTGATAAGCTTGTTGATGAGCTTGCAAAAGGACGGCCTATGGAAAAGATTTTGCGAGGGTAGTATTATTTCAAAAAAATGTCTATGCACTTTAGCGCACAAATATCATCAGTCAATTCAAAAGAACTTGTACTTCTGCCCAGAAAGGTGAGCTTACAATTTCCATCACGTGGGATGGCTATGGCACAGGGGACAGTTAATAATATTTCTATGATTATGCCACTTGAACCAGATGGAAAGGGAAGTCATTGGTTTGAAGTCAATAAGCCTCTGCTCAAAAAACTAAAAGCTAAAGTAGGAGATACCGTTGAAATTGAATTTGAGCCAACGAAGGATTGGCCAGAGCCAAAGATTCCTACCGACTTCAAAAAAGCTCTTGTTGCCGATCCAAAGGCGTACCAAACATGGAAAAAAACAACTCCAATAGCGCGTTGGGACTGGATTCGATCTATTCGCAGTACTCATAATCCAGAGACGAGAAAAAAACGCATTGAAGTTGCGTGTAGTAAACTCAGTTCAGGCAAGCCTCGGCAGTGTTGTTTTAATAGAAGCATGTGTACGGTTCCAGAAGTTGCAAAAAGTGGTATACTCCTAGATATTCATTAATATAATCAATATGTCTAAACAGCTCGCCAAATATGTTGACGGATTTGTCCTGGTTGTCCCAAAAGATCAAGTTGCGCAATATCGAAAAATGGCCCGCGATGCCAGCAAAATTTGGATGAAACACGGGGCTCTTCGATACGTTGAATGTGTAGGGGATGACTTGTACCCAGATACTTACGGTATGCCAACGCTCTTATTTCCAAAGCTTACAAAACTCAAAGAAAATGAAACTGTGTGGTTTTCGTACATTGAGTATACTTCAAAGGCTCACAGGACTCAGGTGAATAAAAAAGTTCATAAAGAGTTTGAACAGCATATGAAAGAACACCCTGACGATATGAAGGAGATGCCTTTTGATATGAGAAGAATGTCGTTTGGAGGATTTAAAGTTGTGGTAAATACATAGAAGTATGACAAAGACACTGATGAGCATTATTATTTTTGTAGGGTTACTGTTTGCCATTGTTGGTGGGTATTATGTTGGATTTGAGCATGGGCTGGAAACAGCTACTGATTTGTTGAATGACAAATCAGTCTCACAAGATGAACTTGATGTCGACATATCAGAAGTTACTACCTTTACACAATGTGCTCAGTTATCTGGAGTGGTTGCTGAGAGCTACCCGCGGCAGTGTCGGTACAATGGAAAGACCTTTGTTGAAAACATTGGTAATGAGCTTGAGAAAATGGACATGATCCGACTTGATCATCCAAGGCCCAATCAAAAAATATCAAGTCCTCTGGAAGTCACTGGACAAGCAAGGGGAAATTGGTTTTTTGAGGCTTCGTTTCCGGTTGTTCTTACCAATTGGGATGGTTTGATCATTGCGCAGGGGGTTGCACAGGCAACTGATGAGTGGATGACAGAGGATTTCGTTCCATTTTATGTAGAAATAGAGTTTGAAACCCCCGACTATGGAGATCTTGGGGCGCTTATTCTTCAAAAAAGCAACCCATCAGGAATGCCAGAAAACGATGATGCTTTGGAAATACCCATTTTGTTTGAATGAAATAATTTTCCATTACATGATCACCATATCAAAAGCAAAACCGAGTGAGTGTCAAAAAGTAAGACACCTCGAACAAAAAGTTTGGAAAGAGCCTGGTGTTACGAGCCAATACGATATTGCTTTTTTTGTTTCATTTGGCTATGTATTTGTGGCAAAAGATAAAGACAAAATTGTAGGAGCCATTGTTGCGATAAAGACCAAAGACAATGAGATAAAAATTACTGATTGGGTAATCGATAAGAAATATCGCCGCATGGGTATAGGCAGTAGGCTTTATGCCAAACTAAAAAAGGAAGCAAAAGAATTACCACTGCTTGCATATGTTGAAGCTTCAAATGAGCCGTCAATCCATGGACATCAAAAGCTGGGATTTAAGAAAGTGAAAAAAATGAAAGATCCATTTTATTTGGGCACTACAGGTGATTGGTGGATGCTAAGGTGTAAGCAGTAAGATCTATGTCAAAGTCAAAGCTGCGGGTTGCTGGATGTTTTCTCGAACACAAAGGGAAGTTTCTCATCCTCTATAGGCCAAAAGGCGTCATAGATGCTGACACATGGGGGCTCCCAGCTGGCAAAGTGGAGCAAGGGGAATCAGATGAGGAGTCCATGGTTCGTGAAATTTTTGAGGAAACAGGAGTTCAAGTAGATATGCAAGCTCTTCGATTTCTTGAAGACTATCATTTTGACTTTCCTGACTTGTATCTCGAATTTCTAACGTTTCGAGTGATACTCGAGGAATCCGTTAACATAGTATGCAACCCGAGAGAGCATGCTGCATTCAAGTGGGTCACACCTGAGGAGTGCTATGCCATGTCAAATTTGATTCGAGGATTTCATGATTTGCTTGAAAGAGTTGGATACATACAAAAGAAAATATGATTGACGTCGAAAAATATCTCCAAAAACATGACATTGCATACACCCTCCATGAGCATCCAGCGGTTTTTACCTGCGATCAGGCTGAGCAGTATTGCGGCGACATACCCGGAATGGCCTGTAAAAACCTTTTTCTCAAAGGGGGAAAGACTAAAAAGTATTTTTTGGTCGTGCTCCCAGCTTCAAAACGTGCAGATCTTAAAGAAATAGCAAAAGTTTTGGGAGAAAACAAAGTAAGCTTTGGCAGCGCAGAAAGTTTACAAGAAAAGCTCGGGCTTGAACCAGGTGCTGTGTCTCCATTTGGTCTCCTGAATGATAAAAATACGCAGGTTGGTTTGGTAGTAGATAGAGAAGTCTATGATGCCGAGGTTGTAAGCTTTCATCCAAACAGAAACACCGCGACCATTGAAATATCAAAGGAGATGTTTCATAGATATTTAGATAGCCTTGACCATGTCGCACAGATAATGGGATAATACAAACTTAAAATAATGCGAGAAGTATGAATGAAATCGTCGAGAGTTGCAGGTTTGTGGCAAAGCATTCTGAGCATGTAAAAATTCATTCGGAAAAAATTCAGGAGTTCGCTGAGTATTTCGATCATTCCCACATCAAACACTGGATCGACGACGCTCCCTTTGACCTTAAACAGCTTTCCCGAGAGGATCGGCTGCATTTTTTACTTGTCTTCAATGCGATAAGTTTTTCGTACTGGGGTGAGCCAAAGTGGAAGATCGTGTATAATGGCGATGAAGTTGATGGGGCGTATGGGATGATCTGTGCTATTGCACGAAGTGTCGAAAAAGGCATACCGATTTTGGACCCTTATTTTCTTTCACAAATGAGTGAAGAAGAGTTTTCACGTGTTCTCGAGGGGAATGTCGAGATTCCACTCTTTCAAGAGAGGTACCACATACTACAAAATGTTGGAAAAACCCTTTTAGAAAAATTTGATGGAAAGTTTTCAAATGTAGTAGAGCAGGCAGGGGGCGATGCACAAAAGTTTTTGAATTTACTCGTGAAACATTTTCCTTCATTTGAAGATATGTCGGAGTATCATGGAAAGCAAGTTTTTTTCTTCAAACGCGCACAGCTTCTCATTGCTGACATTTATCAGGCGTTTTCAGATTTTCAGTACGGAAAGTGGGGCAACATTGATATGCTTACGGCTTGCGCTGACTACAAACTTCCATTTGTGATGAGAAGGCTTGGCATACTGTCATATTCAGATTCGCTTACAAAAAAAATTGACGGCAGGGTTGAGCTTGTACATGGTAGCCAAGAAGAAGTAGAACTGCGAGCATGTACGATATGGGCCGTTGAGATGATAAAGAAACAAGTGCAAAAGAAAATTCCTGAGGTAGATTCCATTCACGTCAATGACCATATTTGGGTACTTGGCCAAGAAAAATACAAAGACGACAAGCCATATCATTTAACTCGTACGATTGCATACTAAACTAACGGTATGATGAAACGACTTCAAAAAGGAGACACCATAGCTATTGTTGCACCATCAAAGCAGTGTAGAGATGAACGTCTTGTTGAAATCGATGCTTTCATTGCAAAAATAAATGAATTGGGTCTGTAGGTGCGTTTGTCTGATAATTTTCATGCTGTAGACAAGTATCACGTAAGCGCTGGAATACGCGAGCAGCGGGCAGATGACATCAATAGCATGTTTGCTGACCCTGAAGTGCACGCGATTTGGAGTGTGCATAGTGGTGGAACGGCGAATGAGGTATTGCCACTGCTTGACTATGAGCTTATCAAAAGCAATCCAAAGCCGTTTTTGGGGAAAAGTGATGTTGACGTACTACTTATGGCATTGCATCACAAGGCGGGAGTGATTACATTTCATGGCTGTGACACCAAAATTGGTAGGGAGCGAGAATTTGATTTTGCATATACTCAGGAGTGGTTCCAAAAACGCATGATGGAAGATTCAAAGGAAATTGTACCAAGTGGAAAGCCGTGGAAAACTATTGCCGGCGGAAGCTGCGAGGGAAAGATTCTTGGAGCAAACATTAGCACATTGGTAAAACTCAGCGGAACGCCGTACTGTCCGGATTTTCATGGGGCAATCTTGCTTTTGGAATCCTATGAATCAACACCACGAGATATCATTTGGAAGCTCACTCACTTGAAACAAACCGGAATGTTTGATGGTATCGTCGGCATTATACTTGGAAGTAATTTTGGGTACAAAGACCCGAGCGGCCATGAGGCTTTTGAGGTGTATCGTGATATACTCGAGGAGTACAATGTCCCAATGATGCAGGTTGATGAATTCGGACATTATCAACCGCATGCGTTTTGGCCGATTGGTGCAAGGGTAAAAATGGATGCTGATAAACAGGAAATTGCGATTGTTGAAGATGTTTTTCAATCATAAGCAGTGTGACAAATGTAATATAAACAAAAAAACATATGAGTAACCCAATAGTTCATTTCGAAATTCCCGCTGATGATGTAGAGCGAGCCATGAAATTCTACAAAGAAATCTTTGGCTGGGAGTTTAACAAATTTGACATGCCATCTGACGGATCCACGCAAGGGAGTCCATATTATGGGGTCATGACTACCCAGATGAATGAGCAGGGTAGGCCAGTAAGGCCGGGAGAGATAAACGGTGGGCTTATGAAGCGTGTCAATCCTGGTCAAGTGTTTACCAACTATATAAGTGTTGACTCCATCGATGAAATGCTCGAAGCTATTGAAAAAAGAGGGGGAAAGGTATGCATGCCAAAAACAGAAATTGCCCCAGGAATGGGATGGATTGCCATGTTTCAAGATCCTGAGAATAACATGATGGGTTTGCATGAGCTTTCAGTTGAGCACAAGAAGATGGCAGAAGAGGTATAGTCGCGATGTATAAAGCAAAAACAGTGATATGAATTTAAGGCATAATAATAACGATTTGATAATTCTCGATGTCAGAACACCTGACGAATTTGTACGAGGACATATCGAAGGCGCAGTAAATATTGATTACTTCAGTGATGACTTTCAGGACAAGTTGGTATGTACATTGGATAAGGAAAGTAAACTACTGGTGTGTTGTGGAAGTGGAAGACGAAGTAGGGAAGCTATGGATATCTTAAAGGAGCTTGGGTATTCGAATCTTCAGAATTTGGAAGGTGGACTTGCCGCCTGGGCAGGGGATTTGGTCACTTGATTTTTCTCCATAGAGTAACACTGCGTCTTTTGGATGTTGACGGACAGCCGTTTTTGTGAAAAACTATAAATGATAAGTAAGTAAATTTCGTATATGAATCAAACATGTCCAGAATGTAAAAATGAACTTAATCTCGCAGATGTCACCAATCTCAAGGAAGGACAGATTATTGAATGTGATATGTGCGGGATCACGCTTGCGGTAGTTGCCAATAATGACGGCAATGTGATGCTTGAGGTCGCTGACGAGGGGAAATAAGAGAAAGATTGGTAAATAAAAAAACGGCCGATTGGCCGTTTTTTTGCATATTATTGCAAGTTAACTCATAGCCTCTATCATTCCGCGAAATCCATGCGATCCAAGAAAAACAATGACATCTCCAGATGTGGCCTCTTGTTTGAGTAGGGAAACAAGTTCATCGTCGTCCTCAATGTGGTGCACATTTGGGTGTGTTTTTTGTACAATTTCTGCGAGCCTTTGTCCATCAAGTGGCTCTTTACTCGCATGAGGGTCGATTTTGATTTTCGTGAGCCTTGGAATGACAATCATATCAGCATTTTCAAAAGCGTGATCATAGCCGGGGATAGCTTCTGGCTGTCTGTTTCCAGTGTTTGGTTCAAACACCGCAATGATTTTACCGGAATAAATGTTTCTTAGGGTTTGCAACGTGTTTCGGGCCTTGGCAGGAGAGTGCGCAATATCATCAATGACGGTGTAGTCTCCTTTAAAACGTTTTTCCAGGCGTCTTTTGATGCCTGGAAAGGTTTGCAGTGCATCGGCTATCGCTTGTGGGTTATACCCAAGGTAATGACACATGGCAAAGCAGGCAGTAATGTTTTTGAGCATGTAGTCTCCCAGGATCGGCATTTCGATTTTTTGGTTTTGATTACCAAATTTTATTGCAAAGCGTAGACCCTGGTCATTTTGACTGACGTTTGAGTAGACATAATCAGCGTCAGCACTGCCAAAAGAAAGTACTTGACTCTTTGATTTTTGAGCAATTTTCCACGCTTTGGTTTCATCTTTATTTACCACCACCATGCCAGTCTGAGGAATCATCTGTATTAGCTGCTCAAAAGCATCAAAGTATGAAGCTTCTGTTTTGTAAATATCAGCATGGTCCCACTCCAGTGCAGTAAGTACGAGGTGAGTTGGTTTGTAGTGAAAAAATTTAGCTTTTTCGTCCCAACGTGCGCTTTTGTATTCGTCACCTTCCATTATGGATATGTCAGAGTTTCCAATATGCGCGGAATCAATACCATCTACGAGCCCGCCGAACATATAGCTTGGGTCAGCTGCGAGTTTGCTGAGCGTCCAAGAGAGGAGCGCTGATGTTGAGGTCTTCCCATAGGTACCACTGACGACAAGAGAAGTGTCTTTGATAAAAAACTCGGCAAGCGCTTCTGGATAGGAAAGGTATTTGATTCCTTTTTTTTGAATGTACGTCCATTCTGGGTTGGTAGAACTGGCTACATTTCCTACGACTACAAGATCTGGATCATCATCTGCTGTCATTTTGTCCACATGCCAACCTGGGTAGTAAGGAATGCCAATGCTCGTCAGTTGATCAGAAACAGGAGGATAAAATCCCTTGTCTGAGCCAGTAACTTTGTAACCTTGTTTGTGAAAGGCTGTTGCAAGAGCGCTCATGGCAACGCCACAAATGCCGATAAAGTGAATGTGTTTCATACTTCTTTCAATACATGCTTGAGTCCTTCTAGGTCTTTACTCCAACCTCTACCATCAAACCATTCAAGTCCTTTGAATTGCATCTTGTAGGTATCACCAGGACGCTGAGCGCTTCCTAGATAGAGATATTTCTTTCCTTGCTCTTGGGCATACACGATGGCGCGTACCATCATACCCATTCCTGTATTTGGATTTATTCTTTCATCAAGCGCATAAAAAGGATATGAGTAATGAATGATGTTTTCGGTCTCAAGGGCAATACAATATCCAATGGTTTTGTCGTCAATGGAGTACACAAATACACGGTTAAAGTTGCCATAGCTCTCATGAGTAAAGAGTTCCTTTACTTTGTTGGCACTAAATGTACCCTGGCCGAATTTGGTATCGTAAAAATCCTTGGCCATTTTTCCTATTGACCAATGATAGTCGGAAAGGGGAAGAGACGACAATTTCATTTTAATTTCTTCAGTTTTACGCAGGATGCGTTTGTTTTCACTGGAAAGTTCAAAATGAGCAAGGTCAATTCTGATGCTGCGTGTTTGATCCATTTCACCTTTCCCGCGGCGAGTAAAAACAAAACCAGCATCGTAGTGTGTATCTATTGAGGCATCATCGAAGTTTTCTAAAATTTTCTTTTCCCAAGCAAGATATGCAGACATGTTTCTCTGTTTAGTGGTTTGTATGCGTGAATAATTAAAACAACGCCACCCACAAACCCAAAAGTACAAATGCAGCATGAATAAACCAAAAGCGCATGACAGTTTTTTCTTCACTCCAACCACGAAGTTCGAAATGATGGTGAATTGGTGCCATCTTAAAAATTTTTCTTCCGAGAACATATCGCCCAGCTATTTGGATGATCACGGTGGCAATTTCTACATAAAAAATAAACCCAAGCAGCGGAAGCATGAGCATTTGATTGACGACAATTGCGTTGATGGCAAGAAGGGCCCCGAGTCCAAGTGATCCAACATCACCCATCTGAAAGCGTGCCGGTTTGATGTTGAAGTAGGTATAGGTGATAAGCGCTCCAGTGGTGGTGGCATTGAGATAGGTAATCGCATCGTATCCTTCCATCCAAGAAAGCAGTGTCAGAGTAGAAAACGTGATAACAAGGGATCCTCCTGCAAGACCATCCATTCCGTCGGTAAAGTTCACGGCATTGGCCGTAAGCATCACCACGAGAATAATGATAGGGATCAGGAGCCATCCAAAGTCAATAAATCCATCAAAAGGAACGTGAACCTGGCGCCAATCCTCTCCGAGTTTAAAATAAATCCACCATGCCGCAATTGCCCCAGTGAGAAACTGCATGATGAGTCTTTCGTGGACGTGCAGACCCTTACCTGGGTGTGAACCAAGCCAAAGGGAGGTACGTTTAAACATGGTCCAAGGAAGTGTGAGGGTGAGCCAAATGCGTTGTTTCCAGTCTTTGTGAACACGAATCAGCCGAAGTACATGACGGATCTTTCGTATTCGCCTTTTTCTTCCAATGACATTGTTGAGAATGTCGTCAAGTCCACCAAGAACAGAGGCAAGGAGCATGGCACCGATAGGCATCCAGGTGTAACTTCTGTCCCAGTTAAAAAAGAAGGTAATCAGGGCAACCGTAATGATCACCAGCAGTCCCCCCATGATGGGGGTTCCTTTTTTGGAGGTGCTGCCACCAATAGCCAGCGTCGGGTCAAAGTCGTTGTGCCTTTGAATTTTGTATTTATAGAGAAATTTAGCAAGGAGCGGCGCCCATAAAAAAGCAAAAAATGCCGAGCAAAGGGCATAGAGTATAGCTGTTCGTAGTATTTCTAAGTGTTCGTATGAAATGATCATAAGTAGATTTAGCTGTACTTAGCGAAAAACGTATACATTATACCACAAAGTTGCTGACTTGACAAGGAGAATGTTTTGTGCTAAGCTGGTGTTTCAAGAAGAAAATAAAAAAGTAAAAAAAGGGGTTCCGGCCGCCCCAAAAAATCAATTGAACATACGGCCGAGATAGACATATTGACATTTTCCATATAATTGCTGCTCTTGTCGCCCCGAACTTCAACCAAGGCCCCGCAAAGCGTAGTGGCCAGTTTCTAGGGGAACAGCAATGATCACCATCACGTTGAGCGCCGTCTACGGCGCCGACTACACTGAGCTTCAACACCTCTCAGCCGTTCGCGGACTCGCTCTGCTCTGGCTGAGGAGGTGTGAGCGCGAGTCCGACCGTTTCTACCGCATCGAGGACTTCCTCAGGCGTGTGGAGGGTCAGATCAAAGCTTGTGGCGTCTTCGACACGCGCAACTTGGCTAACGCACCCAAGGAGCTCTTCGAGCGCTACCTGCACTTCGTTTCCCACTACTGGTGCGAGCTCGCCGCCTTGCGCGACTAGAGCATAACACCACCCGCCTGTGACGTGTAGCATCCGCTGCACGTCAAACCTCCAACTTCCTTACCGAACAGGTGGGAAAATAAGAGCACAAAATCCCGTGAAAGCGGGATTTTGTGTTTTCGCCAGATTCGTTAGAGAAGTCGATGTATTTTTAGAGAATGCGCTGTCTTGGCTCTCCAAAAAGTTTCATTTTCATCTCCAGACTTGCTATCCTCAGTCCACTTTTGCTCGAGTAGTGTTTTGTTTCTATCAACAATTTCAATTTTCCCCGCTTTTACCCCACCACCATATTTGCCGTCAGATTTCCATTGCAGGCTATGGGCGTAGTGCAGAATGCCGTTATCTTCACGAGTCACCACAAGTACATGGTTGAGATCATGATCATCGCCAGTGCCTATCATGATGATCATATCGCCGGGCTGCAACTGCGAGAGTGAAACGGTTTTTGAATTCTTTTCATGCGCCAATACTTCTACGCTACAGTTTTCAATGGGGCGCATTTTTGTGATGAATTTTCTGAGAAAATTTTTCGCATGCGGAAAGAATAGCTTTTGTGGTTGCAAAATGTAATACGCAAGCCCAGAGCAGTCAATGCCAAGGTTGTGATCCACCAAAAAAGCCTTTACTTCGTCGGCATTTTTTTCTTTCAGGTTTATTCCTTCACGCAGTGCAAGTGTTTTTGCTTCGTCAACAATTTCTTCGGGTGTTCCTTTTCCGCACATGACTCGAAGGGCTGCTCGCACCCGATTTCCTTTGTTGATAAAGTAAGGGCACTGAACTTTTGTTCCCCAAAAATCAAGTTCCTGAAACGCTTTTATGGTGTCAAAGTTCATACTTCTAAGAGTTCGTTTTCAATGAGTTTGGTGTCGGTTTTCATGAGGCGATCAGTGGTTCTGATGCGTAAAAGTTCACCACCTGATGTTTGCTTTTCATTTTTGATGACAGAAAATCCCTTGTCACGGAGTTTTCTTGCTTTTCCTTCAAGTCCCATAGTATCAACATTGTCGTCTTTCCCCCCACGTAAAATAATCTGTGCGCCATTTTTTATTCTCTTTGACCTGAAGGTGGATAAAGGTATATTCAGCATTGCCATCATGTGGGCTTCGAGCAGTGTGCTTGTTCCCTGGAGACTACTTTCAAACGTCACTGAAGCAGGCTGTCTGGCATTGATTTCCAAGAGATACCATCGTTTTTCTGTTACGCTCCAGAGAGCATCTATGCCATAAGCACCTTTCCAACCATGGGACTGTAAAATTGTTCCAACCTTTCGAGCGAGTTTCAAAAATTTTCTTTTTTGAAAAAATTGCAGGGATTTGCTCGCGTATGCAAAGTCGTTTCCAATCGTGGCAAAGATGTTGTCTGTAAATGGTTTGATACCGGTGATTTGAAAGCTAATGTTTCCAAGAATAATGGCATCAGATCCGACAACATTGTTAATGGTGTAGGTTGGGCCGGGAATAAACTCCACCATGCGTGCAGGACGTTTCGGAAATTTCTCTTTGAGCTCATCGAGCTGTGACTGCCCAGCAAGGTAGAGTGTGCCACTTCCGGTATGAGAGGTATTGAATTGCAACACACAAGGCTTGCATGGCCAGCTGAGGTTTTCGAGCGTATCGACTGTGTAGTTTGGAAAATCCTTTTTGAGATCAGCAAAAAAATCGAGTTGCGTGGTTTTTTCCTCGATCTGCCGAGAAAGTGAAACCGGAGGATTAAGGAGTTTGAGACCAAGCTGCTTGCATTGATTTTCAATGATGCTACTTGGTTTGAAGACGACAATTTGTTCTATGGAATGTTTTTTGAGAAATGCCTGAGTGAGAGGTTCTTGTAAAAGTGACGCTGTAGAGAGGAGTCCCTTTTGTTGTATGAGAAGAATTCTTTCATTTGTCTTTGCTTGCTCATTGGCAAATTCAGTTTTGTTTGTTATGATAAAGAACCCATCGCACAGATCGGGGAAGCCTAAAGCTCGTTCAATGTCACGAACGACATAGGCAACTTTTTTGTCATATCTTTTCAATTCACTCATATTTGGGTACACTATACGTATAAAATAGTATACCCTAAGTAAGAGAAATTTCAATATGTCAAAACAAGAATTAGGAAAGCTTAGCGTGTTTTTGGGGGTCTTTGCCCTTGGCGTGATTTTGGGCTTTGTTTTGAGTTTTTTTGGTGCACTCGTAGTGGTTGGGCCTGAGTATCCTCCAGAGGGTCATGCAACGGATGATATGCAAGAAGGAAAGCTGATACCAACGAACCACGGTGGGGTTGACCAGATGGTTGATAAAGAAGACGTTTCTCAATAAAATGTACACAGAATTAAAAAAATTCGGGAAAGTCAAAACTGACGAACCGTTGTCAAAACATACCACGTTTAAAATTGGTGGACCTGCCAAATATTTTGTGGTTCTCGAGGATGTGGATGTACTCGTGGAACTCCTTCAATATCTTGATGGTGAGGGAATGCCATATTTTCTCTTAGGTGGTGGTTCAAACATGCTTGCATCAGATTCAGGCTTTGATGGAGTTGTTATTCAGATAAAGGACAAGACCATACACATTGATAAAAATACCGTTGAAGCGGCAGCCGGTGCTATTACCGTAGAAGTTGCCCAGCAGAGCATGAAGGCTGGACTGACAGGTTTTGAGTGGGGTGTTGGAGTGCCGGGAACGATTGGTGGCGCTGTGCGTGGAAATGCCGGAGCGATGGGAAAGGAAATGAAGGATGATGTTTTGAAGGTCTTGGTGTATAAAGATGGTGAAGTGTTGGAAGTAAATAATGAGGCATGTGGTTTTGCGTATCGTAGTAGTCTTTTTAAAAGAGAAGGTGGGATCGTTTTGAAGGTTTTTTTGTCGCTTGAAATAGGAGAAGAGAACTTGGACGCCAAAAAGAAGATGCTTGAGTTTCTCAAGTATCGAAATACTACACAGCCACAGGGTTTTGCCTCTACAGGGTGTATTTTTAAAAATGCCGAGCTTGATCAAAGCACTGAGCTTGGAAAAACAAATAAAGAAAAACTTTTCGCTCATTTTGATGAGCATGACGAAAAAATTCAACAATTTCTGAAAGTTGGGAAGATATCTGCGGGGTGGCTCGTTGAGCAGGTGGGGCTCAAGGGATACACTGTTGGTCAAGCGCAAATTTCTCAAAGGCATGGGAATTTCATCGTGAATCTTGGGGGTGCCAAGGCTGCGGATGTTTTGAGCATTATTGAAACGATTCAGGACAGGGTGTATAATGAATATGGAATCGAAATGGAGGAAGAAATTCAGATTGTAGGAGATAATTAATGTGTTAATTACAAGGATGGCCCCGTCGGAAGCGGGTTCGACTTGAGCGAATAATTCCTAATGTAAATGTTATGACGATCAACGTAAAAGCCGTTGGTGTAGAAATGACTGACGCACTCAACCAATACACAAAGGAGAAGTTTGAGACACTCACCAAGTTTTTTGAAAATATTATTCAGGCTGATGTAACAATTGGAAAAAATAGTGATCATCATGCTCACGGAGAGGTGTTTTACGCTCATGCGACATTGCATGTTCCCAGCCACAGTAATATTTTCATCGAAAAAACAGAAGTTGATCTATACAAGGCCATCGACAAGGTAAAAGATCATCTCAAGGTGGAGCTTGAAAAGCTCAAGGGGCAGATGCGGGCTAAAGATCATGAGGAGATTCGAGAGCAAAAGGCCTATCAAATGGATGATGAACAATAATGAAGCCATGCATCTTTCCAGACATGAACTGACCAAATCCAAACATCCCGATTATATGGGATGTTTTTTCTTTTGGCCAGCTGAAAATTATCGAAAATGTCCAAGAATAGGCTCTTTTTTCTGTTTTTGATATTGCTGGACAAAGCAACCACCCTGTGGTAAACTACTCACGTTTATGAAAAAGCAGTAATTTCGCTAAAAAGAACCTTTTTTGCCCAGAAATATGTCAAAAGTAAAGCAGTATTACGAGAAAATTTTTGGAACCCATAGTGCCAGAACCTTGAAGGATGTTCAAAAGGATGTGGAAGCTATTAACGCACTTGAAGCTGATTTTGAGAAGTTGTCAGAAAGCGAGCTCAAGGGAAAGACAGAGGAGTTTCGTACAAGAATCGAAAAAGGAGAAACCCTTGATGATATCATGCATGAAGCCTTTGCAACCGTCAGAGAAGTCGCGAAGCGTACGGTGAAAATGCGTCATTATGATGTGCAGCTTATTGGTGGTATTGCCATGCACAGAGGAATGATCGCGGAAATGAGAACAGGAGAAGGAAAAACGCTTACGGCGACACTTGCTACGTATCTCAACGCACTTGAAGGAAAAGGAGTCCATGTCGTAACGGTAAATGATTATCTCGCGCTTCGCGACGCGGTTTGGATGGGACAGATCTATGATTATCTTGGAATGAGTATTGGTATTGTCCAAAATCAACGGACCACTTTTGTGTATGATCCAACTGTGCGTTTGGATGAACCTCACAAAAAAGAAGAGGGAAGTGAAATCGACCAGGAGCGTGACGAGTCGGGGTCATACAAAGTTCAACATGAATTTTTGCGGCCAGCCACTCGTCAGGAAGCATACCGATGTGATATTACCTACGGTACCAACAACGAATTTGGTTTTGATTATCTGCGTGACAACATGGTGCAAGATTTGGAAAGTATGGTTATGCGTCCAGGAGATGAAATGCATTATGCGATTATCGATGAGGTTGATTCTATCTTAATTGATGAAGCGCGTACTCCACTTATTATATCTGCCCCTGCCGACAAGGCCGCAGATCAGTACTACCGTTTTGCTGGTTTGGTAAAGCGGCTCAAAGTGGAAGAAGACTACAATCTTGACGAAAAAATGCGTAGTGCTACGCTTACTGAAGAGGGTATTAAAAAGTTTGAAACTTGGCTTGGGGTAGAAAATATCTACGTCGAGGCTGGAATGAGAAGTGTTCACCATATCGAGCAGGCACTCAAGGCAGAGGTGCTTTTTAAGCGTGACAAAGATTACGTTGTCGAAGGCGACCAGGTTGTAATTATCGATGAATTTACCGGGAGAAAAATGCCAGGACGTCGATATTCAGAAGGCTTGCATCAAGCAATTGAAGCAAAGGAAAACGTAGAAATTCAAAGAGAAAGTCGAACTCTCGCAACGATTACCTTTCAAAATTTATTCAGAATGTATCGCAAGCTTTCGGGTATGACGGGAACGGCGGCGACTGAAGAAGATGAACTTCGAAACATTTATGGACTCGAGGTACTTATTATTCCTACCAACAGGCCCGATGCGAGAGTAGATCTTAATGATCACATTTACAAAAATGAAGTTGGGAAATTTAAGGCCGTGGTGAAGCGTGTAAAGGAGTGCCAGGATAAAGGACAACCAATTTTGATCGGTACTATTTCTGTAGAGAAGAATCAAATGCTTAGTGAGTATTTGACGGCAAGCGGCATTGAACATGAGGCACTCAACGCAAAAAATCATGAACGTGAAGGAGAGATTATTGCGCAGGCAGGACGTCCTGGAGCCGTAACCCTTGCAACCAACATGGCAGGACGTGGTGTGGACATCAAGCTTGGTGGTCCTCATCAAGAAGATTACGCAAAAGTGGTTGAAGCCGGAGGACTCTTTGTGCTTGGTACCGAGCGACATGAGTCACGACGTATTGACAATCAGCTCCGTGGACGATCGGCTCGACAAGGAGATCCGGGAGAAACACAGTTTTTCGTTTCAACAGAAGATGATTTGATGCGTATTTTTGCAGGGGACAGATTGCAAAAACTCATGACGACACTGAATGTTCCGGAAGACATGCCGATTGATCAAAAAATGATTAGTCGAATGCTTGAGACTGCACAGACAAAGGTAGAGGGGCATAACTATGATATTCGTAAGCACCTGCTTTCGTATGATGATATTCTCAATAGACAGCGAGCAGCTATTTATCGCAAAAGGCGACAGGTACTTGACCTGTATGCCGGGGTAGAGCGTGCCCGTGCAGAAGAGTCACATCAGGATGTTTCACAAGACGAAGATCACATTTCTGAGCAGCGTGAGTTTGGATCACTTCGTGAAATGGTACTGGACATGATAGAAGGTGAGATAGAACTTGTTGTTTCTTTCCATACACATGAACAGTCAAGTGAAGAAGAAAGAAAAGAATGGGATATCAAAGAAATTTTTGAAACCATGCAAACGATTTATGCATTTGATGAGCATGAGGCAAAACAGTTTTTGACACTTGCGCAGGGTCAGTCTAATGGTGAGAAGCTTTCGGATATCGAATTGCGTGATAAGATTAGTGCGTTCTTGATAGAAAAGGCCAGACGTGAGTACGACAAAATGGAGGAGAAGCTTGCCAAGACACTTTCAACACAGGAAGATGCACAAAAAGTAATGCACAAAATTGAAAAAGACGTGGTGCTGCGTGCTATGGATGCGCTCTGGGTAGACTATTTGGTGGATATGAATTATCTGCGAACAAGTATCGGTTTGCAGGGGTATGGTCAACGTGATCCGCTTATTGAATACAAGAAGGAGGCTTACTTTATGTTCAATGCGTTGCAAGGGAGTATCCAAAAAGAAATAGCGCATACCTTTTATAGAATCAGTGTTGGCATTGAGCTTGCTCCAAGTATCATGAGTGATGATAAACTTGTCCTTGAAGGTGCAAAAAAAACAAATCAAGCTCAAAAGCAGGCCGTTTCCGGAGGAGCCGGTCGCGCGTCCAAGCAAAAGATGAGTAAAAAAGAGCGTCGTAAGCTCAAAAGAGTAGAAAATTCCTAAGATTTTATCCACGGAGTGCCTATTGACCTGGGTAATGAGTTGAGATAGAATACACACACTTATGAAAAAGACAAAACAACAACTTCAAACAAAGCTTCGCTCAAAGATTCGATGGGGGGTTGCCGCAATCTTTGTGCTGTTTCTTTTTTGTGTGAGTCTGGTGCAGCCACAGAAGGTAAATGCACTGTTTACGAGTTTTAGTCAGTCTACGGGTATTACTCTTCCGACCTTTGATGAAGAAGGTTTTCGTCTTGGTTTGGACTTGCAAGGTGGTGCGCACTTGGTATATCGAGCTGACACCTCTGGTATAGAAGACCACCAGACAGCTGCATCGGTGGAAGGTGTACGCGATGTTATCGAGAGGCGTGTTAACGGAATTGGTGTTGGGGAACCAAATGTCCAAACGAACAAGGTTGGAAAGGAGCACCGTATCATTGTCGAACTTCCTGGAGTTACTGATGTCAACGAAGCGATTAAAATGATTGGTGAGACTCCAATTTTGGAATTTAAAGAAGAAAACAATGTTCCGCCACGTGAAATGACTGCTGAGGAACAGGCTCAGCTTGATGAATATAATGCAGAGGCCGAGCAGCGAGCGCAGGAAATTTTAGCGAAGGCAAAGGCTGGTGAAGATTTTGAAGCACTTGCCCGTGAGTACTCAGAAGAAAGAGTTACTGCAGAAAAAGGTGGATATATTGGTTATATTGGAAAAAATTCTCCATATTTCCAATTTTATTACTGGGGTGCTTCGTCAAACGAAGGGGATGTCAGTGAGCAATTGCTTGATACGGTTGATGCGTATACAATTCTCAAGCGAGGGAGTGAGCGAGAGGGCCCTGTAGAAATCGAGGCGCGTCATATATTGATTTGTTATCTCGGTGCACAAGGTTGTGAGGATCCAACTATGACCAAAGATGAAGCTTTGGCAAAGGCACAAGACCTTTACAACCAAGCAAATGCAGATAATTTTGCGCAACTTGCTGAGGAAAATTCTACTGACCCAGGTTCAAGAGATGGGGGTGGAAAACTTCCTCCCATTACCCAAGGGATGATGGTACCTGCTTTTGAAGAAGCACTCAATGCAGCCGGGGTCGGAGAAATTGTGGGACCAGTGGAAACAGAATTTGGATACCATATTATCTATAAAGAAGCGGAAGCTCCAAGTAAGGAAGTAGAGCTTTGGGCTATAGCGATCGCAAAGCAGTCTGAATTTGATATTTTGGGGCCACAGGACCCATGGATGAGTACTGGCCTTTCTGGAAAACAGCTTGAAAAATCTGAGGTAGCGACTGACTTTCAAACAGGGGTTATCCAGGTTTCGTTGAAGTTTGATAGTGAGGGAACACAGTTGTTTAAAGAGATTACCCAGAGAAATCTAAACAAGCCTGTGGCGATTTTTCTTGATGGTGAACCAATTAGCATCCCAAATGTTAATCAGGTGATTCATAATGGTGAGGCAGTTATTAGCGGTAATTTTACGCTGCCAGAAGCAAGGCTTCTCTCTCAAAGACTTAATGCTGGTGCACTTCCTGTCCCTGTTGAGCTTATTTCTCAGCAAACGATTGGGGCAACACTTGGAGCACAGTCACTTGCAAAAAGTCTCAAAGCTGGAATTATTGCCATTATTGTTGTCATGATTTTCATGATGCTCTATTATCGATTGCCTGGTTTGCTTTCGGTTATTGCGCTGTGTGTGTACATAGCATTGACATTGGCTATCTTTAAGCTTTTGGGTGTTACACTTACCCTTGCGGGAATTGCCGGTCTTATTCTTTCGATCGGTATGGCCGTTGATGCAAACGTTCTCATATTTGAGCGAGTAAAAGAAGAACTTCAAAGTGGAAAATCTCTAAAAACTGCGGTCTCAGAAGGGTTTATTAGGGCGTGGTCATCAATTCGTGATGGAAATGTATCAACATTACTTACATGTTTTATTCTCATGGGTCTTGGTACAAGCTTTGTGAAGGGATTTGCGATCACACTTGGGCTTGGTGTACTTATGAGCATGTTTTCTGCTATTACGATCACAAAAACTTTCCTTCGATTTGTTGAACCTTGGATTGGTGAAAAAGGAAGCTGGCTATTTTTAGGAGCCAGAAAAACGCAATAGTATGATTGATGTTATCAAAAACAGAAAAATTCCATTTTACGCATCAGGCGCAATTTTTATAGCAAGTGTCATTGCTTTGCTAGTCTATGGTCTTAAACCGGGTATTGATTTTACCGGGGGTACTTTGCTTGAAGTAGAGTTTGAGGAGAGTAGACCAACCATAGCCGATGTTCAAGATGTGCTCCTGCCCCTTGATATGGGTGGTGTCGTTGTGCAACCAACCGGTGAACGCGGTATGATTCTTAAAATGCGTTATATTGATGAGGTTGAGCACCAACAAGTACTCGATACATTGCGTGACGCCTATGAGATCCGTCCAGAGGGACCAGCACCGACTCCTGAAGAACTTGCCGCCCAAGGAGAATCTGGAATTGTCCTTACGGCACCAGATGGTAGTGAGCAAGTAATCGTAAAGGGAGACAACGGAGAGGCAATTGAGGCTGAGCGATTCAATGCTCAAAACAAGGTTAATGAGCTTCGTATTGAAACGATTGGACCTTCTGTGAGTTCGCAGCTCCGTGAAAAGGCATTTGAAGCGGCTTTTGTGGTCATTTTGGTGATCATTCTCTATGTTGCCTATGCCTTTCGAAAGGTGTCAAAGCCGGTTTCATCATGGAAGTATGGTATCACCGCAATTATTGCGCTCATCCACGATGTGACGATTACTATGGCCGTGTTTGCCTTTCTTGGGAAGTTTTCAGGTGTAGAAGTTGATATTCCATTTGTGGTAGCACTTTTGACCATATTGGGATACTCTGTAAACGATACTATTGTTGTGTTTGACCGTGTCCGTGAAAACCTCATCAAGGATGGGAGCGAGAAATTTGCTCAGAGCGTTAACAATGGGGTCAATCAAACACTCGTGCGATCACTGAACACTTCTTTGACAACGCTTGTCGTGCTTCTTGCACTGTTCTTGTTCGGAGGAGACAGTATACATTATTTTTCATTGGCTCTTATTATCGGAATCATTCTTGGTACCTATTCTTCTATCTTTTTGGCAAGTCCGCTCTTGGTTACCTGGCACAAGTGGAAGAAATAGCTTGAGAGACAACCCAAAATCAGAGGCCAAGTGGTCTCTGATTTTTTTGTGTCTAGCACTCTTTTTGCAAAGTGTGATATACTAGCAATAATTAGTATTATCCTATGAATGATAAATTCATCAAAAAGTTTATCGGTTTTATCGCTGTAATCATAACCGCTCTGGTTTTTTTTGCAGGATATAAGGCCGGGGAGCTTGGATGGTGGTGGGCAGGATTTCTTTGCATCATTGTCTTCTTTATTGTCTCCAAGCTTGTAGAGGTTTAGCATAAAGGGAGTAAAACCCTATATGTTGAGCGAGCAAATAAAGCGAATATTCAAGGCGCGAGGAGTGATGGGTATTGATATACCTAAGCGACGAGGAACGCCGAAGATTCGTTTTATTTGTTCGCCTAAAGGGAAGGTAAAAAATGGCCGATTTTCATGTCATTCCTCCTAGAAGTACATCCAGTACTCCTTCGTCGGTATTGCATGAAAATCGTCTCATTTTTTGCCTTCTGAAACTTATAAGGTTTTAATCTCTTTATGCTCGTATGGATCAGGTAACTGAATACATTTTGGGTTTTTCGACGCAAGCTCCGTTTGAGGTAGTCTCTCAGGTGTATGTCTTGGGAGGGTGGCTTATTGTGTTTGCGCTTCTGACAAAGGCAGGACTCATGCTACTTGCGGCATATAAGGCAATTTTGTACACTAAGGATTGGAATTTTGTTCTTTTAGCAATTGATATCCCTGCGCTTAATGTACAAACCCCAAAAGCTGTGGAACAGCTTTTCACGCACATATTTAGCGTTATGGAACCTGCTGCTATTGGAACGGTCTATCGCAGAGGATTTGACCAGTTTCGTTTTAGTTTCGAAATTATCAGTATTGAAGGGTACATACAGTTTCTCATCCGTACACTCGATACCTATAGAGACGTGGTAGAGGCTGCGGTGTATGCTCAGTATCCAGAGGCTGAAATTACCGAGGTAGAGGATTATACCAAAGGGTTTCCAACGAAATTTCCAAATGAAACACACAACCTGTGGGCAACGGATTTTGGTCCAAGAAAGCATTTTGCTTTTCCTATTCGAAGTTATACAGAGTTTGAGCACAGCATCTCCAAGGATACTGTCCTCAAGGATCCTATGGGCACCTTCTTGGAAAGTTTTAGCCGTATCGGACCAGGTGAACAGATGTGGCATCAGATTATCATCGAGCCTCTTCAGGAGTCTGAATGGAAAGAGGATTGCATCAAGGAAATCAAAAAAATGATTGGGGAAAAGTCTCCTTCATCCGGTGGTGCTGGAGGTAAGATTTTAAGTGAGCTTGCTGATGCCCCTATGAAGTTCCTTGAGACTGCCGGAGATCAAATTTTTGGTAGAGAATCGTCAACTGGTGGGGGGGATGCAAAGAAAGACGACGGTGGTCCTCCTAACAATTTATTGTACATGACTCCTGGTCAAAAAAAGGTTTTGGAGGCCATGGAGGACAAGATAAGTAAAATCGGTTTCAAGACGAAAATTCGATCGATGTACATTGCCCGTAAGGAAGTCTACAATCCAAGTAGGGGAGTCAACTCTCTGGTCGGTGCCATGAACCAGTTTAACAATCCGTACTCAAACATGATTCTGCCAAATTATTTGACGAGTACTCGTTACTTTTTTGCTGAGCAACGAAAAGAGCATCGTAGAAATGTTTTGATGAATGCTTATGTAAATCGCGATATGTATGCTGGTTCAACGCCTTATGTATTGAATATTGAAGAGCTTGCGACTCTGTGGCATTTTCCAATGTCTCACGTAAAGACACCACTTCTGCAAAAAAGTGAAACCAAACGTGCAGAACCACCTCCAGGACTTCCCATGGAAGTAATTGGTGGTGGGCCTGCATTTGATTTGCCGACGCAGGATGATACGGAAGAATCTGATGAGGATATTTTTGCACCACAAAAAGATTACAAGATTGATGGCGGGCAAGAGTATGGAGAGGATATGAAGTTTGGATGATAACAGACAAGATCGAAATATAAAAACATTAAAAGGACCACGCTGCTTACTTGCACGTGGTCTTGACTTTTTAGGATGTGCGTGATAGTCTTCCTGTGTTTACATGCTTGAATGTTTGCGTATTTATGTGGATTAATGACATACTAGAAAAAAAGGGAAAGATACTTGCTCTTTCGCCAATGGCGGACATGACCGACTCGGCATTCTGTCAGGTTGTGCGTCAAATAGGGGGAGCTGATGTTGTTTTTCGCGAAATGGTTTCTAGTGAAGCGATCATTCGGCACAATGAAAAAACGCTCGGGATGACGGATTTTGTTCCAGCAGAGCGCCCAATTGTTCAACAAATTTTTGGTGCCGACCCACAGACCATGGCCCAGGCTGCAGCGATTGTAATGGAGCATGCCAGTCCGGAAGGGATCGACATCAATATGGGATGCCCTGTTTACAAAATTACCAGCAACTTCAATGGGGCTGCTCTTATGAAGGATCCGGATTTGGCTTGTCGTATTATACGAGAGATGAAGGCGGCGATTGGTAACACACCACTTTCTGTGAAAATTCGACTTGGTTGGGATGATCCTGACACGTTTTCTTCGTTCATTCCCAAAATTGAGCAAGCAGGAGCGCAGCTTATTACTATCCATGGTCGCACCAAAAAACAAGGATACAGCGGCGTGAGTGACATTATGAGGATTGCTCAGGCAAAAGCAATCGCTACTGTTCCACTACTGGCCAATGGTGATATCCATGACCCACGACAAGTGCAGGAAGCACTTGATGTCACCAACGCTGATGGAGTTTTGATTGCCAGGGGAGCACTGGGGAATCCTTGGTTTTTTCAGCAGTATATTTCAGGAGAATACATTATTAGTCTTGAAGAGCGAGTGCGCATCATCAAACAGCATTTGCAGCTCCATATGGCTCAGTATGGCGAGCGTGGCTTGGTCACTTTTCGTAAGCATCTTTCGTGGTATTTAAAAACCAACAAAGTTGGTTTGGATATACCTGGGATAAAGGAACTTCGTGGGAAAATCGTTCGGGCAGATTCACTTGAACAAACCCATGCTATTCTTGACGAGCTTGTGGAAATGGGGGATCAGAGCAAAATTTTTGACTTTGCGCCAAAGTCACTCAGTCAGACAAATTAAAAATTTGTTTGTGGCCTGCTAAAAAAGGAAATGTATGCTCTAGGTAGGAAAACTTTTTGAGAAGTTTTCCTTTTTTTTGGATGAGATTCCAAAGTCGCTGTACATCAGCAGGTTCGTCAATGTCAAAAATCGTCGAAAGTTCTTTTACTTTGAGTCCCTGTTTTTTGCAGAGTGCTCGGGTTTCTCTCATGAGGTCATATCCGGGAGTACGAGAATCAAAGTTTTTTACGGGTGTAAAAATGTCGGCAAGCTTACTCATAGCAATAAGGCTATAACCCTTGTCTTCAACTGGGGAGATAACGGCATCGTGAGTCTTGAGTGCTCGGAACGCTTTTCGGATCTGTTTTATGGTAAGAAGTGGTACGTCTGAACCAATCATCACAATTCTTGTATATTCTGGGAGGTGATTCTGGAATATGTAGTACATATTTGGCCCAAGACCGGCGTCAATAGTTGGATAGAAGCGTTTGACGCCAAATGCATTTTTGATCCCAAATGCTCCTTTATGTCCTTTATGGTAAAAAATGAGATCATACTCATTCCCGTCAAATTGCATATAATAGGCGAGCATATCTAAGATAAGGCTTCTTGCAAGCTCGTTTGCAATTTCTTGGTTTCCGATGGCTCTCCCGATGCGAGTTTTCCCAACAATGTGCTCATCGGGGATGCGTGAGTAAAAAATTAATGCTTTTTCCATAAGGATAAGAAGTGTTTTCGATAAGCCCAAAAAAGTCCCAGGAGAATAGGGGCCCAAATGAATAGCTGACTACCCAGGATATCTCCGTTTGAGAGATACTTGTAGGTGTTATGCTCCTCTCCATCATAGTATATCAAAAGATACTGAAGTGTAAATGCTACGCATGCTATTATGACAGGCCATTTTTTTTCTATAAGAAGTACAAATGGCAAAATCCAGAGGATATACCATGATGCAATCACTGAGGAAAAAAGGATAAGTATTAATGTGACGGCGTAGAGTGCAAGACAGGTGTTTTTTTCAAGATGTTTGTGGCACTGTTTGGCATATCGTGCAGAGACAAAGAAAGTAAGGGTCCAAAGAAGGAGTGTGATGACAGTTGTCGTTCTCTTTGCGAGTAGATATCCTTGAGCGGTGCCATTAAAGAGGTGTGTCCAGATTACATCAAATAAGCCGGGAGACAGCACCCAATTTTGGGAAAAGGCACTGAGTGATTCAAAGAGAAGTTCAGAAGGAACCCCAAGGGTAAATGGGTAGTACAGCACTACTATGGTAACAGCAAAAGCAAGGGAAAATAGTAGAGGAGGCCTTAAGTTTTTTTGTTTTGAGAGGAAATGGAGAAAGAGAAATGGAAAATAGACCAGCGGAAAAAATTTTACTAAAGCTAATGCTCCTAAACTGATACCAGACCAAACCGGCTTATTTTTTGTGACAAACCACAGTGTTAGTAGCAGAAAAAAAACATGAATAGCTTCAGTATGCGCACTGGCGAGTGTTTCAAAGAGAAAGAGGGGACATAGCGCGACAAGAAGAAGAAATGTTTTGGGTTTTTGAAACTGTTTGAGCAGTTGGTTTCCCAAAAAAATCGAACCGCAGTTAAAGAGAAAAAACAGGCTTTTGAGCACCAGCGTACTGTCTTGTTTGACCAAGGCAGCCATGGCAAACACAATTTGTGAAACAGGAGGATAAATGGCATGTGTCCATCGGAAATACATAATGTCCCAGTACCAAACATTACTCAGGTGCGCAAGCTCTGGGGTCTCATGGACAGCAAACGGAAAATAAAGGTAGGGATTGATACCGTTTACCGTCATTTTTCCATCCCAGAGATAACGGAAGAAGTCGTTAAAAAATGCTGGCATGAAAAGGTAACACAGACTTGACAGGAGACTTACCAAGAGGCCGATTTTCCAAAGGGCATGACTTTTTGTGGTGTGTGCAATAAAAAAGTAGATAGCAAAAAAGAAAGACTGTATAAGAAGGTGCGTAACCAGTAGACGAGGCTCGTCAAGTGGTTGCATGTTCCTTGAGAGCAAAAAAATACTGGTAAGAAAACCAATAAGAGAAATGTACGCGATTCCACGCGTCAGAGCGCTATTTTTTTGTAAGAAATTTTTCAGCATTTTTTACTATTTTTCTTATACCGTCGTGTGTCAATCGTTTTTGTGCTTCTTTAAAATCAAGCCAGGCAAAGTCATTGACTTCACGTTCAAGCAGATTTACGCTGAGTGTGTCTACAAAGCCAATGAAATACGTCACCGTCTTGGCACGTCTTTGCCCATGGATTTCATATTCATAAAAATCATCAAATGTTGGTTTAGCAAGAACTTTTGTGGGTACGATGCCCGTTTCTTCTTCAAGTTCCCGTTTGGCAGATTCAAGAGGGCCTTCACCCCTTTCTGGGTGGCCCTTTGGGAGCCCCCAGTACTTTTCACTCGTTTGGCGTATGCAAAGCACCCGATAGTCACCAGGTGACATCTCGTAAAGTGGAATGATTCCGTAGGATTGTTCTTTTATCGCTTTTCCCATACTTTTTTGTATCTTCCAAAACTGAGCACTCCTGTCGGACAGACATTAATGCAGGCGCTACAGTTTACGCATTCAACGTCATCAAGTGGTTTTCCCTGTTGCGCGTAGGCCATAACGTCGATTCCCATGTGGCAGTTTTTGGTACAGAGCCCACAGCTGATACATTTTTTTTTGTCTGCCAGGATATGCCAGCTGCTAAATTTGTTGTAAATGTGCATAAGTGCAGCTAGCGGGCAGGCAAAGCGACACCATACACGGCCACCGAAAAAGAAATACAGAGCAACCCCAATGGTTCCGGCCAAAAAGGTGTCTACGATGATTTTGTACCCGGATAAGAGCATAGTGTTCACTCCTTCCAATGTCGTTGAAAGTCGAGGATTCCATCCCAGTATGTGCAAAAGGGTGATAACCAGGATACTCAGCAGAATAACCTGCCCGAGATTTTCCCATTTTTTGGCTCTTGGGCCATGCGGCGCAAGTGTTCGGTATTCATCTCCAAGGGTTTCAGCCATGGCGCCACATGAACATATCCAACCACAGTACGCGCCCTTTCCAAAGCGAACAACCAAGAATGGTATAATTACAAAGGTTTGCACAAGACTTACTATAAGCCAAAACATGCTCGGCTCATCAGTAAAGATATTCCAAATAAATAGTGGCCATGCCAGGATGAATCCTACAAAACGCCACCATTCGCCGCCGAGAAACACGGTTTCTCTCCACCAGTCATTGATCATGCCGTGAGCATCCATCCATGGGAGAACAAAGTTTGGTATGAAAAAAAGTGGAATTGCTTGAATGGCAAAAAGGAGTAACGTCTGTTGGGTGACATAGGATTTTTTTGCCACCACTACTCGCCTGATTCCAAAAAGTCCAATGGTTACCGTGTATAAGAAGCTGTACCAGAAGTAAGGATCTTTTTGTCCGAGTGAAAGGTCAAAATATTTGCTTCCAAAAAAGACAATACAGAAAAATGCAACTACCAAAAAGTAGTAGGTGTTGCGTATGTAGCTCCACTTGGTTGAAAAGTATCGCCTCCAATTTTTCAGAAGATCAAAAAGTACTACCATGCCCGTGATAAACAATCCGGCGATGCTGAGCCATGCTACAGACTTGAAGAGAATCGCTTCAAAACCTCCAGTGGTAAGTGATGAGAGAAAGCTTACTTGATTCGATCCAATTGATGTAGAAGCCTTTCCAAAATAGACAACGTTCATGAAACATACTGAGAAAGCCATCCACCACCAGGTCATATTTGTCTTCGCATTTTCTATTCGGATGCCTATTTTTTGGAAGAATTCATAAGGAAGCTGTGTTCCAATGACCACAAATATCACATCAAAATCATAGGTTTGTATCTCACCGTCAATTTCCAAATCAACATTTTTCTCTCGGATTTCTTTTACATTTGAGTTGTATAGTGTCTGTATTTTTCCTGACTTGGAGAGTTCATTGATTTTGATAATGTTGTCTGGTTTGGGACGGGTAAGGGCATCACCACGATATGATAAGGTAACTTGGTTACCTGAATCTACCAAAAGTTGCACGCATTCAGCTGCGGTGTCACCACCTCCAACCACCAGGATTCTTTTTCCTTGAAATTCTCCTGGATCAAAAAGTTTGTTGTAGACATGTGGCAGGTTCTCTCCGGGGACTCCAAGTCTTCTGTGATTACCTGATTTTCCAATGGCGAGTATGGTTTTTTGACAGTGAAATTGATCACCGGTTTGTGTCGTTATGGTATGTCCATTTTCGCCGAGCACCTGAATGTCATCAACCTTTTGGTTGAATTGAATATGCAGGTCGTATTTTTTGACGATATGGTGCAGATGGTTTAAGAGTTCTTCTTTGGTATCTCCTTTGAGAGTAAGCTCACTGGTTTGTTTCATGTCCACTGGCTCGTAGAACATGGGTTTTCCTTTGGGAAAATCTTCAATCGTGTTGAATAGGCGATCTGTGGCCTCGAGCACCACATAGCGGTATCCTCGTTTATGCGCCTCTATTGCAGCCGAAATTCCTGCAGGACCGGCACCAATAATGACCACATCATAAGAATTTTCACCTTTTTTTTGCTTTTTTGACTCCTGCATGGGCCTATGAGCATCCATTTCATTGAAGATTTCTTTGCTTTTTTTCCAGATAGCAAATGCTGGAGTTGACATGAGGTTCGAAGCTTTTTCGGCAGCAAATTTAAGTAGGGGAATACCTGTGAGGTCACCGACTATATATACGCCCTTTACGTTGGTTTGTCCGTCTTGCGAGAGCTCTGGATAGTTTACGACAAATCCCGTTGGATTGTCTTTTTGAATCCAGTCAAAGTACTTCTTTATGAGCTTCATAATTTATCTAATTTTAGATACTTTTATTATACCTCAAGAAAAAATCTTTTTCAAGGGAAGTCCGGATTTGGGCGGCGAACAAGGACGACAGTGAAAAGCCTTGTGGAAGTGCCCTTTTTGTGGTATGATGGTGATTGAAAATAACCACATTTGAGTATGAAAATTTTGGTCTGTGGAGGAGCAGGGTTTATTGGTTCAAATTTTGTTCACCATATTTTGGAAAAATATCCGCATTATGAAGTGGTAAATTTGGATAAGCTCACCTATGCGGGGAATTTGGATAACCTCACCTCAATAGAAAATAACCCTGAGATGAAATCGCGGTATACTTTTATCAAAGGTGATATTTGTGATCCAAATATCTTGGAGCACATCATGGAGGAACATCGAATCAACTACATTATTAACTTTGCTGCAGAAACGCATGTTGATCGTTCTATCCACGGGGACTGCAGTGATTTTGTGATGACCAATACGTTTGGAGTGCTCAGACTATTGAATTTGGTTCGTAAATATGAAATCGAAAAATTTGTGAATGTTTCCACAGATGAAGTATATGGTTCGCTTGATCTCGATTCTCCAGAAAGATTTACTGAGCAGACACCAATAGAACCAAACATGCCTTACGCTGCGGCAAAGGCCGGTGGGGATCTTCTTTGTCGAAGTTATTTTGTTTGTCACAATGTACCGGTTGTGGTGACGCATTGTTCAAACAACTATGGGCCATATCAATTTCCGGAAAAGCTTATTCCTATTTCTGTTTTTCGACTTCTTAAGGACGAGCCTATAACCATGCATGGAACCGGAAAGAATGTCCGAGATTGGATTTATGTGCGGGATCACTGTGAAGCGCTTGATTTGATGCTTCACAAAGGAGTCCCTGGGGAAGTATACAATGTTGGAGTAGACAATGAGCGAAGCAATTTGGATATTGCAAAGCTTATTCTGGATGCCATGAATAAACCAAGCGACATGATTGAGTTTGTCGCCGACAGACCAGGAAATGATTTGCGTTATGCCATTGACTCGACCAAGATTGAAGATCTTGGTTGGAAACCAAAGTACACCAGAGAAAAATTTGAAATGGGTCTTTCCGAAACCATTAATTGGTATTTGACCAACAAGGATTGGGTAGAAAGTCTTTGGAAAAAGCATGAGCAGGCTTATGATATCAACCATACGCCGATGCGAAAGGCGGGATTACAAGCATTTCCTGCCGATGAGAAGTTATCCGAGCAAAGCAGCTTAGATCAAAGCTCAAGTGTCTCAACACCACGACTTGCAAAATTGCCGACCAATTCGTAAATATATGGCAAGTGAAGGTCGTTTTGGAAGGTTGCGTGATGCGTTGAAAAATGCAAACGCCATGGCGAGGACAGAAGCAGACAGGGATGAAATCGGAGGTTGGAAATATTATGATTCTCCACTTTATCAATACGAAGCAAGTTTTCGGGAGTTGTTGCCACCGGGCGGCCTCAGGGAGGTTGCTGAGGCTTTAAAAGAAGAGATCGGAGAAGTGCATGTTTTGGATCTTTTAGCTTCTACCGGGACGATGCAATCTCTTGCTGAGCAGGTTGCTATTGATTCAAGCTTGGCAGTATCACTGACAGACACGAGAGATGAAAGTCAAAAAAACCGTGATCATAAGGTGCATATTGATCATATCGCTGATAATGTTGTGTCACCGCGTGCATGGCGGAGTATTGATGCGTGGATGCAAGAAAACATTCCAGATGGCGGTTTTCAGCTTATTATGTGTCGTCCACGAGGTGGTTTGCGGTCAATACCAAAAGATACAGAAGTGTATTATTATCTACTCAATCAAATCTATAGAAGGATGGATAGACGAGGAGCGCAGGCCTACTTGGAGTTAGATGAACAAATCGTTGCAACATCTGGATTGCATCTGGATATAAGCTGGCAGAAGCGTATGAATGAACAAGCGAAGGGATTAGTTCAGCTGTCAGGAGATTGTCAGATAGTAAAACTTGTGCGAGTTCCCGGTTTTCCAGAGGATCTGCCGGTGGTCGTGCCAAGGTAGTTATTGTTAACAAAAACTTATGCTAAAATTCGAACAAAAACAACTCAAAGTTGTGGATGATCCAAAAGGTCTCTACACTTTTTGTGAGGTAAAAGATTTTATTGATTGGGAAATTAAGAGGGTGTATTTTATCCAAAAGAGTAAGGGATCGGGACAACATTGTCACTTTGTTGAAAACGAATTTTTTACATTGGTAAGCGGAACATGTATTGCGATCATTGATAGGGGAAATGGGAAAGAAGACATCCCAATGAAAGGGCCCGGTGACGGGATCTCTGTCGGAAATCATGTTTGGCATGGATTCAAGGATATGAGTGATGACTGTATTTTGCTTGCTTTTTCTTCCACAAATTACAACCCCGATAGATCAGATTATTGTGAAGATTATGAAGAGTACCGCAGTATATTGAAGGAAAAATTTGGTATCGAATAATCCACTGGGATAAAGCTCTAAAAAATGGTATACTAAAAACGAGTATACTTTTTTTATGCCGTCGAAGAAATTGGTTGCGATACTTTCACAATTTTTTGCCATATTCACTCTTATTTTCTATCCGATAGTGGTATGGGCAGCAACAGCTACCGATACCACTTGTGCCGCCGGTCAGTTTGGTAGTGGGACTGATAGCGACACACAGTGTTCAGGCGATCAAGTAGAGCTTGACGCTACTGGGTTGACAAACGGATCTGGAAATTTCACTTCACGTGTCATAGATTCAGGTGGAACGGGTACTTGGAGTAGTTTGGGTTGGACGCCTGAGAGTCCATATTTAAAGGATCTTCCAGACAGTGGTGGCGCTGATAGCGATTATAGTACTGGTACGCTTGATATGACAAACAACATTTTGCTCTATCACTTGAATGAATCGTCTGGAGATGCTTCCGACAGCTCCGCCAATTCGCATACCGGTACAGTGACAGGTGCAACGCAGAGTGCAACCGGAAAACTTGGTGATGCTTATAGTTTTGACGGGAATGATAGGATTACTGTTTCTGACCATAATGATTTTTCAATAAATACAACGGGTGATCTTTCTGTTGCGTTTTGGATGAAAACAGGAGCGAATGTGACAAGCTTACAAAAAATTTTTGCCAAGGGTGGATGTAGTGGGGATTCAGGATTTGAGTGGACCGTCGATATAAGCAGCTCAAAAATCCGAGCTGCTTACTCTGCATCAAATGGAAATAGTATAAGAGTTGAACAATCTAGCGCAAGTCTTTCTACCGGTACCTGGTATCACGTTGTTGTTGTTTTTACCGGTGCTACTTCAAGTGATGATGTGAAAATCTACCTCAATGGAATTGAAGGAAGTTCAAGTACTCTAACAGCAGGTTACAGTTATTCAAATGGAACACAAGCACTTTGTATTGCGACGGGTTATGGTGGACATGTTTTGAACTATTTTAGTGGTACATTGGACGAAGTAGCCATATTTTCTGATCAGGTAACGGCAGCTGAGGCGTGGTCCATGTATAAGCGTGGTGCAAATAGACTCAAGTACCAGGTGCGTAGTTGTGATGACAGTGCTTGTAGTGGTGAGAGTTTTATAGGACCGGATGGAACAGGTTCAACCTATTATAGTGAGCTCACATCTGCGGAAAATGGTCTCCCGAGTAAAACACTTTCAAACGTCGATCAGAACAGGTATTTTCAGTATAAGGCATATTTTGAGACAGATAACAGTGGATATACTCCAGAGCTTTTAGACATAACGGTGACATATTCGGTGGGCAGCGGTATTCCAGAATTTTCAGATGCCATATATGTGGTAACGATGCTTTTTGGAGGATTCTATGTTGTTCGTCTTTTGAATAAGGAACAAGGAATGTATCTAAAATAAGCGATTTTTTCATTGAAATGAGGTGTTGACAAAGGAGAATAAACATGGTAGGATAATATATCCTCCTTTTTTTGTTTTCGTTGGAGACTGTTGGGTTTGGAGAAAAGCGGCATAAATCGTTTTTCCCTGGACCCGATGGTGGTCCGTGCGTGGCCCTATGGGCTTGAGAATTGGAGTGGTGCGCGTATGAGGACGCCAATTTTGGTGCCGTGGAAGGATCGACCGGAGCTGGTGCGAGCTCTGGTCATGGAGGGAGAGTGCAGCTCCCAGGGCGAGCTGGAGCGTCGCCTGGGGGAAGATGGGCTCCTGCCCTGGGCGCGGGACACTGGAGTGCTGGTGACCTGCAGTCTGGTGGTTCACAGTTACAAGTCGGCCGTCCGCATGCGTCAGGTGGCGAACGGCAAGAACAACAGCCCGGCCAGCGTCGCGGCCTTCCGAGATTTCAGCCGGCAGGCGATCGCCAACGCAGAGCAGCACACCGAGGAGTGGCCGATTTGGGTTCGAGCGCTCTCGATCCACAACGCGGCCAGCGGGCTCGCGGCGTGGAACGGAGGCGACACGGATCGCCAGCTGGAGCTCAACCTGCGTGCCTCCGAGATGCTCGACGGGGTTCCCGCCGCCGACCGCGACGGCAACTGGTGTGAGGCCGCGCGCAAGCCGAAGATCGGGCTGTACGAGGCCGGACACATCGAGTGGAACCTCTTCGAGTTCATGTCCCTGACCCTCGGCATGGCGAAGAACGGCTGCAAGGACGTCCCCGGTCGGATCGCCTTCTTGCTTCAGCGGTTCAACGGTGACATGCATGCTCTGGTCCGCATGATCATCGAAAACAAGGTCGGCGCTCCCAACCAGCTCGAGCGTCTCGCGGCCATGGAGCCTTCGCTCGAAGCGCTGATCAGTTCGCTGGCGGCCTGATCCACCTCCACCAACGTCCACCCCACCATCACAACCTACCCTACATCCGCCCAAGGCTGACATTCTCACCTGAGGCGGATCCCACCTGACAACCGACGTCCCCACGTCGGTCTTCGTTTTTGAGAGGTTGCGCATTATGCTGATGTGTGCTAATGTTTCGATACGTTTCATGACAGGAGGGCGAGATGACCCCCTTTCAGCAGATTTTGTCGTGTTTTTGTGATGCGCGGGTGAAGTCGCCGAACGATCTTCACAACCTGCTGCGCGAGGCGGATCTGTGGATGTTGGCCCAGAGGATGGGCCTCCTTGACTGCATGTCGATCCGCATCATGCAGAGGTGTCAGTCCTCGGGTGATTCCTCCCGAATCACACCCCAGAACTACGAGGCTGGCGGTTACAACCACACTCGCCCACACGTGGTTCGTGCGTTGTGGTTCACCTACGCCCAGATGCCGGATGACGCCGCCACCCACCTGCAGAAGGCTCGTGAAGCTGACAGCATGGATCGCAGCACGTTCGGCCTGACCGATGACGATTTCCAGGCCATGGAGCTCCTGATCCAAGAAGCCGCGTAGCCTTAGACCATTATTTACCACCATTTCCCACCACCCACACCTTGGCCAGAGACTCTTGCAAAAGGGATTGTGGCAAGCGTGTGGTTTTTTTATACTTGAAAAAAACTGAAAATGCAGGTAAATTGTATACATCAGACGTAGCATTATTTTATGAAAACACTTATTCTCGGAGCAAAAGGAACCTTAGGGCAGGCGCTTATTCAGGCATTTTCAGATACGGACCTGGTTGCTTGGGATAGGGAGGAGCTTGATATATCTGATTTTGAAAAAACAAAGCAAAAGATCCGTGAGCTAAAGCCTGATGTCATCATCAATGCCGTTGCCATCAACGCCGTAGATGATATAGAAACCAAGCCAGAAGTATATGAAGCAGCAAAGAAAGTAAATGGTTTGGCACCAGGTAATCTCGCGCAAATCGCAAAGGATTTGGATATTCCATTTGTGCATTATTCGACTGATTATATTTTTGATGGAAAAACTGATCAGCCCTACACCGAAGATGCCACACCACATCCACTTTCAAAATATGGCGAATTGAAAGTACTGGCTGAACAAGAGGTACAAAAAGTTGGTGGTCAGTACTACATTATCAGACTTGCTCGTTTGTTTGGAAAGCCGGGAATTTCTGATCAGTCTAAACGAAGTTTTGTCGATACCATGATATGGCTTGCAACAAAGGAAGGGAAGGAAGAACTTCGTGTTGTTAGCGACCAGAAGGGAAGTCCTACCTATGCACCGGATTTGGCGCAGCTTACCCGCTACATTGTTGACAATAAAGCAGAACCAGGCATATATCATGGATGTAACAGCGGAGAGTGTAGCTTGTTTGAACTTGCCGTAAAGACGTTTGAAATAAAAGGTATTAACATATCAGTGCATCCCGTAGATCACACCGCTTTTCCACGTCCTGCCGCTGTACCGGCATACAGTCCTTTGGCAAATACGAAGTTGCCACAGCAAAGGACTTGGGAGAATGCTCTTAAAGAATATCTCAGCTAAGATGATCGTTCAGGGATGATAGTACCTTTGCTGACCTAGTGATCGGAATCAGCGGTCTGCAAAGGTACTATCATCCCTTCACTAAGATGTTTACCGTTTTAAGTTTTTCTACAATTTTTGACGATCAAGCTTTGAAGCGAGGCAGAACAACATGAAACTCGACCTTTCCATCATCACTGTGTGCACAAACGACAAAGATCGTATTCTTGAGGTCCTTGAATCGACATTTTCTGGTACCAAAGATGTTACGTTCGAATATATTGTCTCTGACAATGGATCAATGGATGGTTCTGTAGAAGCGATAAAAGAAAAGTTTCCTCAAGTAAAAATAGTAGAGAATGGGGAAAATGTTGGGTTTGGTGCTGCAAACAATGCGGGTTATTCTCTCGCAAAGGGTGAGTACTTGCTGCTCCTCAATCCTGATATGCGTATTAAGCCTGGTAGCCTCAAGACTATCCTTCAGTGGGCCAGGAAGCATACCGAGGTTGGTGTTGTCAGTCCTAAACTCATCGATCAGAACGGAAAACTGCAAGAAAACGCCAAACCGAGACGTTTTCCAGGATTTATGGATCAAGCGGCCATCGTTCTCAAGTTGCCACACATTTTTCCGCATATTTTAGATACATATCTGTATAAAGACTTTGATCCTTCCAAAGAGCAAGAGGTTGATAGTGTCCGCGGCTCATTTATGTTGATAAAGAAGGAAATTCTTGATACACTGGGATGGGCATTTGACCCAAGATATTTTATTTGGTTCGAAGATGTGGATACTTGTCGTGAGGTCCAGCGTCTGGGATACAAAGTCATGTATACCCCCATCATTGAATGCGTTGATTACGTTGGTCAAACATTCAAGCGACTTCCAACACTGCAAAAACAAAAATGGTTTACCGCCTCTATGGTAAAGTATTTTCGTAAGTGGGAGCCTTGGTACAAGTGGATGCCTATTGCTTTGCTACGGCCTGTTGGTATAGCGCTTGCTTGGGGAAACGACGTTATTTTAAAACTGAAAAAGTAGTGTGAAAAAACTTACGATACAAATGATTGTTTTTCATGAGAAGGAAATGAAATATATTCCGTATATTTTTGATTCTCTCAAAAAACAAACATTTCAGGATTTTGAATTCCTTCTTATAGATAATAGTGAGGGAACGAGTAGCATCGCAAGGATGGTTGAAGACGCCATCAAAGATTTGGGTTGTGAGTATCGAATTATCAAAAGCGAAAAAGGGAACGTTGGCTTTGCGCAAGGACATAATATCGGATACAGGGAAGTAAAAAGTCCATATGTGCTTTTGCTCAACCCTGATATGTACCTCATGCCGGACACGCTTGCACGCATGGTTGACATCATGGAAAGCAATGACAAAACCGCAGCCGTCTCTACAAGGCTTATGCGATGGGATTTTGAAAAGGTACAGGGCAGTAGTGCGGCAACCGTGCTCGATCAAGCGCAAGAAGGTTTTACCAATCAGATAGATGCTATTGGAGTGCGACTCTTGCGTAATCGCCGCGCCGTGGAGTGGTTTGCTCAAGAAGTATGGAGCAAAGACATAGAAGGACCAGCCGCGCTTAGCAATATTTTTGATAAGCATATTCTGGAAGTATTTGGGATTTCTGGCGCTCTGGCAATGTATCGAAAGTCGTGTATTGATAAAGTACTTTTGCCTGGAGACAACATCTTCGATCCGACGTATCATAGTTACAAGGAAGATGTTGATTTGGCGTATCGATTCCGCAATGCCGGTTATACTGCCTATGTGGTTTTGGACTCTGTGGCCTATCATGATAGAACTGCGGCTGCACCAAGAGGGCTCTCAGATCTCAAAGCGGCGATGAATAAGGGAAAGCAGTCTGAGTATGTAAAGTTGCATTCGTACAAAAATCATATTCGTACGCTTTACAAAAATGAATATTGGCAAAATTTTCTACAAGATTTGCCATGGATTATATGGTTTGAACTCAAAAAACTCGCCTACATGCTGGTAATCCATCCTGTAGTGCTTTTTCGCAGTCTCCACATGATGGCAAAGGATTGGAAATATACCAAGCAGGCACGAAAACAAATAGTGGCAGAGAGAAAAATGTATTGGAAAGGACTTCGTAGGTGGTTTTAATATGTACGATATTGTTATAACCATGGTAAACACCAACGAGAAAGACTTGATAGATTCATGTCTTACTTCCATGTATGCCGACAGTAAAGACTCTCATTTGAATATCGGTGTCGTCATTGTTGATAACCATTCCGATCAAGATATCGAGCCTTTGCTCAAAGAAAAATATCCGCAGGTAAAGTTGATCCGGCAACAGAAGAATGAAGGATTTGGAAAATCACATAACAAGGCAATGCTTAGTGAGCAGGCAAAGTACTATTTTGTTCTCAATCCGGATACGCACTTTGAGCTTGGTCAAAACATGCTTCGAAAAATGTATGACTTCATGGAAAAAACACCGGAAGTGGGGATGATTGGTCCACGGATTGTGTATCCAGATGGATCGATTCAGTATTCTTGCTATCGTTTTCCTACCTTTTGGCAACCACTGTATAGTAGAACTAAGCTTGGTCGTAGCGGAAATGGAAAGAAAATTGCCGATCATTTCCTCATGAAGGATTTTGGTCATAACAAAACAATTCCGGTGGATTGGATTATGGGTTCAGCAATGTTTGTTCGCAAAAAGGCCATCGATGAAGCAGGAATGTTTGATGATCGTTATTGGATGTATGCGGAGGATAGTGATTGGTGCCGTCGTATGTGGGAGCATAATTGGCCAGTGTATTATTTCCATGAGGTTACTATTGAGCACATACATCGTAGGGCATCTGCTGATGTTCCGGGGGTGGTGAGCGCTCTTTTGAAAAATCGATATGCGCGTCAGCATCTTCGCAGTTGGATGAAGTATTTTTGGAAATGGCGAGGGAATCATAAGTACTATAGAACTAAATTGACACAGAGTTAAATTGATAAATGGTAAAACAAAATTATTCTGCAATGAAGCAATATACCGTTTAACAATGTAGCCATTTGCCTATCAAGTATATAAAATCGTTTTGTGACAGAGAAAACAGATCACAATAGAGAAAAGGCGACGCCGAAGGTCGCTATCATGTACCTGGTCTGGGACCAGGAGCCTTTTGAGTATTTGCAGGATGTTATTGATGGTGTAAAAAATCAAGATTATCCAAGAGATGATCTCGAATTTTTGATTGTCTACAATCATTACAAGGAAGGAAATACTTCAGCATGTCCGTACATTCGTGAGCAGATAGAAAAGCATACAGCAGATCTTCCTCACACCACTATTTTGGAGCAGTCAAGTAATCTTGGTTTTTCTGGGGGAAACAACCACGGCATGCAGTGGGCAATTGATCATGGGTACGACTATGTCTTTTTGCACAATGCTGATGCCTATATGGGCAAAAACTGTATATCCAAGCTTGTTGATGCTATGGAAGCAGACAAAACTATTGGCGCGGCGCAGTCACTCGTTATGCTTCATCCCGAGACAAGTCTCATCAATACATCAGGAAATGTTTTACACTACTTGATGGTAGGGTATTGCGATGATTACAAGCACGATATTAGCGATGTTCACCTGCCAAAGATAAAAGATGTCGGGTACCTCAGCGGGGCTGCGGCTATGATGCGAACGGATTTGCTCAAAGAGCATGGACTTTGGGATGAAGATTATTTTATGTACCATGAGGATACTGATTATTCACTGCGATTGCAGATGCTTGGATACCGGACAGTCATGGTGAGATATTCAGACTTTTTCCACAAATATCAGTTTAAAAAAAGCATAGGAAAATACTTTTGGATTGAGAGAAACCGCTACGTTCTTATCTTGCTTTACTATCGATGGCCAACAATTCTTTTGCTCATACCAATGCTTTTTGTTTTTGAGATTGGTTTGATTATTTTTTCACTGCGAGGTGGATGGTTTGATAAACGATTAGAGGTGTACAAATATTTTTCAAAAAAAGAAAACTGGACAAGTTGGCTTAAAAAAAGAAAGGCCATTCAGGCCTCTCGAAAAATTTCAGATCGAAAAGTGCTTGCTCAGTGTAGTACCGGAGTACACTTTCAAGAAGACGAGATGCGTAATCCACTTTTGTTGTATGTGGGAAATCCCTTGATGGCAATTTATTACTTCATTGTGGTTCGATTGCTTATATGGTGGTAGCACGGCTAGTAGCTAAGGGAATAAATTCCGACAAGAGGAAATTCAGGAGCTTTACTTCCCCAGAAGTAGAGCTTTTTCGATGCAGGTGAGTGCGCGATGCCAGAGATGTCGGCACTGAGAAGCTGAGTGGTGACACCATATCCAGCGTTAAAGGCGACAATTTCATTTTGGTTGCTCACAATATAGTCTCCGGTTGTATTTTGGCGGAAGATGTTGTTGTATTTTCTGGAAAATCGTGAAAGCAAGGTAAGCCCATTGGAAGGACTTATAGCGTTAGCCTCAAGACTTGAGAGAGTAAGATACCCAGAAAGCACCGGATCTTTTACGAAATATTCAAAGCCATAGCTATAATTAAGCTTGGCTATATTGTCCGAGAGTATGAAGTGTTTAATTGATCCGTTTTCTTTTGTGTAAACATCGCTATTTTCAACCGAAAGGAACGTTCCAATTTCTGTTTTACTATTAAACTGATTTTTGGCATTCGTAATGGAGATACCATTGGTTTGCCAAAGCACCCCGGAAGAGTCGATATACCATGAGGTGGTATCGTCAGCCAGTCGTGCAAAAAAAGTAGCTTCCTTGAGAATTTCTATAATGCGTTGACCCTCCTGCAGATAGAGCGTATTTCCCTGAAATTTGAGCGTATGAATTTGAGAAAAACTATATGAGCGAGCAGACATCGACTCAACGTCGATGAGAGCGAGCTTTGTCTGTCCGTGACTCTCAAAGCTTATGCTCGCACGGGTTCCGGTTTCATTCCATTGAATTTCAAGGAAATGACTGTCTATCGTATCTTCGAATAGTTTTTTTAAATTTTGTGACTTGAGATCCAGGAGCTTTATGGTTGCATCGGCAGAGCCTCCATCAAAGGCAACGATGATCGCAGCCTTTCCTTCGGGTGAAAAATCTACTGATCCTTCGTCTGCATCAAGCTTATACAGGAGCTCAGGCTCAGATTGTTTGTACAATTCCACATCTCGGATATAGTAGGTTTTTTGGCTCTCGAGAATAATGTCTTTTTCCCAAGAGTGAAATCCAGCTTTTTGAATTCTGATGTTATAGGCATTGGGGAGGCTATTTGGCAACCACAAAGGGAGTGATTTTTTGATTTGCTTATTGTTAAGGTAAACCTCTGCATCATTCGGCAGAGCATCAATACTGAGTACTCCACTGCGTATGATTCTCTTGTTTTGAAGATCAATTGAGTAGCCTGCCGTGTGAAGAATAAGAGTAGGGGATATCACAAAAAAAGCCACAATAAGGGAGACCATAATAGCAATTCTTTTTCCTCTGGTAAGGAAAATATCAGGATATGACATAATTTGATTTTTTCACCTCTTTCCGCTACAATAGTAGCAGAATTTTCAAAAAAATCAACTATGTCTCAATACATTATTGAGGGGGGCCACAAGCTCAAAGGAAGTATTTCCGTCAGTGCCGCCAAAAATTCAACGATGGCGATATTATGCGCCAGTGTTATGGTACGCAATGTGGTTCATCTTAAGAATGTTCCGGATATTCAAGAAGTCCACAGGATCTTGGAGCTACTGCAGAGTATAGGAGTGAGATGGCAGTGGATTGCTTCCGGTGAATTAAAAATCGATAGCAGTAAGCGTCTTGAAATGGGAAAAATTGACAAGGCTGCATGTAGAAAAACGCGAACCTCTTTGATGCTCTTGGGGGCACTGGCAGGTCATGTGAAGCATTACAAACTTTACAAATCTGGTGGATGCAAGCTTGGTGAGAGAACCGTTCGACCACATTTGTACGCTTTGGAAAAGCTTGGTGTGCACGTGCAATCAAAGTCCGCTTACTACGAAGTAAAAAACAAATCGCTTGTCGGTCGTGAGATTGTCATGTATGAATCTGGCGATACGCCAACAGAAAATGCCGTCATGGCAGCGGTTCTTGCAAAGGGAAAGACCGTTCTCAAATTTGCTTCGTCAAATTATATGGTTCAGGACTTGTGTCATTTTTTGGTATCAGCTGGGGCCAAGATTGAGGGGATTGGAACGACGACACTGACAATTACGGGAGTCAAAAAGCTCAAAGCAGTGAATTTTACCATTATGCCTGATCCTATCATTGCTATGACTTGGCTATCTCTTGGTATTACCACGCATTCACCAATTACCGTCACCGGAGCACCATTGGATTTTCTTGAGTTGGAACTCGAAAAACTGCGTGTCATGGGACAGGATTTTAAGATCAAACCATCTCGAAGCGCAAAGAGTGAATATTATCAGCTTGTCGACATTCAGGTGGTGCCATCACAGCTTCAGGCGCTTCCTGATAAAATTTACGGAAGACCATTTCCTGGGCTCAATATTGACAATCTTCCGCTTTTTGTTCCAATTCTTACTCAGGCCAAGGGGAGGAGTCTGATTCATGATTGGGTATACGAGAATCGTGCAATTTATTATCTTGAGCTCCAACAACTTGGTGCAAAACTTTTTTTGGTAGACCCGCATCGTGTATTTGTGGAAGGTAAAACGCAACTGAAAAGCAATGAACTCATGTGTCCAGCGGCTATTCGTCCGGCTATGGCTATTCTTATCGCTATGATCGCAGCAAAGGGACGATCGATTTTGAGAAATTGTTATCCCATCGAACGAGGGTATGAAGACATTATTCCAGCATTACAATCATTGGGAGTTAATATAGAACAAAAACATGAATATGTTTAGGAAAGACCGTTCAAAAAAGTTTATCATTGTAAACACATTATTATTTGGTGCGATTTGTTTTTGCATTGGTTTTTTTGCAGGGGGTACTGTGAGTTTCAAAGATGCAGTTGAAGATGAACATGGTGAGGTTGAGATAAAAAAAGTTATCAATCTCTATTCTGCATCACGGTCCCAGGAAGTGCAATTTGATAGATTTTGGAAGGTGTGGGATCTTGTAAAAGATAAATACGTAGATCAACCTGTTAGTGAGGTTGACATGTTTTATGGTGCCATAGAAGGGATGGTCGCTGGGCTTGGTGATCCTCACTCAGTTTTCATGCCTCCACGAGAAGCCAAGGAGTTTGCAGCTGATATGTCTGGTGAGTTTTCCGGTATTGGCGCTGAGATTGGTGTGCGAGATGGACAGATTGTTGTTATCGCACCGCTTGAGGATTCTCCTGCGCAGCAAGCCGGTTTGCGACCAAAGGATATGATTATTACTATCAACGGCGAGGAATCACAGGGTTTGTCAGCAGAGCAAGCCGCCCAAAAAATTCGTGGACCAAAAGGGACAGATGTTGAATTAGGTATTTTGAGGCCAAAGGATGAAAAGATGCAGAAGGTGGTCATTACTCGTGACGACATCAAAGTGCCCACCGTGATTGTCAAGTCACTCGATGGTGGAATCGCGCATTTTAGAATTACCTACTTCAATAAAGACACCTACCGTCAGTTTATCAGCGAAGCTGATGAGTTGATTGATCAGGGGGTGAAAGGGATTGTTCTTGATCTGCGCAGTAATCCGGGTGGATTTCTGACCTCAGCAGTAGATGTTGCCGATGCCTGGATTTCGCAGGGAGCCATATTGCAAGAAACATTTAAAGATGGAAAACAGCAGACCTATATGGCTCGTCATGAACCAATACTCAAAGACATTCCAACTGTAGTTTTGGTTGATGGAGGAACGGCTTCGGGATCAGAGATTGTGGCCGGAGCATTACAAGACTATGGCATTGGAAAAATTGTTGGAGAAAAAACTTATGGAAAAGGTTCGGTTCAGGATTTTGAAGTGTTCCCTGATGCTTCTGCGCTCAAACTTACCATTGCAAAGTGGTTTACCCCAAAGGGGAGGGGAATTGACAAACAGGGGATTGAACCAGACATTGTGCTTGATGAAATGTTTGTTCTCAAGGAAGGAATAGGTGAAAAAGATTCAACGACACCAGACGACTATCGTGACTTGGGTCTTGAAAAAGCTTTGGAAATATTGCAGTAGAAGATGTATGAAATTTTCAGGTGAAGTCGTGCACGGACAAGGCATAGGAAGAGAATATGGATATCCGACGGCGAACATGAACAAACGTGTGCAAGATGTGGCACTCGAAACGGGTATTTACGCGGGACAGGCTGTGTTGCATAATAATACCTATGGTGCAGCCATAATTGCCAAAACTCCGAAAGATCAAATAGAGGTATATCTGATTGGTTATGATGGGGGTGAGTTTTACGGCGAAGAGATGATTGCCCAGGTGTATGAGAAAGTTGGCGAGTACGTGCATGCTTTCCAAGATGTCGATCAGCTGAAAAGAAAAATTGAAGGGGATCTGCAGGCCGTGATAGAATACTTGCAGATACGTAAAAAATAAAAGACCTCGCGATATGCGCGAGGTCTTTTTTTACACAGATGTGCTTATCGAGGAAGAACGTGCACGAAGGTTGCAATTCGAAGTGATCCATCAAAGCGAACACGCTTTTTCTTTTGGAATTTGACTACTCCATTTGCCATTGCAAAAAGTGTATCGTCCTTGCCTTTTTTGACGTTTTTTCCCGGGTGTATCTTGGTACCGCGTTGGCGAACAATAATGTTTCCTGTTTTGACGGTTTGACCGTCCCCAACCTTGGTTCCCAGGTACTGAGGATTTGAATCTCGTCCTAGCCTGGTAGATCCACCCGCCTTTTTATGTGCCATAGGCGAGGGTTGTTATTCAAATATTGTATTGATTCTCAGATAAACTCGGCTACCACCGGTTTTACCAAAGATGCAAGGATATAGCCCCATCAATGTTGAATCGAGGACTATTATAGACTATTTTTCCTTTCTTGTCAAGAAGCCAATTTTCCTCTATAATAAGACTAATACTATGTATCCAATCAAACTCTATTTTCGAAACAAGGCCATCTTGAGTCTTTTGGGAGTTTCTTTGCTGTTTCTCTTGCTATGTTTGTATTGGATTTTTTTTCGTATAGGAGTAAGTGAGGGTCCACTGTTTTTACATTATAATGTGTTGTTTGGGGTCGACCTCATTGGGCCATGGTATCAAATTTTATACATTCCACTTACTGGATGCATTTTGGTAATATTGAATAGCTTTGTGGGGTGGATGCTCTTTGACAAAAGTCATTTCCCGGCGATTTTGCTAAGCAGCTTTACGGCATTTTTTAATGTGCTTTTATTTATTGCCTTACTTCTTCTAGAGTTTCTCAATGTTTAAACAGCGTGTGCGACAATCAAGAGCTGACTATATCCTTCTTGGTCAGTTTATCCTTTTGATCGTTGTGGGAATTATCACCCTTACTTCTGCAGGGAGTGTCGTTGGTTTTACCAAATTTGGCGACAACTATTTTTTCATCAAGCGGCAGCTTGTGTTTGGTGTGCTCCCTGGTGTGATCGCATTTCTTGTACTTTCAAAAATAGACTATCGAATGTGGTACAAGTATATGTGGTACATTTATGCGGCCTGCATTGGTCTTTTACTTCTCGTATTTGTGCCTGGAGTCGGTCTTACTATCAACGGAGCAAGGAGCTGGATCAGTATATTCGGATATACATTGCAACCAGCAGAACTTGCAAAACTTGGTTTTGTTCTTTTTTTTGCGGCCTATTTAGCTGCCATAGACAAGCATGTCATGAATCTAAAGTCTGGCTTATTGCCAGCGTTTTTGTTTACTCTTGGGCCGGTACTCCTTTTGGTGATTCAGCCGGACACAGGAACTCTTGCCATTTTTTTGGCAATGATATTTACCATGTTGTGGGTCGCAGGAGCGAGGTATGCACATCTTGGTATGCTTGCAGGAGTGGGTGCTGCGGGACTTGCGCTTATGATTCTTAATGCTCCGTATCGTGTTGCGCGGTTTATGACTTTTTTGCATCCAGAGCTTGATCCACTAGGAATTGGATATCATATTAACCAGGCACTCTTGGCGGTTGGTAGTGGTGGACTTTTTGGTCAGGGGTTTGGACAATCAAGACAAAAGTTTCAGTATTTGCCAGAAGTGCACTCTGACAGTATTTTTGCGGTTTTTGCTGAAGAAATGGGATTTTTCTTTGCGGCGGCATTTGTTTTGCTGTTGGTATTTATTGTGCTTCGATGTCTCCGACTTGCCAAGCAGTCGACAGACAATTTTGGTCGGTTGATTGTCGTTGGAATTACGACATGGTTTTTTATTCAGTCATTTTTGAACATCGGTGCAATGATTGGTATTTTGCCAATTACCGGGGTACCTTTGCCATTTGTGAGCCATGGTGGAACTGCACTTATGATCTCTATGGCGGCCGTTGGTCTCTTGACAAGTGTGAGTAAGCATCGAAATACTTAGCGTATGAAGATCATTCTTTCCGGGGGAGGAACTCTTGGGCCGGTGACTCCACTCATTGCCTTTTCACAAATAATTGCCGAGCATCAAAAGGATGCTGAGTTTTTGTTTGTGGGTACGCATAATGGCCCGGAACTCGACTTGGTTGAATCTGTAGGAATTAAGTTTGAAAGCATTTCAGCCGGAAAGTTGCGTAGATACTTTTCGATTTTGAATATCGCTGATATATTCCGAAGCATTGCTGGTTTGTTCCAAGCAGTAAAAATTATCTGGAGGTTTAAGCCGGATATGTGCATAACCGCCGGGGGATACAATTCGGTTCCGCTTCACATCATAGCCTGGTTTTTTGGAATCCCATGCTGGGTACATCAGCAGGATGTAAAGATTGGTCTGGCAAATAGAATAATGGCACCCCTGGCAAAAGTGGTAACGGTAGCACTTGAGGCCAATGTCCTAAAATTTCCCAAAAAGAAAGTGATACATCTTGGAAACCCGGTTCGAAAGGGGATATATGACGGAAATCGGGATATGGCTTTGCAAGCATTTGGACTTGATAAGCAGCTTCCACTGGTGCTCGTCACTGGTGGAGGAACAGGATCTGCGAAAATCAATGAGCTTATTGTTCAGGCGCTTCCACACTTGCAAGGAGTTTGCCAGATACTTCACCTGACTGGAAAGGGAAAGTGGGGGAAGTTTGTTGATAATGCACAAAAAGTTTTTCCGTTTTATCATCCTGTTGAATTTCTCAGTGGCGATATGAAGCACGCACTTGCTGCTGCGGACGTGATCGTTGCAAGAGGGGGGTTTGGAACACTCACAGAAATTGCTGCGCTCCAAAAGCCAAGTATCATAGTACCATTGCCTGGTCATCAGGTGAGTAATGTCGTGAATCTTTATGAGCAAGGCGCTGTAGAGATGTTGGACCAAGAGCTCTCTGACGGGAATCAACTTGGAGGGAAGATTCGTGAAATACTCACTATTCCAGAAAAAAGAATGGGTATGACGCAGAGATTGGTTAAGCATTTTCGTATTGCACAAGATGAAGAGGTGATGCAGGTTGTGCAGAGACTTCAAAAGTAAAAGTAAGAGAAGAATAAAAGAGTGAAAAGAAAGTGGTATAGGGAAATTAAAAAAACAAAACCCTGATGTTTGGTCAGGGTTTTATTGTACGTCAATACAAAGGAAATGTGAATCCAGTAACACCGACTACAGGCGTGCCGGAACAATCTGGCTGCCTATCTCTGCCTGTAGCCGTATGAACCAGAAGCAAGAGTTTTCAGATCTGTCATAGAGTCTGTTAAGAATTAACTCTCTATAATTACCGTAACATGAAAAGATGAGCTTGTCAAGTTATGGCAATGGAGCGATTTTTTTGAGTCCGTGTGGACAGAGAGGTTGACAAAATTGGGATCTTTGAGTAGAATTGTGGCATTGCTTTTTACAATTTACACACAACCCTAGAGAAGCTTTGTATCTGTGTGCCTACGGGTAGACAGATACAAAGCTTTAGTGCGTATTCCGATGCAGCCTTCGGGCAGCAGCGCACCCTCCTTGGTCGGGAGGAACTTACGAATCCGGCTTTCGGAGGCTGGAACACCCTCAGAGGGGGACACATGAAGACCATGGACAAGTTCACGCAGTACCTGCAGCAGGCCACCGAGAACCCGAACGTGGGGGTGAAGTTCACCACCCAGGTGGTGATCACGCTCGACGTCCCCGACGAGAACTTCGACCGCAACGCGGCGGCGATCACCGCGGTGACGACGGCGGCCGCGGTCACGCTCGACCAGACCGCCAACATGATCGCGGGGCAGACGGGCCTCAGCAAGGGTTCGGTCATCGGCAAGATCGCCGGCGGTTCCATCAACGGGGCCCACAAGGTGTTGGTGGACGCGGCCATGGCCGGCCCCAACGCCATCACGGCGAAGTTCGCCGGGCCGGGCTACCACGTCGACAACGGCACCTACGCGGCCTACGTGGCCCAGTGCCTGATCGAGGCGACCGCGGCGACCCGCTGATCGCGTCCGCTTCGTCGGCGCGAACCTCGATCGCCATCCTGGTATCCATGGACCGGTAGGTTCACCTGCCACCGTGAGCCAGGATCGGCGTCGAGGAGGGTTGTGAGTGATGCAGGACTCCGTGTCCAAGCAACACCCACCTGAGGGGGCGACCGAGTGCGCCACCAAAGCCGGGAGCCTCACCGCTTCCGGAACCCGTTTGAGTTTCTTTGCACGGCAAGGAAGCTCAAACGGGTTTTTTTGTAGGAGAAAATAGGGTATACTACAGAAAATGACAAATCATCTTATTTTATATGCCACTTTTCCATCAAGAGCGCTATAGCCAGTATACTTTTTATGCCGGCGCAACGGTTGCACTGCTGCATCTATTTTTTGCGAGCTCATTGCATTGGAATGTCCGTCCTATGGCGATGCTTTTTATTTTCGTGGGTGCTGCGCAACTTATCTGGGGACATTTTTTTCATGAAAAACAATCGCATCCCATGTTTTGGCTGGGGATGATTTTGCATGGAGGAGTTGCCGTGACGTGGTACATGACACGTATATGGAATGCCCCCTATGTTGGACAACCACTTCCATTTGGATTACTTGATGCGGTTATTGGACTTCTTGAAGTGCTTGTGGTGATATTTGCCGTTGAAGCATTTTACAAACAGTCACATATTCAGTGGCTACCTGTTTGGACGGTGTTGCTTTGTCTGGTTTCTGGAATCGCGATGTATTGGGGAGGGTTTGTGGTAGAGTATATCTGGCCTACGCTTGTGTGAAAGATATTTTTACTAAAATAGAATTGAATTTATAATATGGGTGAAGATTTTATAACGAGAAGATTAGCAGCTGAACAGAGCGATTCGAGGCAACCGAGTTTTTTGCGATTTGTCGATGGAAGAATTCCAGATTCATTAAAGTCGGTTCTTCAAGAGAAGCGGGAAATTGAATACACATATGTTATGTTCGAAAGGAATGTGAAGGTTCAAGTGGGAGAGTACACGTATGTATTTTCAAAGGGCGAATCCGATGATTGGGAGGTGTCAGTTTCTGATTCGAGCGGAGAGGTTGTATATACACACGGGGTTGATGACTATGATGATTTGGAGTTTATTGAGCAGATATCTCAAAGTGATTTGTCACCATATTTTAAGCAAAAATTAGCGCAAGATGCTCGTGTCTTGTATGCTGATTATGATGAGTATCATTTTCTAACATTTACAGATGGTGGATTGGAATATACTATATATCCTGATTATTCTTGTGAATGTTGGCGAATAAGTGTTCACGATGATAGTGGTGAGGAAATTCGTGAATTACGAGTTGAGAATGATGAGGATATTAAGTTTTTGATAGATTTGTGTTCAAAAGGGTCATCATATGAGGAAGATTATGAGTAAAGGCTATTTAGATGCATAACATGTTAATTAAATGATTTTAAATCACACTATGAAGAAATTTTTTAGTTTCCTTCCGCTTGCTTTGTTTTCTCTGCTACTTTTTGCCCCAGCAGATGCAATAGGATGTCCATTGCAGGAGCAAAAAGCGTATAAGAGTAGCCAATCCTCATCCGTTTGGTATGTTACCGAGAATTGTACGAAAAGAGCGTTTAAAAATTCGAAAATTTACTTCACGTACTTTGAATCATGGAGTGAAGTGCAACAGGTTACCCAAGAGAGTCTGAATAATGTACCGGATGATCAATTGGGTTTTCTCCCATATGGTCCTTTATTTGATCCTCGATACGGTGCTGTAGTAAAGACTACCAATGACCCGAAGATATATGTTGTCCTTGGAAAAGAAAAACATTGGGTAGAAAGCTCCTCAGCATATCAGCAACTTGGGTATAAGTGGGATTGGGTAGAAGATGTTGATCAGCGTATGTTGGATAAGTACCAAACAGGTAAGTCTATACGAATAGATACCTCTGAAGTTGGCTTCTTTAATGGAGTTGGTGTTTTTTCTCAACCATATTTTTCTCTCGTCAAGAAGAAGAATGATCCAAAAGTGTATAGAATTGAACCTGACAGAGATGATCCGAGGAGAAAAGTGCTTCGCCATATTGTCGATGCGGACGTTTTTGCTGATCTTGGTTTTAGAATGGATAGAATTTTAGAAATTGACAGTAATCCTGTCACCATTGTGGAACCAGGTGTAACCCTGGAGGTAAATATGGTCGATCCTTTTGTTTTCCTGCCAATAGGACAACCAATACGGTCAGCGGGTGATTTATATACGATTGATGTATCGCAGGAGGTGGAAAGGTTAAACAAAACCAATTATAATGATGATTATTTTACGCATATTGAACCTAAATATGGTTTGACATTTCAGTTTCCAAGAGATTTCAATTTTGCATTTGTTCCTAATTTTGAAAGTTTGTTTGGAACAAGAATTGTATTTTGGCCTAGCCATCAGACTTTGGAAAACAGTACGGTGTCATATGAAACTATTTTCTTCAATTATGACGAAGTTGATCAAATATTTGATAGGTTGTCAGATAATGGTGAGGCTTCATCAGAATCGGCTGGATATTTCAACGAAATGAAAGCTGCAACGCTCGAGGACATTGTAAAAGAGTATAGAGAAGTATATGGTATAACTGATGATTCTGATGTGGTTTTTCATGAAAATGAGAGTCTTGGACGCTACGCATTGCTTATCGTTGAGCCTGGGACGGGTATTGGTGAAAGCCAGTACAAGACAAAGGAAGTTTATGTAACAAAAAATGATAAGGGTTGGTATCTTTTTGTCGGTAATTATAGCCAAAACAGCCCATCTAAGCCGGAGCGAGTGTTAGACGAGATAATAAATTCTGTCGAAATGGGAAGTTAGGAGTACCATTTGAAGTGTTGGCAAAAAACAAAAAAACTTCCCTGTAGGGAAGTTTTTTTACGAAGTCAGCTTTTAAGCTTGTTTATTTCAGAAAGAAGAGCATTTTTTAGATCTTGAAGTGTTTTTGTCTTGGGAATATATTCTTCGCTATATCTTATCGCTTTGTCTATTGCCCAAACAGGTCCTTGTGGCCGAGGATCATTCTTATGTCTTGGAAAAATATGCCAGTGTAAGTGATTTGCTGAGTTTCCTAGAAGTTCGTAGTTTATTTTTTCGGGGGAAAAAGCATTATTGATTGCTTTTCCAAGTAGGCTCATATCTTCGAGAAACTGTCTTCGGTCGTTGTCAATGAGTTCATGAAGCTCTTGGACATGATTTTTCAGAAGCAAAAGTGAATATCCCTTAAATAACTGATGGTCACCAAGTACTACATATCCTGATGGAAGCTCCGTAACGTAATAGGGATTTTTATTACTATGAATGCTTTCTATACGAGAGCAAACCAGGCATGAAGCCTTATTCATATAAAAATGTGAAATATTCTGACGCTGTATATAAATGTAACGTGATAATTATTGTGAGTCAAGAATTAAGAAAAAAATGTTTCTAAAATAGGGAGTTTTTAAAACTGTGAGCCAGTGGAGTCTATGCTGGAACACTTTGGAGCAAGGATTATGTAATTTTGTAGTGGTTACCAGTAAATTAAGCGTTTTTTGCACTTAGATTAGAAGAAAAATATTGACTTTTTCATAACTTTAAGCTATGGTGAATTACCACTCATGAATGTGGAGTTCTTTGAAATGTAGCACTTTTCGTTGTCTTCAACTCAGTGGATACTAAGGATGAAAGGTCAAGAGAGTGCGAGATAAGCAAACAGCGATGAAGCTGAGCCTTGCCGACGCAGGGTTCAGGCCGAAGCAGGTCCAGGACTTCAAGCAGATGGGGTATCACACGCTGGGGGATCTGGCCAACGAGACTCTCGACGGTGCGAAGCGGAATGGAATCACCAGGCGGCGTCTGGGGTTCGTCCGTAAGAAGCTCGCTGAGTACGGGCTCGTTCTGAAGGGTGATACGATTCCAGAGAAGCGGTATAGTGGCGGTGGTATCAGTGGAGGCACCAGGCTCACGAACGATGTGGTGCATTACCTCGGTGGTGACGCCGAAGCCCTCGAGGGGGTTTTTGAGGAGAATATGCGGCTCGTGTGGCGTTTCGTCACCAGGAGGTGCAGGTATCTGGTGGAGAACCCTGAGTTCGATCCTGCATACGACCTGGAAGACTTCGCCCAAGAGGGAGCTATCGGGATGCTCACTGCAGCTCGAAAGTTCGATCCTGACAAGGGGCACCAGTTCAGCACCTACGCCTACCACTGGATTCGTCAGAAGGTAACTCGTGCCGTCTACAACTCTGGGCTCGTTCGGGTTCCCGTTCACCTCTGGTCCTCCCTCTTTCAGTTCGTGAACGCTCAACGTGTATTCAGGAAGGAGCACGGTGTCTGGCCTACGGGCGAAGAGGTGGCAGTGATGTTGGGTTGGGATCCAAAGGGAAATGAGCTGGCAAACGTTCTCTCTGCAGTTAGGTGGCAGCGTTCTCGAGTTCTTGAGATCCACAATGCGTTCGGTAGGGATAAAAGCGGTGAGGATGGCCCCCGTGTCGAAGATGCCCTGTCACTCGACGCAGAAGGCGAAGGTGGTCTTCAGCCACAAGTTGGTTCCCCTTGGGATGTTGACAAGAGCAGTCTCGAGGATCGTGTCTTCGCGCGTTTAGCCATCAGGAAGCTATTCGACGAGGTGGGGCTCATTGAGGTAGAACGGCGAGTTATCATGATGCGTTTTGGCCTCGATGGTAAGGGCCAAAGGACCCTCACGGAGATTGGTAGCACCTTCGGCGTGACAAGTGAGAGAATTCGCCAACGTGAGGCTGCCGCCATTAAGAAGCTTCGTAGCTCGGGTCTTTTGGAATCTCTGTTCGCTGAAGAGACAGAGGGGCCAGATGACATGGACGACGAAGCGGAAATCGGTGGGTTCATCGCTGATGTTCCGACTCCGAAGGCCAAGCCGCGTAAGGTGGGGGCATCTTCTGTCCAGGTGCTTCCCGAGAAGCCTCGTAGGCCCATCGATCACAGGAGGGCCCTGTCAGCACGCCTCATCATGGAAGAAGTCTGTCTCTACTACGGAGTCAGTACCAACGAGATGGAGGGGCGCAGGGTTTCAGCTGTCGTATCTAGAGCGATGCTTGCATACGTACTGTTGTCCCTCGGCTACACTGGTGGTCATTGGGATCCCCAGTACCCGATCCTGGCGCGGGAGTGCCGTAGGAGCGTGGCGTGGTTCAAGCGTGCGAAGTCCGAGGCTCTCGAGCTCGCTCGGGAGGACGAAGAGTTCAAGAAGGACCTCTTCGAAATTCGGTGCGACCTCAACGTCCGATGGGAGCAGGTCAATCGACCCGATCTGAGTGATGATGAGGTGGACGAAGATGCGAGCTGAAGACTACTTCTCGCAGCTTCGTAAACTCCTTGGCATCGAGTTCCACGACAGGAAGCTTCTCCTGAAGGCGCTCACTCACCGCTCCTACGTCAACGAGCACAGGGCGGCAAGGGAGCTTGGACACTACGAGCTTCTTGAATTTCTTGGTGACGCGGTCATTGAGCTCGTGGTTACGGATTTTCTCGTTCGAAACCATAGTGACAAGACGGAGGGTGAACTTACCAAGCTTCGTTCGGGCCTTGTGTGTGGTAGGGCACTCTCTGAGGTGACCGTGGAGCTGGGTATCATCAACTACGTGCGAATGTCTCGCGGGCAACGTAAGGACGTACGAAATCTAGAGCGGACGACCAAGTTGTTCGCTGATGTTCTTGAGGCAGTGGTTGGTGCCATCTATCAGGATCGTGGACTGATGGCAGCCCAGTCGTTCGTACTTGAGATGATCCTTCCGCGCCTGCAGAGGATCTTCGACCGTAGTTACACTGACTTCGTGAGTATCTTTCAGGAGCAAATTCAGGGGCTTGGGAAGCCAACTCCTACCTACAGCCTTGTTTCTGAAGAAGGTCCTGACCATGAGCGCACCTATACGGAAGCGGTCTACGTTGGGAGCACCTTCTACGCCATCGGAACTGGGCTCTCCAGAAAAGAAGCTCGCAAGGATGCCGCCAAGAACGCCCTTGCCATGCTGAACCCACCCACCTAAAACCTACCAACGTCAGGGGCTGATCCACCCAGCCTCGACAAGTTCCTAATCATTTTTACAATGTAGAAATAATTGGAAAAAAAGAAATACTGTGAAAGCAGTATTTTTTTGTCACTTGATATTTTAGCTGTGTAGGGTAAACTGGATATAGTGACTAAAAACTATGAAACAAGCAAGCGAAAGAAAGATTCTTGTACTATATACAGGTGGAACCATTGGTATGGTGCCTACGAATCTGAAGGGTGGTCTAAAGCCTGGATCCATGGAGATGCTACAACAGAACATACCAGGTCTAGAAGAGTTGCTATATCGGGTAGATTGGTCAGAGTTTAAGTTGAACGACAAGTTTATTGATTCATCAGATGCAAACATTGAGCTTTATCAACTTTTGGGTGATCGGATATCAAAGGAACAGCAAAATTATGACGGAATTGTGGTTGTCTTTGGTACAGATACCATGGGACCTTCAGCGGGAGCATTGAGTTATGAATTGCAAGGTTTGAAAGGGCCTGTAGTCTTTACAGGGAGTATGATACCAGCTGTCGAAGAGGAATCAGATGGCCCACGAAATCTTTTGGATGCTATTGAAGTTGCAGCACAGTCAGGAAACGAAATTCCTTCTATTAATGAAGTAACTGTTTGTTTTGCAGGAAAGCTTTTTCGAGCAGTGCATACAAGAAAGTTTTCAGCTTCAGATGTTGATGCAATGGATGGTGTAACTGAACAGCCAATTGCTACATTGTATAGAGGTGAGATATCTGTTGAAGAAGATAAGCTTTATGAGGAAACTGAAGGAATGGAGGTAGAATTTAATCCTCTCGTGGAGAAAGACATATTGCCTATTGGAGTTTGTTCTGAAATGAGTGATTCTATACAAGCCAAATTAAAGGCTGCAGCGGATATTGTGGATGCCATAGTTTTGTTTGATTTACCACATGAGCAGCCGCTGAATTCAGAAAGTAAGGTGGTGCAGTGGATACAAGAATATGCGCCCAATACTATTGTTTTCTTTGCCGATCAGATGACAGAACCACCGAACTCTGAGTGGTTAAGGCTGCGATGTGTGCCTGACTTTCAGCAAATTATGATCAAGGCGAATTACGTGCTGTCTCGTTCCAGCGATAAAGATGAAATGCGTATGTTGGCAGATTCCAACTTACGTGGTGAAACAAAAGGGGAGTTACTTCGTGAAAGTGAAAGGCTTTCGGAAATGAGGAAAGAAAGAGAAATTCCAAGAATGGATAAGAGGTAGTAAGTGTTCCAGCTTAGGTACCAATAACAAAAAAAGAACAACAAAAAACCTCTAAATTTAGAGGTTTTTCTGACTATGTGAGCCAATGGGGTTTATGCTGGAACACTGTGGAGCGTGGGATAGTGTATATGGGAGGGATATTTGAGGAAAAACATGGCATTTTTTGTTTAAAATTAGGTAAATAGTAGAAAGAAGGCCTTGACAAGAGGCTTTTTTTGTGTTATATTACTTCGTTCTACGTGGGATGGTTTGCAGGCATTCGCCAGCGGCCCACAAGGACATCACCTCATTCGGAGAAGAACCGATGAGCAGCCGAGAGATCGACATCACCCGATTCGCCCAGGGCCGCCACTTCGATCCCGAGTTCGCGGGCACCCGAGTCGTGGGCTTGACGCCCGAGCAGCTCGTGGAGCTGGCCAACGAGGCGCTCGCCGCGGGGGCGGAGCTGGTCGACGGGTACGCCCCGTTCTGCAAGCACCTCTTCCTGGTGAACGAGTCGGACACCCTCGCGGGCATCGCGCCCATCACGGACGAGAACCGCCACGCGCTGCGCACCGACTACGTCGCGCGCCGCGAGGGCGAGCTCCCCGTGATGGTCCGCTGGCTCGAGGGCGTCGAGGCGCCGCGGGCCACGCACCTGGACCTGGTCCTCTACACGCGCGAGGCGCTGGAGGCGGAGGCCAAGAAGTTCCCCGAGGGCGAGCCCGACGTGCCCGACGCCAACTGGGGCATCGTGAGCGTCAACGCGGAGCTCCAGGCGGCCGAGTCGCCCATGCCCCCCATCACCATGATGCGCAACGCGCTCGGTCGCGAGGAGGGCGGCAGCGGCCAGCCCCTCGACCGCGACGCCTACGCGCGCAGCGTGGAGTTCTGGCGGACGCACGCGACCGTCAAGTGACCTCGCGCTGAAGCTGCGCATCCCACCACACCCCCAACGGGCGCCGACCACCCACAGGCGCCCAAGAATTCCCAATCATTTTTACCTTCGTAGAAATAGTTGGAAAAAAAGAAATACTGTGAAAGCAGTATTTTTTTGTGCTTGAAATTTTGCCTATCTAAGGTAAACTAAGAGTGTTGCAGTTTATATTATGGATAAAAAACAAGACTGGAAAAACCCAAAAGTTAAAGTTTTTGATAGTGGCATTGCTGGAAAGGGAATATTTGCCCATGAAGATATAAAAGAGGGAGAAAAGGTAATTATTTGGGGTGGAAACTATACTAACAAGAAAGGTGCTATTGAATTTCAGAAAAAGGGCTTGCTTGTCATGCAGTGGGATAGTGATTTGTATAGTATAGAGGAAAGAGGAAAAGACACTGGGTATTTTGTAAATCATTCATGTGACTCAAATCTGTGGATGGGTGATGCCTATACATTGGTAGCTAAAAGGGCCGTAAGTGTAGGAGAAGAACTGACCGTAGATTATGAATTATTTCAAGCAGATCCTGAATATCATTCAAGTTGGGAGCGTTGTTGTGGGGAAGCTACGTGCCGCGGTTTTGTAACAGGCAGTGATTGGAAAATGAATGAATTGCAAGATCGTTATAAGGATCATTTTTCCCCACTCATAAATAAGCTGATTGTGCAGCTCTAAGAAAATCGGCGGAACAAAAAACCTCTAATTTTAGAGGTTTTTCTGATTATGTGAGCCAGTGGGTTTTATGCTGGAACACATTGGAGCGGGGGATAGTGGAAATGGGAGGGATATTTGAGGAAAATAGAGCTGTTTTTGTTTAAAATTAGGTAAATAGTAGAAAGAAGGCCTTGACAAAAGGTCTTTTTTGTGATATGTTATTTCGTTCTACGTGGGATGGTTTGCAGGCATTCGCCAGCAGCCCACAAAGATGCAAACGGCTCGTGGAGATGATCGTGGGAGAAAGCATCACTGCTGAGATTGAGGGTGATGGATCTGTCGGCATTGACGCTCTAATCCGCTCCATGCGTGCGGAAGAGACCATAACGATCTACACCAACCGTGGAGCCGTGAGGGTCAACATCCTGCAGGTCGCGCGTGCTGTTGACCGTCCTAGGTCATGGAGCTTCGAGGGCTGCGAAGTCCCTGAAGGGACGAGCGGTGTAGTCGCAGGTGATGCAGACCGCTTCGCGGTACACGGCCGAATCGACGACCGTCACGGTCTCAGTGGCTTCATCGCCTCGAACTGGGAGACGTACAAGCCGCGCTGAACCAACAACCCACCCCCACCAAACTACTCCAATCATTTTTACAACGTAGAAGTAGTTGGAAAAAGAGGAATACTGTGAAAGCGGTATTTTTTTGTTGCAGTGTTCGAGACAGTGGACAACGGGCGCACTCAACTACAAAAAAACTCCTCTAAAATAAGGAGTTTTTTATTATGTGACCCCGCTGGGGCTCGAACCCAGGACCGTCAGCTTAAAAGGCTGCTGCTCTACCAGCTGAGCTACAGGGTCATAACAGATACTTTGATTTTGACCTCAATATGATATACTAATGGTGACAAAAAGTCAAGTCATGAAGTTCTACCAAAAGACAACCGATGAAATTGTAGCTCACTTTAAGTCATCATTGACCATTGGGCTTCATAGCCGAGTTGCTCAGCATAGTCTCGAGCAGCATGGAGCAAACGCACTTCCAAAAAAGGAAAGTCGTTTTTTGATTTTGCAACTTTTGTGGAACCAGATTAAAAGTCCACTTATTTTAATTCTTTTAGCCGCTGGGGTTGTAAGTTTTGTCTTACATGAGTTCGCCGATGCTGTCATTATATTTGTAACGGTTTTTTTAAATATCACCATTGGTTTTTTTCAAGAATTTAAAGCGAATGAGTCTCTCAAAAAGCTCCAGTCAATGGTAAAACTCACAGCTGTGGTTTTGCGTGATGGCGTAAAAAAGTCAATTCCATCCGAATTGGTCGTACCAGGTGATATACTTTTTCTTTCATCGGGTGATAAGGTTCCTGTCGACGGACGAGTTGTTGACTCAAAAGTATTTTTTGTAGATGAATCGGTTTTGACTGGAGAGTCTGAACCATCTGAAAAAACAGTAGAAGCTATTTCTGGTGAAGTAAGTATAGGGGATATGCACAATATGGTTTTTCGTGGGACAACAGCCACAGCAGGGGAGGCGCAGGTAGTAGTTACAGCAACAGGGGTTCACACAGAACTTGGAAAAATTGCACAACTCGTACAATCCACCAACGATGATCAAACACCATTACAGATACAGCTTACGCGCCTGAGCAAAACTATTGGAATAATTGTGGTTGGAGTCGCTATAAGTATCCTTGTTCTTGGACAACTTTTGCCGAGTGTGAACTATTCAATTTTTTTGTTGTTTGAAACAGCAATCGCTATCGCGGTGGCAGCCATTCCAGAAGGGTTAGCCATTTCCCTTACTGTTATTTTGGCAATAGGAATGCAAAGAATCCTCAAACGTAAAGCCCTCGTGCGACGTTTATTGGCGGCGGAAACACTTGGGAGTGTGAGCGTTATTTGTACAGATAAAACAGGCACCCTCACACAGGCAAAAATGCGTGTTGCTTATTATATTGATGAAACAGGAAAAACTATCGATCAAGATACCGATATTATTAATGCCGGAATTCTTTGCAGTAATGCAAGCTTGGAAAACCCTAGAGCCGATGAGACTGACTGGCGTTTTGTTGGAGACACGACAGAAATTGCTCTTATTCATGCAGCGCAGATACGTGGAGTTGACGTTGAGGCACTGCGAAAGTCGTCACTCCGTCTTGATGAGGTACCATTTTCAAGTGCGAAGAAATGTATGTTTACCCTTATAAAGGGGGAAAAAGAAAACATGCTGTATCTTAAAGGTGCTCCAGAGAGAGTGATGGAGCGATGTATACAAAACGAGAGAACCAAAGTTTTATTTGACGCTGCTCAAAAATATGCACAACAAGGATATCGCATTTTGGCATTTGCAAAGAAAGCTACCGGCTCATCACGCATTGAAGATGATGTAAAAGAGTGCGAGTGCATCGGTTTGGCAGTTATTGAAGATCCGCTTCGTAGCGACGTGAAAAGCACACTTGCGACTGCTCAGAATGCGGGGATAAGGGTTATTATGATAACAGGAGATCATATGCGTACGGCTGTCCATATTGCGCAGCAGCTTGGGATAGAGCATCAAGCCGTGAACATTTGTGAAGGTAAGCAGCTCGATGCTATGTCAGACCAAGAGTTAGAGGAGAAAATTGGAAATTTCCATGTTTTTGCCAGAGTTGAGCCAAGGCATAAAGTACGCATTGTACAAGCACTACAAAAAACAGGTGAAGTAGTGGCGATGACCGGTGATGGTGTCAACGACGCCCCTGCGCTTAAAGGTGCCGATATAGGTGTTGCGGTAGGTTCAGGTACAGATGTTGCTAAGGAAACTGCTGACATGGTTTTGCTTGATGACAGTTTTTCTACCATTGTGGCTGCGGTGTCGGAGGGGCGAAGAATTTACCAAAATCTCAAGAAGGTAATATTATACTTGCTTAGTGGGAGTTTTACTGAAGTTTTGCTTATCATAGCAAGCATTGTATCTGGTCTGCCGCTTGCACTCTTGCCAGCACAAATACTTTGGACCAACATCATACAGGAGACGTTTCCAACCATGGCACTTGCGTTTGATAAGGGCGACAAGGAAAACATGACTGATCCACCTCGAAAAAAAGACACAAATATATTTGATTCAGAGATGAAGGCGATGGCCATAGCCGTAACAATTTTTTCTTCTGGATTGCTATTTGCTTTGTTTGCGTATCTTACTCATGTTGGTTTTGAAATTGCTTATGCGAGAACCATGGTGTTTGCAGGACTCGGGGCACTTTCATTCTTCTATATATTTTCCATCAGAAGCATGCGTTACTACGTTTGGGAGGTTTTTCACCTCGATAATATGTACCTCAATATTGCCAGAATTGTCAGTTTTGGTCTTCTGCTCGCGGCAATATATATTCCGCATGTTGCTAATTTGCTGCACCTGGTGCCGCTTTCTCTGCAAGATTGGATTATTTTGTGTTTTATGGGAGTGGTAAATATCATTGTTATTGAATTTATTAAAATGCTTTATTTAACCAAGCAAAGAAGACAACAGATATGATAGATAAAAATTACTTCAAAAAAGTACGAAAAGAATTTCATACCTATGCACTTGTTCGTCGTGATGTGATCAAGCATGCTGGAGATGCGCTTCACCACGCCAAACGTGCGATTTTTGAAACTCATCGTGGAAATATGGGGGAAGCAAAAGCAAAAATCATGGAAGCAGAAAAGTATATTCTGGAGCTTCACAAAAAGTACAAAAAGTACCCGCAGATCCACAACGAAGGTTCTTACCAAGCGGCTGTAGAAGAGATTGTTGAATCAATATTATTTTATCAATTTGCAAACGGTCAAAAACTTTCAAAGCCAAAAACATTGCAGGTGGCGGACGATGTTTTTTTGGCAGGTTTGTGTGATTTACCTGGTGAACTGTATCGGTTTTCTATCAAGGCTGCGACGGATAAAGATCATGAAACTGTGAAGCGATGTGTTGAGCAGGCACAAGCTATCATCGGTGAGATTACGGAGTTTGATTTTACCAAATACCTTCGAACAAAGGCCGACCAGGCTCGAGGTGCTATGCACAAACTTGAGATTGTTGCGTATGAGTTATCCTTAAGAGGAGAAAAGTAACATTGTAGGGATCATTGGACGAGTCGTCAGAATTCAAAAATGTCTAATCTTGCACATTCTTAGTGCCCGCGGTATACTAATCTCTAGAGAACGTCTTGTTCTCCAGTATTATGATACAAAAAGTCAAAAAATTTTTAAAAAAAATTCTTCCTGAACCGATTTGGAATATCCAGCACTTTTTTTATGGTTGGTTGGGTGCCCGTAAGTATGGTAAACCTTCCGAAGAACTTTTGGTCGTTGGTATTACTGGGACGAGTGGAAAGTCAAGTACCGTAGCACTTTTGCGTCAGCTTCTTGAGAGTTCTGGATTTGTGGTTGGTTCACTTTCTACCATAGACTTTTCTATTGCAGGAGAAAATAAGTTAAATGACCAAAAGATGACCATGCTCGGAAGAGCGCAGATACAAAAGTATCTGCGTGAGATGGTTGATAAGGGGTGCCAGATTGCTATTGTTGAGACAACTTCTGAGGGAGTATTACAGCATCGCCACCGTTTTATCAACTATGATATTGTTCTCTATACCAATTTGTATCCAGAGCATATCGAGCATCATGGAAGCTTTGAAAACTATAAAAAAGCAAAGCTGGATATTTTTCGCTACATTGCAAACGGCAAGCGTAAAGCCGCCAAGACTCTTGCATTCAAGCATCCTCATTGGAAAGATATCATTCCAAAGATTGGCATTGCAAACGGAAACAGCGAACATGCTTCTGATTTTTTGCAGTTTTCCTTTGACGAAAAGGGTGTTTTTCTTCGCCTCGACAAAGAAAAGGAAATTCAAACCATTGATTTTGATCTTGTGGTTGGGGCCGATGACATTTCCATCGCGCCAGAGGGAATAGCTTTTCAAGTTGATGGGTATGAAATGAAAGCACATATGTATGGAGAGTATAATGTAATGAACATCTTGTCTGCTATAAGTATTGCGCGAGCGCTCGGAGTGTCTTATGAAAAAATACAAAAAAGTGTGCAGGCATTTCGAGGTGTGCCGGGAAGAATAGAGCTTATTTCTCAGGCAAGTGATTATGGTTTTCAAGTAATTGTTGACTATGCATTTGAACCTATCGCTATAGAGGCTTTGTACAAAGTTGTTGAGCTCATGGGACCAAAGAGGGTGATACATGTTTTTGGGTCTACCGGTGGGGGAAGAGATATTGAAAGAAGGTTTACGGTAGGAAAATTTGTCGCAAAGCACGCGGACATTTGTATAATCACTGACGAGGACCCGTACGACGACGATCCGCAAGCCATCATTGACGACGTGGTGTCGGCATGCCAGGAGGGCGGCAAAACATTAGATAAGGACTTGTTTTCTGTCCTGGATAGAAAGATGGCTATCACCAAAGCTATCCATATGGCAAAAGCAGGTGATGTAGTGCTCATCACCGGAAAGGGGTCGGAGCAGGCGATGGTCGTTAAGGGTACACTCATTCCGTGGGACGATCGTGACATTGCTCGCGGCGCAATAGAAACCTATGAGCAGGCGGAATAAACTTATGTCATCAAAACTTTTTCAGTCAAAGTCTGCGCTTTTTGTTTTACTAGCTATTGCACTTTTCTTGGCAATTGGGTATACTCGCGCTTACTACAAGAATTACTTGGTCAAGAAGGAGATTACTCGTATCGAGCAGGAAATTGAGAGCATGGAGCAAAAAAAACTCGAGTCACTTGAGATACTCAAGTATGTCATGAGTGATGAATTTGTAGAGGAGAAGGCTCGTAGCGAGATGAATATGAAAAAGCCAGGCGAGCGTGTAGCGTTTATGACCGATTACAAAGAAGTTGGACAGCAGGTAGAAATAAAAGATGACAAGCTTTCCAATCCCAAAAAATGGTTTCGATATTTTTTTCATAAATAATTCTAGTATCACGTTTTATGAGTGAACACAAAAGCGAGGAGAAGCAGAAAAAAGCAGATTCTGCACAAGAGGTAAAGCCGGTGGAAAAAGCACAGGCACATGCAGGCAAGGATCTTGGCGAAAAAATGAATGAGCCAAAAGATATGGCTGCTGCTAAGCCAACAAAGAGTAAATCACCAGTAAAAATGCTGGTAATTGGATTTATCATTGTCATTATCTTCGTACTTATCGGACTTGGCATGTTTTTGAAGTCACAGGTAAGACAGGGTTCTCAAACTCCTTTCGTTATTCAGACGACAAAATTGTTTGGCATCTCTGCCGCCGCCATAGATAACGAGGTGTTCCCTTATGACGAGTATTTGGCGCATTTTAATGGGTTGAAGAAATTAGCGCAGGGGAACCCAGATGCATTTGCTATGCAGTATGGAAGTGCAGATGACGACACTATCCGAGATATTATTTTGTCACAGCAACTGGTGAATAGAAAGATCCATTCTTTGGCTGATGTCTTTGATGTTTCCGTAACGGAGGAGGAGTTAAACACTCAAAAGGAAGCAGCGCTTGCACAGGTTGGTGGTATCGAAGCGGCAAATACTGAACTTGAAGAACTTTACGGTTGGACGTTTGATCAGTATGTTGATCGAGTACTCAGACCTGGCATCCTTGAACAAAAAATCGTCGAGGCTTTTATGACCGGTGAGTCAGAGCAGGCACAGACCTATACCCGTGAAGAAAGAAGAGCAAGACATATTTTGTTTAAGGTAGATCCTGAAGCAACTGAAGAGGAAAGAACAGCTATTCGCGAAAAGGCAGAGGGAGTTTTGCAAAGAATTCGTGACGGAGAGGATTTTGCTGCGATGGCAGAGCAGTTTGGAGAAGATGGAACCAAAGATATTGGTGGTGACCTTGACTGGTTTGGACCAGGAGTCATGGTGGCTCCATTCGAGGATGCGGTATTTTCAACCAAGGTAGGGGAGCTCCATGATGGACTGGTAGAATCTGACTTTGGATATCATATTGTCCGTGTTGATGATCGTCGTCGCGTGCCTGATTTCAAATACTATCTGGATAATGTCCTTCTAGATGCGCGTGTTCGCGTAAGCGTCAGTGAAAGCAATCCGTTTGAGAGAATCAAAAACGACATTTTGCTTGCCATGGATAGAAGAGAAGAGATTGATGCTATGGTTACTGAAGATGGATACACCACTGACTTAGTTGCAGAGATGTACCCAGAGCCAGAGTTTACTCCAGTAGGAGTCGATTTGGAGCCGATGGACCAGTAAGCTGAGGATAACTTCAAAAACGCAGGTTGAAAAAGCCTGCGTTTTTTGGTTAAATAGGGAGGTTACGCCGATATAGCTCAGCTGGTAGAGCAATTCCTTCGTAAGGAAGAGGTCGTCGGTTCAAATCCGACTATCGGCTCCAAGTATATAGAACGCTGCCTTTGGCAGTATTTTATTTGGAAAAATTTCTGCATACTGTTATTATACGAGAAAGAAAAACCTATGACATATATCAAAAAATTTTTACAGCTTAATAAGAATGATGTTTCTGTGGGGGGTGGTAAAGGGGCCTCACTGGGAGAAATGATTCAGTCAGGTATTCCGGTTCCAGACGGCTTTGTGGTTTTGACAAGTGCGTTTGAAGCTTTTCTTGTTGATGGTGGTTTATCAGATCAGATCGAAAAACATCTTGCACTAGGCGATAATCCAGATGAAAAGGAAGTGCTGCAAGCATCACAGAAAATTCAGCAGCTCATTTTGGATCACGAAATGTCAAGTGAATTGCAGCAAGCCATCATGGAAGCGTTTCGGGCTCTGGATGCGCAGTATGTGGCAGTGCGTTCTTCTGCTACTGCAGAAGATTCTTCGGCTGCGGCATGGGCGGGGCAACTTGAAAGTTATCTGAACACTACAGAGGAGTCAGTTTTGGAAAATGTAAAAAAGTGCTGGGCATCCTTGTTTAGCCCACGGGCCATTTCCTATCGTTTTCAACATAATTTAAATGGCCAAAGTATATCCGTAGCTGTGGTAATTCAAAAGATGGTCAATAGCGAAAAGTCTGGAGTTGCTTTTTCAGTTCACCCGGTAACGCAGAATGAAAATGAAATTATTATAGAGGCTGGTTTTGGTTTGGGAGAAGCAATAGTGTCTGGTCAAATTACCCCAGATGGATACGTTATACAGAAAAATCCTTTGCGCATTTTGAGTATCGATGTGAAGTCTCAGAGCAGGGGCCTTTATCGCAAGGAAGGCGGAGACAGTGAATGGCTAGATATTTCTTTTGGAGAAAAGCAAGTCCTTTCTAAAGAGGCTATCCTTGTTCTTTCAGAAATCGTCGTGCGTATTGAAGAACATTATGGCTTTCCCTGCGACATTGAGTGGGCATATGAAAATGGTTCTTTTTTTATTGTGCAAAGTCGTCCGATTACTACTCTTAGACCAGTCGATGAGGACTCACTTGGCATACCAAAAAATTGGTGCCATGCATTTATGCTTGGAAATCAGGATGTTGATTGTTCGTTTTTGACTTTGGAGATGACATGGTGTGGGATGAAAGATCCTATGATTGAGCAGCAAATTGGTATCCCTGTGCCACGGATGTTTGAAGAGATGATTCAGGGTTCGACGCTCAATACCTATGTGCTTGCTGCGCCTATAGAAAAATTTGTAAAGATTGCGGCAAGTGCATTACTCGAAAGACCAGAGCTGCTCAATTCACTGAGGCAAAACACCATCGAGAGTTGCAGTGCCATGCGACAGTGCGCCGAGGAACACCGCAAGCAGATCGATACGTATGATCAGCACCAACTCGCAGATCTACTGCAACATATCCGTAGGCTACAAGCTGACTGTGTTGCGTATGGTACCATTGTGGCATGGGCAGACATCACCGGGCTGATCTCACAAAAGCTTATGGATGTGATAAATGAAAGAAAAAACCTTGTACATCCAACACATTGGTACTCGCACGTGCTGGGAAGTCCGACCGAACCGAGTCTGACAGAAAAGGCGAGAATGGATATTGTAAAAAGTGGCCTTTCTGACGAAGAGCTTTGTGACCAGTACTTTTGGCTCGATCAGGGGTATATTGGAGAAGGTCTTACCACTTTGCAGCTTCGAGAAACAAAAAAGCATGCATTGAATCAAGACGACCGTGATATCACTGCAAGCGCCGCTGAATTGATGGATGAACTTCAGCTCACTGATCAGGAACGGCGGTACTTTGAAGTATCACAAGACATTGTTTTTATAAAATCTTTGCGCGCTGATTCAAGACAAAATCTCAACGTAGTCGTAAACCTTATCGCAAAAAGACTTGCGCAGCTCTGGGGAAGTCAGGCGTATTTGATCGGGGTTATGTCTGCTCATGAAATTTTAGAGATCGCTAGTGACAAGAAATCACTGCCAGAAGATCTTGAAAGTCGACACAAACATTGCTTACTTGTACCCCAGAGTGAAGATGGACACTATAAGGTAATCTACGGTCAACAAGTCGCGGCATTCTTGGGAAAGACTTTACAGCGCGTAGAACTTGAGGATCAGCAAACGCTCAGAGGACAAACCGCTTATCAGGGATTGGTGAGGGGAAAAGTAAGGCTGGTTTTTGGACCCCAACATAATGAAAAGGTAAAAGAAGGTGACATACTCGTATCAACGGCAACGAGCCCACAACTACTGCCCGCTATGATTCGGGCTATTGGATTTGTCACGGATGTTGGGGGAGTCACTTCTCACGCGGCTATCGTAGCTCGCGAATTGCGTAAGCCATGCGTCGTTGGCACCAAGCATGCTACGCAAATCTTGCGTGATGGAGATGAGATCGAGATAGATGCTGAAAATGGGGTTGTGCGTATTTTGAAAGAGGGATAAATTGGTTTCTTCAGCAAAAGAAATGTGGTATACTACTGCCATATGATTTCACTCGAATCAGTGAGCAAAAAATATAACCGAAAAAGTGTTGCACTGGAAGATGTGTCACTTTTTATTGAACCGGGGGAAATGGTTTCTATTGTCGGTCAAAGTGGAAGTGGTAAGACCACACTCGTAAAGCTTCTCATTGCAGAAGAACGTGCCAGTTCTGGTCGAGTAAAAATAGGTGATTGGGATATCACACGAGTGTCTCGTAGAGATGTACCGCTCCTGCGTAGGCAGATCGGAGTGATTTTTCAGGATTTTAAACTTCTTGCGAAAAAAACCGTTTACGAAAATGTGGCATTTGCTCTTCAGGTTGCTGGAGAGTCACCGTTTCGTATACGAGAGGTTGTCCCGGAGGTTATTGAGATCGTCGGTTTGCAAGACAAGATGAGTCGGTACCCACACCAACTCTCTGGAGGAGAACAGCAACGTGTTGTCATTGCAAGGTCTCTGGTACACAGGCCCAAAATTATTGTCGCCGATGAGCCTACAGGAAATTTGGACGCTATCAATACGCAGGAGATTATTGATATTCTCAGCAAGATTAATGACTTTGGTACGACTATCTTGCTGGTTACTCACAATAAAGACGTAGTAAATCACCTACGCAAGCGCGTAATTACTATTCATGGTGGTCAGATTGTTTCTGATCAGCAGTCAGGAAAATATCGACTTTAGTATGCTTTCTTTTTTCCGTGTCATCAAATTTGCCATACAAGATTTTTTTCGAAACTTTTCTTTATCATTCATGACCATTTTGACATTGGTGTTGATGTTGCTTTCTGTTAATGCGCTCATTGCATTTCGGGTTGTGGGTCAGCATGCCATCGAAATGGTTGAAGATCAAATCAACATTAGTATTTATTTTTCGCACACAGCAAGTGACGAACACATTTCCGAGATCGTTGGTTTTGTGCAGTCTTTTCCTGAAGTAGAACAAACGACTTTTAAAACACCTGATCAGGTACTTGAAGAATTTCGTACCCAGCATGCAGCAAATCATGAAATTCTGGCGTCTCTTGATGAGTTAGGAGAGAATCCACTTGGCGCTACGCTTATCGTAAAGACGAACAATCCAGAAGATTACGAAAACATCATTACTGCCATTGATATTCCAGAGTATCAAGATATCATTGATGCACAAACTTTTGGTGACACACAGGCAGCTATAGAAAATATTCGCAATATCACCGAGCGTGTTGAAAGGGTTTCATTGTCACTTGCAATCATGTTTGGGCTTATTGCTTTTATTATCATCTTCAATACTATCCGAGTGGCCATTTATACACAAAGAGAAGAAATTAGCATCAAAAAGCTTGTGGGAGCAACTGACTGGTTTGTCAAAGGGCCTTATATTGTCCAGAGTATCTTCTTTACCGTAATATCTATTGCGGTTACTAGTTATTTAGTGATGTTTATTTGGTCACGGTTTGATCCTTACTGGGGGCTTATATGGCACCAGGCAGACTTCTTGACAAATTACTACAATTCTAATATACTCTTCCTACTTTCTTCCCAAACAGCAGCCGTATTGGTGCTCACGATCTTCTCTGCAACTCTTGCGATGAGAAGATATCTGAGAACGTAAGTCGAGGTTTGTTAAGAAATCATATTCGGGGATCCGCCCAAGGCGGATAAACTGGCAGTAATATTCCTGGCATCAAAGAGAGGGGAATATCACGGTTAGCTCCGAAGCAACATTCGGGGATCGTCTAATGGTAGGACTCCAGGTTTTGGTCCTGGCTATCGGGGTTCGAATCCCTGTCCCCGAGCATAATTACAATTTACATACGTATGAAGAAAAGAGTTGGTTTTTTGCGATTTGCGTTTTTATTGGTCTTTGGTTTCGCCGTGACCATTGGGCCCGTTTTTGCCTCTGTTTATGAGTGGATAAATCCATTTTGGGTAAGTAAGACCATGGTGTTTCCTACAGAAACCTTTAAAGTTTTGTGGACCGTAAATACCAGTGACGCATACGGTGAATATACAGCTCTCTACTATAAGTTGACAGAGGATCCAAATAATCCGCCAGCGAATTGGAACAGAAATTTCGGTTGTTCACACTTTGATGTTGTAGATTCATCAGAGAGTTATATTTGCTATATGGATGCCCCAACATCAACGATGTATACGCCTTCTACAACCTTGTGGATTCGAGTGACTACAAATTACTCAGGTTGTGGTCAGTGGACACCAAATCCGGATGTTGCTAATTGTGGAGACGTCCAGACCACTGCTATCGACTATTTTGATATTTAATTCGCGCTAAGTGCTATGAAGTTAAAAAAAGACAAAATAGTTTTTTGGATAACAACAACGATTATTTTTTTGTTTGAAGGAGTGCTTGTAGCCTTCACTTCGCAAAGTGAAATGGCAAAAGAGGGGATACGACATCTTGGGTACCCAGACTATTTTGGAGTAATGCTTGCGATCTTCAAAGTTATCGGTTCACTTGTTTTGATTATTCCTTCTGTCCCAAAGCGTTTCAAAGAGTGGGCATATGCGGGGTTTGGAATTGATTTTATTTCAGCATTTGTAAGCATCTGGGTGGTCGACGGATTTGGTGTGGGATTGATTCTACCTTTTGCGTTTATGATCATCCTCGCTCTTTCATATCGAAGCTGCCATAAAATGATGTAGCCGTAGAATCAGTACAAAAAGATATTCAAAAGCTTTCACAATCTGTGAAAGCTTTTCAAACCAAAAAGTATATATGTACAAAAGTCGCAAGGCGCAAATACAGGAACTTTTTGATGGGAGTCCATCGTTTCGACTCAAGCAGATTGATCGTGCTTCTTTTGATACAAATATTGCGGTTTGGTCTGAGGTGTCAACTTTGCCACTGGATATGCGCAGCAAGCTTGAGGAGCATGTCCCTTGGATGAGTGTGAAGAAACATTCACTCTATCAAAGTAAAAATGAAGATACGTTTAAAGCCGTCTTGGAGACTGCAGACAAGAAATACTTTGAGACTGTTTTGATGGCAAATTCAAAAGGGCAGTGGACCATATGTGTTTCCTCACAGATTGGGTGTGCCATGCGTTGTAATTTTTGTGCGACAGGAACCATGGGTCTCAAAAGAAGCATGGGGGCTGATGAGATTATTGATCAGTATCGATTTTGGAAGGGATTTTTGCTAGAGCATCCTGATTTTCCACAAAGAATTTCCAACGTGGTATTTATGGGGATGGGTGAGCCTCTGGCTAACTATGAAAATGTAAAAGAGGCAATTCACACATGGCTTGATTATACGGACATTGGACCAACGAAGATTGTTGTTTCAACTGTTGGAATTTTGCCTCAGCTCAAAAAACTGTTGTCCGATCCAGACTGGCCACCAGTGAGAATTGCGATTTCCCTTCACAGTGCGGATCAAAAGAAACGTGAAGAAATCGTGCCAACAACCGTGCCCGAGTTTATAAAGCGTCTAGCGCAGTGGTCACACGAGTACCAATCGACGCTCGGAAATCGTATGCACCATCTTACGTTTGAATATACACTCATTGATGGAGTAAATGATACCGAGGAGCTTGCGCATGAACTTGGCCAGTATGTAAAAAAGACGGCTGTTACCAAGGTAAATGTTATCCCGCTCAATCCCGTAAGCGGAAAGAAGTACACACGTTCTGGAAAGGAGAGGGTAGAGAGGTTCAAGGAAATTCTTCGAGGCTATGATATTGATGTGACACAGCGCAAAACCATGGGTGATGACATCAATGCAGCTTGTGGACAATTGGCGCTCAAAAGTGAGTGAGAGAAGCATGAAATGCACTCTAGAGCGCGCATCATGTTTTTCTTGACAAAAGGAGGCAAAGAGTGTATACTTGAGCGCAGCAATATATGAGAAGATCGTATATTTGATGTAATTCGGCGGTAGCTGCGTGGTAGTCCCGCAAGCGGGAGTAAAACGCGAAGCTAAAGGTACGAATAAACAATATTACCACATTCGGCGGTAGCTCAGTGGTAGAGCAGTTGGCTGTAAATTGCAGCCCTAAGAAGTAATTCTTAGGTGCAAAACAAGGTGAATTGCTGGAAGCCCACACCAGAGAAATCTGACGGGTAATCAGCAGCCAAGTCCAGAGAATCGAATAAATGATAATCTGGAAAGGTTCAGAGACTATCCCATGTTGATCTCGATTCGTTCGAGAAACTGTACGGGAGTAGTCTTTCAGGGCTTTATGCCTTGGGAGGCGAAGCGCCTTGCACCCTAGCGTCCAGGCAAGATCTGGTATTCGCGGGTGATGATATAGTCCACGCCCTTATGAAAATGGGGGAGAACGTGTAACCAATTGGTCGTGGGTTCAAATCCCACCCGCCGAGCAGATAAAAAAGCCCTTTGGGCTTTTTTTGATTAGGGTGGGATTTGAACGGGGGATGGTAAGGGGGGTCCCCTTACATTTAGAGGAAAGGTTGGGAAAACCCGAAGGTTTTCCCAAGAGGACACGAAGTGCCGAGTTCATATAGCGCAGCGCCCACCCGCCGAGCATTGTACAAAAAAACACCATGAAAGGTGTTTTTTTGATTTCAGTAGCTATTTAGGTATAATAATTGAAACTTCAAAATATGAGAAATTTTTTAGAAATGGGGAGAACCATTCCACCTATAGACGAAATTGAAAGGCACTACCCTTCGCCCAAGGAAGAAATGCGTAAATTTAAACGCAGAATGTGGGAAGTGAGAACACCCGGCAGGCTTGAACAAAAAGTCGCCCGTTTTTTGAGCGAGCAGGGTTACCCTTCAGCTGGGGTTCAAAAAATGCTCGAGCTCCAGCGAGATAAGCTTGTAGATTTTTTTGGTACTCCAGAGGAGGGGCTCAAGCATGACTATTATTTTCATGGTACGGGGAGGCTGAAGTATTCTGGAGAAAAGTACGAAAAAAAGGATGATACAGAGATTCCTGACGAGAATAAGCAAGATGAACCCGTGGAGATTCTTGAAAGTGTGCTACATGACGGTTTGCAGCCTCACAAAGATATTTGGCACCCAACAAGGGATGATGATTTTGTATCACTCACTGAAAGTTACTTCTATTCTAAATGGTACGCTTCAAAATACATGACTGAGAGTGATCAACCACAATGGCAACTTGGTGATCCCAACAATTACTTTCCATTTTTTGTGTATGATTCTATCAAGCGTGAGTTTGGTGAGGCTGGAAATTTACTTGACACAGCTCGGCGAGTAAAAAAAGAAAAGAAGCAAATGATGGAGATGAAGCGCAAGCGTGATGCAGAAGGTTTTGATAGGAGTGAGCGTTTTCAAAAATGGCTCACATCATTTACTGCGCAAGGAAGTGAGCAGAAAGGATTTAATGCGCAGCTCGATATGAAGTCAGAGATTGAAGGAAATTGGGGAGCGGTATTATGCATCAATAAAACAGATGTGACGGCAGATAGCGATATGCTGGTTCTGGGCGTGCATGAGGCTAGAGGTGAGGATGTTGTGAAACCTGAGGATATCAAAGCCATTATTGTTCCAATAAAACACATGCAAGACGTGCAGGCTATGCTTGAAAAAAATGGGCTTGGTGATGTACAGGTGTTGGCTATGGAGGCTGTTGAAGTATATTTGGGCCAGTTTAGAATGGAGGATCTGGTGAGGCGTTCTGAAGGAAAGGGCGAGTTTAAGGTGAAGAAAGGTTCTCAGTGGTAAGTAGGTAAATATTATGGATGAAGTATTTTGCATAAATGTTCCTGTAATAGCTAGAAATGAGTTTGATTTGGTGTTTTATGAGGTGAAACAGCTTAACTGTTGTGTTCCACTCATTACTGATGAAGAACAGCTAAGAAGGATGAAGCTAGAGGCATTTTTGGTACATGCTAGAAATTTGATTGATTTTTTTGAAGCAAAAAGTAAAAAAAACGATTCGGACTTGTTTGCATTTGATTTTTGTGGCATTAATGGTTTGAAAATTAATTCAATTTGTACAAGTATACCAGATACTATTAAGAAAAAAATTAACAAACATTTACAGCATATTACAAAGGATAGATTGTCTGAAAAGGTTGCGTGGAACGTTGGTCTTATATTAAACTCAATCAACAAATCATATTCCATTTTTTTGAGTGCTATCCATGATAAATACTTTAGTGATACAAAAAGAGAGGAACATGATTGTTTTAAATATATTACAGACAAGATTATTCCATCGTAATTAGGACGCCAGTGGCGCCACTTTCTCAAACTTCAATAATTTTCCCTCAACTCCCACGACATCCAAATAAACTCCAAACAGTTCCGAAAAGAGGAATTGTGGGGAGCAAGTACAAAAAAACACCGCAGTAGGTGTTTTTTTGATCTCAATTATCTCTGTCAGATAAAAATAATTGTGGAGTTTGCTGGTGGGCACAGCTACGAGTGGTGGGTTTCTAGGGGCTTGATTGTGGCGCGTAACGTTCCATGAGGAGTTTGGCGCTTGTGATGAAGACAAACATCGTATAGATGACTGCGATGACCACTGCGCCCAGTGGTGCACCAAATGAAATGATTAGAAGGGGCACTGCCGGCAACATGTACCAGTACAACCCCGCCCCAATGAGCGAAAGACCAATCCAGACCATGAGGATGCGACCCAAAGTACTTTGCTTCATCTGGCCGAGAAGATCCATCGGTTCTGGACTGGATGCCAACAAAAAGAAAAACTGCAGGCCTATGATCCAGAGCAAGTAGCCCGAGTACAGTAGGTGCCACAGTTCGAGGTGGTCTTGGTAACCGATGTGGTACATGGCGTAGTCCTCCGCTGGGTGTCTAGGCTACATCTAAGCATAAAAAAACTGACTTGTCAATGATTGATGGACCGGCATACACAAGTTCCGTACAATAATTGAAACGAAAGCCCATGAAAAATTTTTTTGGAAGTAAGCAGGTAAGTGCAGACTATAAAGAATTCAAAAAGGTTCGGCATCACCGAAAGAAGAAGAGGCAAATGTAAACTGAAGATGTGGAAAGTGGAGTATCTAAAAGACGTGAACAAAAAAATACCCCGTAGGGTACTTTTTAACGTACAAGGAGAACTCTATTTCTTTTTGGCAATGATAGTTACCACTTCAGTATCATATGTGTTATCAGAGAGTGTCAATTCAAAGGATTGACTTGCATATGTACTACTCGATTCTCCAGGATGCGTAAGAGCACCGGCAGAAATAGTGTATGTTCCTGGTTTAATTCCATCAAAAGTGATCCTTTTGTCACCATATGGGAACTTTCTTATTTGCTTCCCCTCAGCATCAACAAATGCAATGGTGAATACATCAAATAGCTCTTGTCCCATTTCATCTTTGACTATGAATTCTACTTTTCGTGACGATACCTGTATTTCTGGTTTTTCTTGGGGTTTGTGAGCTGTAGTAGATTCTGTCGGCTCTGATGGTTCAGTATAAATGATTTGTTCTTCTGGAGAGTCACTAAAGGAATCAGTGACAACTGAAGCTTCACTTTGATCAGTGTCTTGCATTGGTTTGTGCTCCTCATTTTGCAAATTTTCTTGGACAGCAGTGGTTTCCTTTTCGGGCATGGTTGGGTTTTCAGGTTGAGACCCTGTTCCAATGCTTATATAACATCCTGAGGAAATCATTACAAGCGGAAGAAGGAAAAGGTAATTTTTTGAGGGAGTAAATTTCATAGAGATACGTTATTATTAAGCAAATATAGCACAATTTTAAGCATTTGTCAAGAGGAAGATTTAGGGTTCGTTCCAGTGGCAATTCTCTCAAGCTTCAATATTTTTCTCTATTAATAAACTGAAAAATGAATGCAGCAAGTAGAAAAACATTATGAGTGACACAGTCTCTTGTCTTTCATTGATAATTGTAGAAATATTTAGTAAAATATCTATACAATTGCGCTGTTGAGATTTCATATGTCATTGAAAAAAATCAAGCCCCGGGGTGAAAATTGCTTAGCTAGCATATGGGTAGGGCATTTTTTTCTTTTTCTCCTCTTTTGTGTCTTGTGTGCAGGCACAGTATACGTCCCTAAAGTAGATGCTGCCCTTGAAGATGCTCTCGTTGGATATTGGAAGTTCGATGAAGTGAGTGGGACCATATCATATGATTCGTCTGGACATGGAAACAATGGTAGTTTCGTTGGCACTCCAGACATCTCTACGACCGTCCCAACCCTTGAGGTCACAAATGTTCGTTCTCTTGATTTTAATGGTAGTACCGACTATGTCACTATGGGAGATCAAAGTATCTTGGAAGTAGAGGATGGTCCTTTTTCTATTAGTTTGTGGTTTCGTCCAGATGGAGCTCCAGGACCAGAAGCTTCATGGGTTTTTGTCGCAAAGGGAACTCCTTCATCTGCCGGGTATGCGTTTCAGTATGAACAAGTCGGTGGTCAGTATGTGATAAACATCTCAAAGTATTGAGTTGCCGATCAACGTGTGGTAATAAGTCAGCTCACAACAAATACTTGGTATCATTTGGTCGCCGTTCAAAGAAGTGGTGAGGTTGAATACTATATTAATGGTACTTCAGTCGGTACATATACAAATGCTTCATCATATAACGCATCTGGTAGTAATGAATTTCGTGTAGGTGCAGCTTCAAATTCTAACTTATATGCAAGCGGTTTGATCGATCATGTACTCGTCTATGATCGTGCTTTGTCAAGTGCAGATGTCGATGCCTTAGCTGCAGGTGAAGCGGTCTCTGGAGCTTCAGTACCTGAGTTTCCGATGTGGTTTTTTATTCCAATTTTCTTTTGTACATTTTTGTATACGTATCATAGATTTTTGGTTGTATAATTTAGAGGTTGTTCAGAAAGAAAACAAAACTATATCATGTCAGAAAATACTCTCTATTCACACAAAACATCAAAAGCGATTTTCTTTCTGTTGTATATAGCTTTCTTTTTTTTGCTTCCAGTTTTCTTTGTGAGTTTGCTTTTTCAGTTTTCAACACGACATATGGAGCTTTTTGTGTATATGCTCGTAGTGTTGAGTCTTATATATGTACCTCATGAGTGGAAAAAGTTTTCTCAGCACCATTATGGAAAACATTTTTTTCTATGGATAGTAAATCTACTCATTGTGTTTTTCATGTCAGGATTTTCGTCTGTGGTTTTTGTGATAGTGGTTTCATGGGCTATTACGTTTTCAAGTATATTGTGTACTGATGTATTCCTTTCTTACAAGAAGCAGATTGCACGCATCAGGAAACAAAAAGCCGAATGGAAAAGGAGAGTAACCCCTTTTTTAAAAAACTACTGGAAAAGAGAATACCGAAAAAATATGCTGGAGAGTTTTTTTGGGGACGATATGCTTTTTTTGGTCCTATCTTGTAGTATCACCATCGCGTTATTTTTGTTGATTATTTTTCCGCTGTATGTTTTTCAATATCAGTATCCTGTGAGTATTCTCTTGGGGATACATGTATGTACCTCGTTTGTTTGGGGGGTGTATCGATCGGTAAGGACGTAGTTTTGCTCAGAGCTCATATTGTAACATGCACCCTGCAGTGATATACTGCCATTGAGGAGGAAATTAACTTTAATCATATGGATTTTTTCAAACAAATGAATTTGAATGCTCGACTTTTTTGGAGGGGGGTTGGACTTGTAGTCGTAGTCGTAGTCGTGATTGCCTTTTTAACTCGCATGTTTTTTGGGAATGCACCCTCTCCGTTTGCAAAGATGAGTGCACAAATGTCTGGTGGTGCGCCCGCTATCATGCCATCATATGCCGGAGACATGGCTATGGAAGAAAGCGCATTTGGAATGGGAGGGGAAGGGGTTGCGCTTTCTGCTCGCAACATTGCTCCACAGCCACCTATGCCAGGTTCTCCTGTGGGAGACGATTCAGAAGAATATGAGGTGAAGAGGTACAATGCCTATATTGAGACGAGAAATGCTCAGGAAACGTGCGGTAAAGTTGCAGAGCTTAAATCACGTGCCGATGTTATCTTTGAAAATGCCGATGAATATGAGCGTGGATGTTCATACACGTTTAAGGTAAAGAAAGATGTCAGTGATGAAATTTTGGCCCGTATCAATGATTTGCATGTACGAGACCTCTCTGAAAGTACGTACACGATAAAGGGACTCCTCGAGGATTTTACAAGCCAACAGGAAATTCTCGAACGGAAACAGGAAACAATAGAAAGTACACTTGAACAGGCAATTACTGCCTATGAAGACATTACAGAAGTCGCTCACGCATCAAGAAACGCGGACGCGCTTGCTAGTATTATTGATAGTAAAGTAAAGACCATTGAGCGCCTTACGCAAGAAAGAATTGTCGTTAGTGCTCAGCTTGATCAGCTTCTTAGGGCAAAAGCAGAACAGCTTGATCGATTGGAGTATACATATTTCTTTGTGAATGTGGTTGAAAATAAATACGTCGACACGCAAGATCTAAAGGATTCCTGGAAGTTTGCCGTCCAAGATTTTGTTCGCAATATCAATCAGGTCGGTCAGGATCTCACGATTGGTCTTGTAACCATACTGCTCTTGATTATTCAGTATGCGCTTTACCTACTGATTCTATTACTCGTGGCAAAGTACGGCTGGAAGGCTGGGAAGAGAATCTGGAGAGGATAACTTTTTGTAGATGAAGGCCCTAAATACTTTTGGGGCCTTTGTGCAAGATAAGCCTATACTTGACAAAGTTCCTTGGACGTGTTAGTATACAGTATTCATTTATATGCCCACAGTCATTGTGTGACTTTCGGGCGGCTCGAATCTTTTATGTCAAAAGTATGACTTCAAGAATAATCGGGTCATACTTTTTTTTATGAAAGATAACAAGACTGGTCGGTTTGCCGACCTTGGGATTTCTCGCAATTTGCTAGAGGCCCTCAACCAAAAGGGATTTGTATCCCCAACACCCATCCAGCATCAGGTGATTCCTGACGCGCTTGAAGGAAAAGACATAGTAGGAATTGCACAAACAGGGACCGGAAAGACCCTTGGTTTTGGTATTCCAATGATTGAAAGGCTTATTTCAGGCAAGGGACAGGGGCTTGTACTTGTTCCAACAAGAGAACTTGCAGGACAGGTGCATGCTTCTCTTGACGCTATTGGAAGACCCCTTGGATTGCGAAGTGTTGCAGTCATTGGTGGTGTCTCTCAGAATGCTCAGGTGCGAGCACTCAAGCAAAAACCACATATCATTGTAGCAACACCAGGGCGTCTTGATGATCTGGTTAATCAGGGAGCATGTCATTTGCGCGATGTAAAGATCGTCACCATGGATGAGGCTGACAGAATGCTTGATGTTGGTTTCTTGCCGAATATAAAACGTATTATGAAAGGCGTGCCACAGCAGCGCCAGACGCTTTTGTTTTCTGCGACCATGCCAAAGTCAGTTTCCAAGCTTGCCAGTGAGTTTATGAAATTACCACTAAGGATTGAGGTGGCACCTGAAGGAACCTCAGCTGAAAATGTTGAGCAAGAAATTTTTGTTGTCCTCAAAAACAAAAAAATGCGTTTGCTTGATTCACTTTTGTCAAAGTATAGCAGCGACACTATCCTCATTTTTTCTCGTACCAAGCACGGGGCAAAAAGAATTGCTCGTGACATCCGAAACATGGGACATACTTCAACGGAAATTCATGGGAACCGTTCACAGCGTCAACGAGAGATGGCACTCGATGGGTTTCGCAAGGGCAGGTTCCGTGTAATGGTTGCTACAGATATTGCTGCCCGTGGTATTGATGTGAAAGATATTTCTTTGGTTATCAATTTTGATCTGCCTGATAGCCTTGAAGATTATGTACACCGAATTGGAAGAACCGGGCGAGCGGGAAGATTTGGAAAGGCCATTTCTTTTGTGACTCCCGGAGAAAAGTCTGACATACGGAGAATAGAAAAGATGATTCGAAAGGCCATTCCTGTGCTTGCACTTCCAGAGTTGCCACCTGAGAGGGAAAAGCCACCAGTCGAAGAAACACAGCACAGACGTCATCAGAGATCCTTTAGAGGTCAACCAAACGGTCATTCAAGAGGATCATCAAAAGGTTCAAGGGGGAACAAAAGACGTCGTGGAAGGTGGCATAAGTAAATGTATAGTAATACGGTGTAAAACAAAAAATGCCCTATGGGTATTTTTTGTTTATTGATTTTGTTTGTCGTGATAGTGTGATATACGTTTTCAGCTAAGTTGCCATTTTTTCAGGAGGAGGTTATACTTTGGAGTATTCTATGTTTCTTGATGAGTTTTTGGATCACGTGTTTACTTTATTACAGGTACTGTATATAGGTGCAAGCTTTGGGTTGCTTGAATTCCTTTTTCTGAGAAAAAAATACCCGGAACAGGCAGTCGCCCTTGCCAGGTTACTCGGTCTTGGTGGATTTGTGTTTCTTGTCGTGGGTCTGTACCAAGCTTTTTCGTATACATTCTACGTCTACGAAGAAGCGCGTCATATACATAATATTTTTGTAAAACGTTCTGTCTTAGTTTCAAGCGTATGGATGATTTTTTTTCTGACCTTACAGATTATTCCTTTTTTCAGAAGAAAATTAAAAGTTTTCTTGAGTGTTTCTTTTTTTGCGCTGTGTAGTTTAGTTTTATTCGTTGACGCATTCATCTTATACTATTCGGGCTTGCATATAACGCCAACAGCCATGGCGCATGCGACCGGAGCAGTAGCAATAATCGCAAAAAGTTTTTTTCAGCCTGTGCCGATGGCTGCAGCGATTGCACTTGTGGTTGCATTTTGGGGGGTGTATAGGCTCCTTTTAGCTATTTCACAGGGAAACCGGTTTTTATCTCAGTTGATCTTCTTAGTTGCGGCGCTGTGCGTATTGGTAGCATGCGTCATGAGATATGATTTGTATTTTACTTTGCCGGAACGTTTGGTCCTTCGACCGTTTGTGCATCATAGTGAGGTCAATTCAGATTATAGCGAGCTTCCAGAAGCACTTCAAAAAAAACTTGAAAGATTTGGTATTTTTTATAACTACCAGGATTTTTATTTGATAAGTAGAGATGACATGTACACAGATGCATTGCCAAAGGTTTCCCGAAAAGAATTTCAAAAGCAGCATCCAAATATTATCATTCTTTTTTTAGAATCATTTTCTTCACGGCTTACCAGTGTTTACAATCAAGAGATTGGCAATGTTACTCCAAACATGAAACGATTTTCAGAGCATCCAGATGTAACGGTCTTTCACAATTACTATAATGCAAGTACACCTACGGCCACTGGTTTGCTTTCGCTGCTGTGCTCGCACTATCCGACTACAAGTCACGTCGAGATAGAAACCAAGGGAATTCTTAGTGGACATAGACTCGAGTGCTTGCCAGAAATACTCAAGCAGCATGGTTATGGGTACGCTGGATATATGACCTCTGTTGAGAAAGATTATGGAAACAAGAATCGCATGTTTGTAAATATGGGTGTAGATGATGTCCTTGGTACACAGGAAATGTCAGCATACATTCAAGAAGACGCAAAGTCATGGGGGTATTCAGACCATCAGATGTTTCCTGAAATTTTTAAGTTTGCACAGCAACATGCTCATGACGAAAGACCATTTTTAATGATGTATTCAACGGTTGATACTCATCCGCCATATGCCTTTCCAAAAGATGGACACAGACTTGATGATGGAAGTGATGATGTGTTTGATACATTTTATTCAACAGACGAAGCTTTTGGAGAGTTTTGGGACGATTTTCGCAAAAGTGATCTAGCACAAAATTCCATGCTCGTTTTGGTGGCGGATCACGCGGCATTTCCAAGCCAACCGGTACGAAAGGCATTTCCAGAGGATTTAGACCTGAGTTATTACGACCAAAACGTCTTCATGACATATATTCCTTCTTCGACGCTTGATAATGAAGTATATACGCGCGCAAATGGTGTTGATTTTACACCAACACTGCTGCACATGCTTGGTATAAACGAGTCTCATTCACTTGAGGGGTACTCTATCTTTGAAGCAAGGAGGGAATATCCCAACCTTTTGGGTATGCATGATCTTGATCTGTATATTAATGAGGATGGGCAGGAATCTATCTCAGGAGTTCCCGGATTGCTTGATTGTGATGGATTTGATAAGAATGCCATTGAGGCAGATCTTCCTTTGACGCTTTGTGAGCTGCATTTCTTCTATAATTGGAAGAAGCTCCAGTTTCAAAAAGGCAGATTTTGGAAGCATACTGCTTATCAGGCACGTGGTGCCTCATAGGAGGTGTAATACGTTTGCGGAAAGAACGTTCTACCCTAGAGAGAGCTTTTTTTTGCTAAGACTTGACAAAATTCTCATTTTGTGGTATAAAGATCTACTTGCATAAAAGCTTGCTGAGGGTCTCATGCCTTTTAGATTCATAACCTTATTTCTATGAAAACTCCTGCGTTTCGCATGATTTCCGGCATAACTGTTGTTATGACCGTTTTTTCGCTTATTGCGACACCAGCCACCGCACAGACTTTGCGTGCTCAAACGGTTGTCGTACCAAGACAGCCAGTGCAGATTGCTCGAGCATCGTTAGATAGGCAGATGGAGGGTCCGATCCAAAAGGATCGTTACATCCCTGTTGGTGCGCCAGTCACTCATGAGTATGTCAGTGATGAGTTTGAAAAAGCTCAAAAAGATAAGAAACGAGACTATGTCGAAGGAGAAGTCGTAGTAAAACTTCAACCTGGGTCTCGAAGAGAAGTGGAGGAAAGACGTCTTACTTGGGGACAAAATCTTGAAGTGAGACCGGATCAAGGTTCTTCGGACCTCGTGGTGCTTCATGCCACTGCAGGACAAACCACTCAGGAGCTTTTGGAAAACCTAAAAAATGACCCAGGCGTTCAGTACGCTGAGCCTAACTATGTATTTTCGTTTCTTGACCAAGAGACTGCAGAGCCAGTTGTGCCAAACGATACTTTTTATGGTGAGCAATGGGGTCTAAATAGTGCAGAGGCAGGAATCAGTGCCGAACAGGCATGGTCAGTAACAACGGGAAGTCACGATGGACCAATTATTGCGGTTCTTGATAGTGGTGTTTCCTTTACTCATGAGGATCTTGCATCAAATATGTGGGACGGCTCTCAGGGGTGTAAGGACGCGTTCGGAAATAACATGGTTTGTCCAAATCATGGATGGGACTTTGCAGATAACGATAACGACCCAAGAGATGAACACGGTCATGGAACTCACGTAGCAGGAATTATTGCTGCAGGTGGAAACAATGAAAAGGGAATAGCCGGAGTAAATTGGAACGCTCAGGTTATGGCCTTACGTGTGGGAGATGAAAGTGGAGTTATTGTCGGTGATGTGATCAGTGCCATAGATTTTGCCATCCAAAACAATGTAAAAGTTATCAATGCGAGTTGGGGTGGAGGATATTACTCACGATCTCTCTATGATGCTATCAATCGATTTGGACAATCGGGAGGTCTTTTTATTGCCGCAGCAGGAAATTGGGGGTATGACAATGATGAATATGGCTTTTATCCTTGCAGCTACGATCTTGACAACATCATCTGTGTTGCTGCAACGAGTGAAGACGGAGTGCGATCAGCATATTCGCAATATGGGGCAAACAGTGTTGATGTTGGAGCACCAGGAGATTATGTTCTTTCAACCGTGCCTACATTTAGGAGAAATTACTTGCATCTTGGCCACGCGGATCAAGGACCTGAACTGCCAGCAGGATACACGACCGAAGATACATGGGTGGCGGGTGATTTTATTGAAAAACTTCAAAGAATTGATCAGACGAATGTCATTCAAGGGGGTGGAGCCATTGACGAACTGCGTCATGCGCTTATGGGAGATGATCTTGAAAGCTATCGAGACAATCATGTTTCTATTTTGAACCTTCCTACTATTGATTTGTCTGGAAATCAAATTTCTCCGCAGTTTTCCTTTTTGACTGCCTGTGACACGGATTACTATGATAATACTTGGGAAGAATACTTTCGTGATAGTATGAGTTTGGAATTTAGTGGAGATGGGGTAAACTTTGATCGTATTTTACAGTATGACGAGCAGTTGATTGACAATAATTCTGATGAAAATGACCTCGCTTATGCGAATCTGAGGGGGTATATTCCAGAGCAGTACCTTACAGAAAATTTTGCAGCACGTTTTGTTTGGGAAACAGATAGTAATCCGGAAAATGGAACGGTTGGCGCAGGATGTGCGGTTGATGCTGTCGCTATTACTAATTTTGTTGACGAAACGCTCGATGATTACAATTATAAGACCGGGACCTCAATGGCTACTCCTATAGTCAGTGGTGTTGCTGGATTGGTTTGGTCAGCGAATTCTGATCTCTCTTGGCTACAGGTCAAGGAGATCATCATGAATACCGGAGATGTCCTCGGCACACTTGCTGGAGCGGTAAAGTCTGGCAAGCGCGTGAACGCCTACAACGCGGTAGTAGAGGCTATGGGAAATAATCCTGAGCCACTCCTGCCAATCGCGACTGTTTGTGGGATCAACTATTATGAACAGGCACCAGTGAGTCGTCCAATTGTCTGTGATGGGAACTTTGAGACAGACGACTATACTCCTGGAAGTATTGGTACGGTAAACTGGCGTCCATGGGGTCAACCAGAAGTTCTCGAGAAAACAGATGCTTCAAGTTTTTATTTTGGAGGACATAGCTTGCATCTGGTGACCGGAGAAGACAAGGGTTCAGGTTTGCAACAAACCAATCTTGGTGTAGAGGCTGGACAGACCTATAGACTTTCCTTTGCCTATCGATTGCTTTCTGGTGAAATGAGAACTCGGTTGGGAATAAGAGACTCAAATAGAGATTTTGAAGGAGTGGGTTACCGAACAATAGAAAAAACTGGAGAAAACTGGGAGATTTATGAGCGATATTTTACGGTTCCGCAGGATTTTGTGAGTGATTTCCGCTTTGTCGTGAGTGCAAAAAGCGGAGAGCTGTATATCGATAACGTCAATATGACTCCTGTTGATCTGACTTCTGCGCCAATCGTGGTTGATGGTGATATGGAAGGTATTGGAACAGCAAATTGGTCAGTATGGGGAAATCCTAATGTAGCTGCCAAAACGGTTGATGAACGATATGAAGGGCTTTCAAGCTTACACCTTGAGACTCTTGGAAAGCATGCCGGAATCCAACAAAAGAATCTTCCACTTGAGGCTGGCAAGAGCTATAGGCTCTCAGTACGCTACCAGCTTGCCTCAGGTGTACTCTCCCAACGCATTGGGATCAATGGTTCAAATGCTGACTACCAAGGAGCTCTGGCAGTTCGTTACATGAGAAATGTAACTGTAGGTGGATTTCCACTTGAAGAGTGGAATGAACTTGTAAGAGAATTTACCCTTCCAGAGGTTCTTGATGGGCCGGTAAATTTGGTATTTACCCTGAAAGATGGTGATGCATACATTGATAATGTTGTAATTGAAGAAATTTCAGAACCACGCATGTTTGTGGATGGGGACATGTCACAGGCTGGACGTGCCAATTGGAGAGATTATGGGACACCAAATCTTGTGTACAAATATTATGACAATGCAAAATCAAGTGTTGTAATGAATGTTGATTCTCTTGGAAAGAACGCAGGGGTGACTCTTGAGCATCTCAGTTTTGTGCCTGGAAAGACATATCGTTTGACGTATGACTACAAGGCGTCTGGAAACCGAATCAGAACACACATTCACATATCTGGCTTTGGAGGGAACAATAGTGATTTTGAGGAAAAGTATCACAACATAGCTCCTACAGACGAATGGAGACAATATGAAAGAGAGTTTACAGTGCCAGATGAGTATGACGGAAGAGAAGCACGGATATTCTTTATTGTGCGTGACGGAGAGCTTATACTCGACAATGTAAATATTGTAGAGGTTGCACAGCCAATTCAAGAGGATGTAATTTAGGCGCTGCGCAGACCAGTGAAAAAGAATCACGGTGTTATCCCTCTCAGGTTGCTGGAGAGCATGTGAGAGCCTTGATCATCAGCGATATGTATCTCCAGTCAGGAGAGTGCAATACTCTACGAAGAAGATATATAAGAGACAAAACCGGCATGAAGCCGGTTTTTGTTTTGGATGTAGAAACTTGACTACTTTTTTATTCTCGCTCGAGTCAGCGGACCGTAGTACCCGATGGCCGGTGAGATATTTTGTGTCGCCTGATATTCGGCGAGTGCTTTTGTCGTTAATTGACCAAAGTATCCTGTTGCTCCAACATCAGAAAGAGATTTCGCATGTGGACCAGTGTCTTGTGCAATGAGAAATGTTTGGAGCCATGTTACTCCAATCCCCTTATCACCTGATGATAAATCAGAATTTGGCATATGCGACAGGTCGTATGTTGTTTTGGGTGATATCAGGATTTCTGGCAGAGGTTGATTTGGCACCACTTCAGTAGAAGAATCTTCAACGATAGGCAATGGATCCTGTGATTTGACTGAGCGCGCTTCAAGATAGTCACGAGTTTCTTTTCCATAGTATCCGTTTGCAGGTGAAATACCTTTGGCAAGTTGGTATTCAAGTAGAGCCGAAGAGGTAAGTGATCCAAAATAGCCCGTAGCTCGAACCGAAGCAAGTCCTTGCGCATAAATACCAGCATTGGCGTCAATCAGGAGCTGTTGAAGCCTGGCAACCTCCTGGCCAGACGAACCTACAGTCAAATCAAGCTGTGGTTGGAGATAGGTATCTGGGTTATCGAGTACGTGAACAATCTCAGGAGGTAATGGGTAACCTCTTGATCGGGCGAGTGAGAAGTCTTCCCTATACTCGGTTCCCAAAAAACCGGCGACGTGTTTTTTGTCTGCCTCAGTCATGCTTTCAAACATTCTCCACACCAGTGACATTTTTTCCTGAGGCGAAAATTCTTTGGTTATGCGTGGGTATGGATCAGTTGGTTCATTTCTTAAGACCTCGAAGTGTAGATGTGCGGCACCACCCTTGGCGTTGCCGGTATCGCCAACATATCCAAGAAGGTCTCCTACTTGCAGCGTATCTCCGACAGAGAGATTGGGATTTACACGCTGGAGGTGAAGATAGGCAAAGGTTTCATTTCCAGGATTTGCAGTATACACAGAGTTCCCGGCACTTTCTCCGTAGTGAATGTGCGTAACGACTGCAGAAGTCGGTGAAACTATGGGGGTTCCATTTGCAGCAATGATGTCCTGCCCCTCGTGTGTTCGTGAACCACCACCACGCGCTACACCAAAGTTTGGAGCAAAGTCACCAAGATCAACCCCAAAAAGAATGGGTAAATAGAATTCCTCAATTGGCATTGATCCAAGGTTAGCAGTTTTTTGAGAGACACTGTGGCTGTAGTTTTGGTACCAAGGTTTTGAGGCATCGTACGCGAGTAAAGGATCGTATGGCTCAAATAGGAGTACAACAGCGATGAGCACAAGGATCGAGAATTTTTTTAGACCAAACATAGACTTTATAGGATAAAAGTAAGAAGGTCAATAGTGGCAGTATACATGAAGTCTCATGAAGGGTAAACAAAAGTGGATCAAATTCATACATGTTTTCATATATGTTGCGCCTCAGCATTTTCTGGTATAATAAAAACACTAATTTGTAAGCCATATTTATGAAGCACATTGTTAGGGTCGTGGCCGCGAGCATTTTTGTGCTTGCCATGCTCCTTTCGTCCACGGAGCAGGTGAGTGCAACGGGGAACATTACTTCCGTTTCACTCTCAAGCAACAAGGTGACACCTGGTCACCAAATGCATTTTTCACTGCACACGCAGCCAAATGTTCGTCAAAACGTCAACAGAAGTGAACCGGTGCCAATCCCAGAGGGATGGTTTGTGGAGATTTCAGTCAACCCACAGTATCCAGGCGGTGTTTGGGGGGTACATCGGATACTTCTGCCAGAAAATAATATCATCTCCTATGATGATGGGACTTATTCTTTTGAAGCTCCTTATGATCCAGGGTATTATCGGTTTCGAATGCAAACGCCTGAAGGAGAATTTTTTGCCTCCGAGGTGTTCCAAGTTCGCAATGAGCCCTTTGTAGAAATTTATCCTTCACGTGCATTTGGACAAGGTGAGACCGTAACGCTGTATATATATGATGAAAATGGGCAGCCTTGGAGTAATAGTCAGTGGGGAAATCAGCAAGGCTACCATGAAATTGATGTATATACCGTGGGAAATGCCGGTTTTGTTTCCTACGCCGGATTAGGCAAGCAGGCACCGGTTCAGATTGAGAGTGTGGGGAATGGGATGTATAGATTTGCAGCCTCACAACAAATAGGAGAGTACTATGTTGGTTTCAACAGGTATTCTCATGTGAGTTTGCATAGTAGCTCGTATGATACCGTAGCCAGTGGAAACCAACCACCACCTTCACCACCACCAGTGCAAAATGATCCTGAAGAATTGCCACCACCGCTTGAACCATTCCAGGATGATGGCCCAACCGAATCAAATGAAGCCGATGGGCTTCCCCCTGCAGATCAGGGAAGTAACGACGATGTGCCGAGTGAAGCTGACGCGTATGAGACTGCTCCACGATTTACACCAGTTCCAACACCAATGCCTATATTGACTCCAGTGCCTATAGCACAGCCTCAACCAGAGATCTCATTTGATTGCCCTTTGGAGGTTGGAAAGGCATACAAATCTCGCTCTTCCTCTGCTGTGTACTTTGTAACAGAGCCGCGATTGGATAATGGACGCATTGATACTACGGCAAAGCAGTGTACCAAAAGAGCATTTCGCAACAGCCGTGTCTTCTTTACCTACTTCACGAGTTGGGGTGAAGTCCAGGTTGATGACAGAATAAACAGTATCGCTGAGGATCGTCTTAGATTTATGCCTCTTGGGCGTTTATACAATGCCGGAGAAGGTGCGGTTGTAAAAGTGGTTGGAGATCCAAAGGTGTATCTCCTGCAGGGAGGAAAAAAGTATTGGATTCGTTCAGGGAGTGTATTTGAATCATTGAACTACTCATACGATTGGATTGAAGACGTATCTGATGACTTATTGAGTCAGTATGCCGATGGTGAAGAGATTCGTGATGCCTCAAGACATCCTCGATTTACCCTGATAAAAGCAAAAGGGGATAGTCGAGTATACCGACTTGAGCCGAATCCTCAGGATCCTTCAAGAACCCAAAAGCGTCACATACAGAGCTTGAGAGTTTTTGATAGACTCGGGTATCGAACGGACAGGATTCTCGAGGTCGATGATTTGGCCCAATACGAAGAAGGAAGTGGTATAGAGTAAGAATAAAAAACACCAGCAACAGCTGGTGTTTTTGTTTTTGGTTGAAAAACGGGTTATTCCACAATGATGGTTCCCTTCATACCATTTGCGCGGTGCTCTCCCACACTACAGTAGTACTCAAAGGTTCCTGTTTTTTCTGGAGTGAATTCAACAGTAGTTGATCCTTCACCGTCACGTACTCGGTCAGTCGCTACACCAAGCTCATCTACTACAAAATCGTGAAATCCTGAGTCACTTACAAATTCAAGGCTGACTTTTTGTCCTTTTTTGACACGAAGGGTGGGGTTTTCCTCTCCATTCATGAGGAATGCAAAATTTTTCCCTGAGAGCGAGATGGTCTGCATTTGGTCGTCCATCATGTCGTCGTTCATCATGTCGTCGTTCATCATGTCGTCGTCCATCATGTCGTCGTCCATCATGTCGTCGTTCATCATGTCGTCGTTCATCATGTCGTCGTTCATCATGTCGTCGTTCATCATGCTATCATCAGCTTCGTTTACCTCCATATTCTCCCCAGCAGTCGTATCAGAAACCTGAGTTTTGGCTTTCGTGCAGCCAGCAAAGAGTACGGTCAAGGCAATTAAGGAAATAGCCAAAAGGAAAAGAGGCAAGTTTGAGTTAAGTGTTTTTTGTTGCATAAAGCATGTTTAAAGAATAAATACTTGTATGCATAATATACAAGATTTCTTTGTGCTTGGCAAATAGTGGTAGAGTGAGGAAAAGTCTTGAATCAAGGGTGGTGTTTTTATCGTGTATAGATGAAGAAAGCACAAAATTAGTTTAATTTTAGTAAAAAAAATAGCTTGTGCATAACTGTGCTTGACAAAATTGTGATAGTATGATAATATAGACCCAATAACAGTCCCTAATATCAGAAAGATGATAATAAACATGGGACAATCCAGAGGCAGTAGGATTATTGCCGCAACACTTTTCTTCGTAATAACGACGCAACTTCTCAGTGCGTCGTTTTCGTTGCAGCCTTCTCACAAAGAGGATACAGGACATGAGTCTCACAAAGTAGGTCATTCACCAGTACCTAAGCAGGTGCATCATAGAGAGAAGGGGAGTTATTCACTCGAAAAACCACATGATCAGCACAGTCATGAGCATCCAGACCACACGGAACCTGAGGAGGAGTGGATCCTTCCTTATCTTCATGTGCAGTGGCTGGGATATGCTATAGGCAGGCCAACAAATGGACTTAATTCTTTTCTTGAAAGTACCGCAAGCCACTTTGGCTAACGTGGGGGCTTTGTGTGCCAAAAAAAGTGTGAATTTCACACCTTGTTTGGAGTGAAAGAAAGAGCTACAATGTACATGCATAATATTAGTCTGTATGGAATTTCCATTTCTTATCGCTGCCTTTATTTCCGGAGTATTTACCTTCTTTGCGCCATGCACTTTCCCGCTTCTGCCGGCGTACATGAGTTTTATTACTGGTGCATCGGTAGAAGATCTCAAAGGCAATGCCTTTTCCAAAAGGCGTATTCTTGAAAATGCACTTGCTTACGTCTTTGGTTTTTCGTTGGTTTTTGTTTTGATGGGAAGCATTTTTGGTTTTTTTGGGCAGGCGCTCGCAATGCATCGTGAGATACTTACTCGTCTTGCTGGTTTGGTAGTCATTTTTTTTGGTCTTTATCTTATGCATGCGTTTGATGCACTTGGCCTCACCGTTTTGACCAAAAAAAGGAGTTTTCTTTTTTTTGAAAGACTTAAGCCGGGAAAGCCTTACAGTAGTTTTTTGTTCGGTCTTTCGTTTGCATTTGGATGGACACCCTGCATCGGACCTGTCTTGGGGAGTATTCTTACTATTGCTGCGACAAAAGGACAATTGTTTTCTGGCGCGGGTCTCCTTGGAATATTTAGTTTGGGTCTTGCCGTTCCTTTTCTACTCAGCGCGGCTCTTATTGTTCGAACACTTCAGTTTATGACTGCTTTTCAAAGGTTTCTAAACGTGGTGAGTATCCTGGGTGGAATTTTGTTGGTTGTCCTCGGAGTGTTTATGGTGTTTGATGCTTTTGTTTTGTGGATAGAGTTTTTCTATTCTCTTTTTGGCTTTATTAACTATGAGGCAATTTTGGATTACCTTTAGTTGTCGCGAGGTCATTCTTGTGCTATTATAATGTTTACTTAAAGTATATATATGAAACAGAAGATATCATTTGCCGTATTACTTATTGGAATGTTACTTGTCGGAGGCTGTGGCAGTAAAGACAAACAGGTAGATATTGACGTCCTAAATACTTCGCAGCAGGGACTTTTTCAGGAATATCGAGCGCAGATTCCGCAAGGTAGTGTAACAAAAACTATAGATCTTGAAAAAAGCACAGTGCGTTGGACCGGAAGAAAGAGTTATGGGGACACGTCGTATAGCGGTACGGTAGATATCCAAGCTGCCGAACTCTATTATCTTGATGGGATACTCATTGGCGGACAGTTTGTGATGGATATGAATACGATCAAGACAGACGGCGATGTCACTTCACTCGATGATCATCTCAAGAACGAGGACTTTTTTGATGTTGTAAACTTCCCGACATCACGAATTGCCTTTACTCTTGTCCGTGATGCAGGGCTCAAAGGGGTAAAAAACATTTCCGGAGACCTTTCCATCAAGGATGTAAGGAGAAACATTCAATTTCCAGCAAAGATAGAAAGTGTGGATGGGGTAGAACATGCAACTGCCCAGTTTAAGCTGGATAGAACGCTCTGGGGAATAACCTATGGCTCTGGAAAGTTTTTTAAAGAACTTGGTGATAAGATGATTGATGACATGATGGAATTTGATTTGGATATATACACCCAAAAATAACCGTAGTATTGAGGACATGAAAAAGCTTCTCACCATTATCATTGTAGCCACTGGCTTTGCCGGTTGGCTTTTCTTTTTTTCTGATAATGAAAGTGGCGACGTGTTAGATGGGGATTATGTGCTTGCCCAGCAGGAAGTTGCGCAACGTGGTCAGAGTGAAGCACCAAAATATCAAAAGGATATATACACCGTTCAGCCAGGCGATACCATAGCAAAAGTGATGGAATACTATGGAGTTGATTATGGTACAATGCTCCAATTGGTGTCTAGTACTGCAGACACATATGATTTGACGAGAATCGTGGCCGGAAAAAACTTTGTTGGTTTGTCTCTTGATGGAAAATTGGAGAAGATCCAATACGATATTAGCACGGAGGAGTATCTTGAAATTTTTCCTCAGGTACTTGCCGTAGAGAGAAAACCAATAGAATACGACGTAACAATAAAAGCCGTGAGTGCACATATCGAAAGTTCTATGTTTGTTGCTGGTCAGCAAGCAGGTTTGACTGACGAAACAATACTCGAGATGGCAGAGGTACTGGCGTGGAATATCGACTTTGCTACACAGGTACAAGAGGGCGATAGTTTTGCTGTGGTGTATGAAGATAGGTTACGCGGGGGACAGCAGGCACGCCCGGGCAGAATTTTGGCTGCCAGTTTTACTAACATGGGAAATAAGCACATGGTTTTTTACTTTGATGATGGAGAAAATGCTGGGTATTATGATGAAGATGGAAATTCAACCATTCGTCAGTTTTTGCGTGCACCACTCAAGTATTCTCGTATTACGTCAGGATTTACCTATGCACGTTTTCATCCGGTAACCAAACAAACCACTCCACATAGGGCCATAGATTATGCGGCGCCTATAGGTACGCCGGTTATGGCTACTGCTGATGGAACCGTTGTGTATGCAGGATACAATGGGGGCTACGGGAATTTTGTGAAAGTCAGGCATAATGGCATATACCAAACCCACTACGCGCACCTATCAAGATATGGAACTGGGATCAAGTATGGTGTACATGTTAAGCAGGGGCAAATAATTGGCTATGTTGGATCTACCGGTTTTTCTACGGGACCTCATCTACATTATGAAATTCAAAAAAATGGGACACTTGTCAATCCACTGGAAATTGAGTTACCGCCTGGAGACCCGATCAAGGAGCAGTATCGGGAAGAGTTTGAAAAAGTCAAAAAAGAGTACATTAAGAAAATTTAGCGCTATGAAGCGCTTTTTTCTTTGTATGTGACCTACGTCTATCATGTCACCTTGACTCAATGCCGAAAAGGTGGTATTTTATGCTACTCTAGTCGTACATAAAAAAGCCACTATTTATGAGAAAATACATAAAAATCGAGCGCAAAAGATTGGTTACCATTTTGGTGGTAGCTTTGCTCGTTATTCTTGCAGGGTACAGAATTCTTTCCGCACAAACGGGGAAGCAGGAAGAAGCACAAATTCCCCGTGTGACCCTTCTTGCTACCTCTGACCTCGTAAAAGAGCAGGATGCCGTCAATGTTGTCGGTGAGTTAGAGGCTTTGGAGCAGGTAGAGCTTCGTAGTCAGGCGACGGGACAGGTCCAGTATATCGGTGCCAAAATTGGAGACCCTGTAAAGCGGGGTCAGGTTTTGCTTCGTCTGTCCAACGCGGATCTATATGCGCAGCTCCAGCAGGCCTATGCAAGCATAGAAGATGCACAGATAGGAGTAGAGCAGACAAAAACAAGCTTAAACCAAACACAGATCAAGCTTGACGAGATGACAAGTGGTGCCCGTTCGGAAGAAAAAGACATTGCCCTTACACAGGTGGAGAATGCACAAAAGCAGCTCAAGGTGACTGAGCAAAAAGCAAAAGCAGATTTGCAGGACATTTACAATGATATTCCGAGCTTTCTCAATGATATTTATATTTCGGCCGATGATGCTCTCAATAGACAAATTAGTAGTGTGTTTGGTAATACACAGGAGTATTCAAGTGATCTTCCACGACTCGTCTTTGATTCGTATAATTCTCAGGCAAAAATTGATGCTGAGTGGGGGAGGCATCTTGCTCGAACGAAGATGAATCAATTCAAGCAGGAAATTGACGCACTTATTCCCGACAATCAGCAGCGCTATCTCTATCTGGCGCAAGCGCGTAAGTATATGGCATCATTTTTACCTTTTTTGGAGGCAAGTGTTGATGCAACTGACGCTGCAATCGGGCTTGGAGAAACCGAGCGAAATAATTACAAGGGACAGATCAACACGGCGCGTTCAACACTCAATGGACTCGTCACTCGAATTGAGGATTACATTCAAAGGATAGATCAACAAAAAATTGCTAATCAAAATGCCATAACAGCTGCTCAAAACGCGGTTGACCTTGCGATAAAACAGTCTACGCTTACGCAGGCCGGCACTCGTCAAGAGCAGATTCTTAGTCAGCAGTCTATGGTAGAGCAGGGGCAGCTCAATGTCAGAGCGAGTGAAGCGCGGGTGAGACAAGCTCAAGCAAACGCCGCTCTCATTCAGGCTCAGCTTGCAAAGACCATTATCACGAGTCCTATCGATGGAACCGTTGCTGCCATGCCACTTCGTGTGGGAGATCTTGCAACCGGTGGGGCACTTGTATCTGCTGTAGTCAATACACAGGGGTATCAGCTCAAAACCTACATTAGTAGTAGTGATGTGGCCTATGTTGCGGTAGGTGCTAAGGTGTATCGTCAGAGCGATGGTGCTGAGGTCGGAGAGGTTACTCGTGTTTCACCTAGCATTGATCCGACACGAAGAAAAGTTGAGGTGGTTATAGCACTTAGTGATACCTCGGTGAGCTATGTTATTGGTGAGTTTATGGATGTAACGATACGCTCAAATAGTGAGCAGACGATGCAGACATTTCTTGTGCCTCTTGAGGCAGTGAAGACGTCGACGCATGGTGCCTCTGTGTACATACTTGACGATGATCAGACGACACAGGCTGTTCCAGTAGAGCTTGGAAGAGTGATTGGTGAGGATGTGGAAGTCCTTTCTGGAATTGATGCAAACATGAACATCCTTTCTTCTGTCCGATCGATAAAACTCGGACAAACTGTTCAGCTACAGTAATATGAGTAATGACAAAAAGAGTCACCTGTGGGAATTTTTCATAGACAACTACAAGTTTACGTACGTAGCGCTTTTTTGTGTCATCCTCTTGGGTACTTTGTCGATTCGGTCGATGCCAAAGGAGTCTTCTCCTGAAATTGAAGTGCCAATCGCTGTGGTAACAACCGTTTATCCGGGAGCAAATGCGCAGGACGTGGAAGAGCTCGTCACTGATCCGATAGAGGATAGGATTAATGGTCTCGACGAGCTAGATGAATTTACATCGGTTTCAAAAGATGGAGTGTCAAGCATTACCGTCCAGTTTGAAATCGACGCTGACGCCGACGAAAAAATCGCCGATCTTAAGGATGCTATAGATAACGCAAAAATTGATCTTCCTGATGACGCTGAGGATCCCATCGTCACACAGATTGCCGTAGCAGATCAGTCAGTTTTGACCATGGCACTATCAGGCCCTTACTCAAGCGTCCAGATAAAAAACTTTGCAGAAGAGCTTAAGGATGAAATAGAGGCTGTTCCAGGTGTTAGTACCGTTCGGATTATCGGTGGACAAGATCGTGAATATCAGGTGATCGTAAGCAAGGCAAAACTTGATGAGTTTGGTTTGGCTCTTACTGATGTCACCGGTGCTATTCGTTCTGCAAACACCGATATACCTGCCGGAACGGTCACAACTGGTATTTCCAATTATACGCTGCGCCTTGAGGGGAGATTTCAGAATGTTGAGGATATTGCCAGTGTGCCGATTCGTCAATTAGAAGGCTCGCCAATACTTGTCAGTGATGTTGGAAGGGTAATTGATGGACTGAGCAAAGCAAGTACTCAATCTCGGCTGAGCGTTTCCGGAAGCGATCCAGAACCTTCCATTACGCTTCTTGTTTTTAAGCGCAGTGGAGGGAATATTATTGATATAACACGGGCGATAGAGTCAAAAATAGAGAGTGTACAAAAGGCTGCAATCTTGCCAGAAAATCTCACCATCGCTCCAATTTTGAAAAATGCTGATTACATAGAAAGGGATCTTGGAAATCTCACAAAAAATGGGATACAGACCATTATTCTTATCTTTTTGCTTTTGTACTTTTTCTTGGGAGTAAAGGAGGCAGTGCTTGCAGGTCTCTCTATTCCATTAACCTTTTTTGTTGGCTTTATTATTTTGTCATATCTTGGCTATACCCTGAACTTTTTGACTTTGTTCTCCTTGATTCTCTCGCTTGGAGTACTCGTTGATAGCGCTATTGTCATTACCGAGGCCATTTATGTAAACAAGAAAGAGGGATTGACTGCAAAAGAATCTGCCCGAAAGGCTATTCGTGAGTTCCGACTTCCGCTTATTGCAGGGGTACTCACTACGGTGTTCGCGTTTTTACCAATGAAGCTTTCTTCTGGAATTGTGGGAAAGTTTATTGAAACTATTCCGGTAACAGTGAGTAGTGTTTTGATTGGTTCTTTGTTTGTTGCGCTTGGAATTATTACAACACTTGCATCGAGAATGCTCCGTGAAAAGCCACCAAAGCAGCGAGATGGCAAGCAAGGGAAGTTTTTGCAACGGTTTTCCGGTGTCATTGGTCGAATCCAAAAAGTCCAAGCAGGAAAAAAGGAAAAGATTCAGAAGATGTACGACTGGTACGGAAAAAAACTCTCTGGACTTTTGTATAATAAAAAGGAAGCTAAAAAGCTTAGGCGAAGGCTTATTTTGGCATTTGTTGGGGCAATTGCTATGGTAGGAGTGGGTATTGTTCGTGTGAATATGTTTCCTCCATCAGATTTTCCCATTATGTTTATCGACGTAGAGAAGCCGCTTGGCACTCCACTTGATGTTACAAGCAGTGTTTTGCCAGAGATTGAGGACTTGCTTGTGCAGGATTCCCGAATAGAATCCTTTGTCACCAATGTAGGTTCAAGCTCTGGAGACGGAAGTGTTTCAAGTAACAGTTCACTTGGCTCTACACATCTCGCTCATTTTGTGATTAAACTGCATGAACAAGGAAAGTTGCGCAAGACAAAGAGTTATGACTTAGTAGATGAATACACCGATAAGCTTGCCTATTTTGATAAGGCAAAAATTCGTGTGTGGCAACAAAGTGACGGTCCGCCATCTGCAGCGCCAGTAGAGGTTGTTATTCAGGGTGACGACATTGCTGTACTGGAGAGTATCGCAGGCGACTATGAAGAGCTTGTAAAGTCAATAGAAAACACGAAAAATGTAAAGACCAATATTCAAGATTCTCCAGGAGAATTTGTGCTTACGGTTGATCGTGTCAAGGCGCAGCTTTATGGAGCAAATACGTTGCAAATAGCGCAGACTTTGCGAAATGCGGTTTCAGGAGTTGACGCAACGATAGTTCGAAAAGATGGGGAAGATATCGATGTGCTTGTGAAATATGATTTGGCACAAGGGAGTGAAGATGATCCTACGGCAAACAATATTTCTTTGGATTCGATTTCTGCGATTACTATTGCGACTCCACAAGGGGATATTCCTCTGAGCGCATTTACGAAAAATTCCTTACAGTCAAGTCGTTCACAGATTCAACATGAAGATGGTCAGAGGATTGTAAAGGTAACATCTGAAACACTTGCAAACACTCCAGCACAGGTTATTTTTGCTGAAATTGAAAAGCGACAGGATGAAGTGTACGTTCCTGATGGGTATGTTGTAAAACTTGGTGGTGAAAGGGAAGATATTGACAAGTCCTTTTCCGATATGTTTAAAGCCATGTTTTTGGCAATTTTCCTCATCGCTGCTCTTTTAGTATGGCAGTTCCAGTCATATCGTCAACCACTTTTTATTCTCATTACTATTCCACTGGCATTTATCGGTGTGATCCCGGGTCTTTTCTTGGTGGGATTGCCACTAAGTTTTCCTGGCGTTATTGGTGTGGTGGCACTTGCTGGTATTGTGGTGAACAATGCAATTATTCTTATCGACCGTATTAACGAGAATCGCCGAGAAGGTATGGATAAAACAATCGCTGTTTTGGAAGGTTCAAAGATGCGGTTGCAACCAATCCTTTTGACGACAATTACTACCATTGCTGGTGTGGCACCGCTTGCTATTTCAGATGAAACATGGGGGCCACTTGCGTATTCTATTATCTTTGGGCTCTTGTTTTCAACCGTTTCATCACTTATCGTAATTCCGTTGCTATACAATCGTTACGCAGAGGAAGAAATTAGTTAAGAAGAGAAATTTCCCCATTTGTGGCATTGACGTGTATGTGGCTACCGTCCTTGAGTTTATCAAGTTCATGAACGCCTACGATGCAAGGTATTGCAAGCTCTCTTGATACTATTGCGGCGTGTGAGAGAATTCCACCCTGCGCAGTTACAATAGCACTGGCCTTTTGCATAAGTGGAAGATAATCCGGAGAAGTCATAGTACAGGCAAGAACTTCACCCTCACGAAAGTCAATGGTGTGGATTTCTTCAATGCTCACGATTCGAATTCTTCCCTGGGCAACGCCAGGAGACGCGCAGCTTCCAGAAAATCTGGAGGCTGTTTTATTTATCTGAAAAGAAAATTCAGCGAAGGTACTGTCAAGTATCCGGTTATAGTCAATAAAAAAAAGAGGATATTCTACCGATGAAGTGGTTTCAAAATATCCCTTGAGGTAGTCATGAGAAAATGTCGAGCTTAGCTGATCAGAAAGGTATTGTTGTTTTTCTGGGGAGGTTACCTTGAGGAGCGATACGATGTATTTGAGATGTTCGAGCACCTCCTGATCTTCGTGACTCATTGACCAGTCAGAAAAGTTGTAGGAAAAGACAATAGGTTTTTGATTCTGATAAAATCCTTGCGTGAGTTGATGGTGACCACCGCGAATTATCTCACCAAAGATGCCATTTTCGGTGACAACAAAGATCGTGCCAAAGAGTGGAAGATCAGAGTGGGGGACAATTTCTGCGCGATAGTTGGAAGGATCGATATCAAGGCTATCGAACCATTCAAGGGCTCCCTCTACCGTTTTGCCTCGCATGCGAAGCTTCTCAAGACCAGCTACCTTTGGAATAAGGCGAAGAGCGCACAGATCGCTTTTATGCGTATTAAAGTAGTCCAAAAATTTTGGAACCCTGCCTGCAATACATGAGGCGCAAAACTTATATGGTTTGTCATACGGAAGACCAATAACCTCTCTGAGCACGGCAAGCCGATCACGTTTGGTGAAGTCCTCTTGATCGATGCTTTCAGCATCTTTGTGTCCAATATTTCGGTACCATTCGGTCAGCGAAATTTGTTTTAGATACAGTTTGTCAACTTGCATATTCGAAACAATAAGAGAAAGGTTTTGCCTAATAATTTTTGAACTCATGGCAACTATCGTGGTCAAGCTTTGAGCTTACTTGCCATTTCAAGCATCGATTATGCGAGCCACATACTGCCACAAATGACGACGTGCAGGTTAGGTATTTTTTGAATCGGTATAGTGGCGATACTCTTTGAGACTTTCTTGGTAGGCTCCAAGGAGCTTTGGGTGAAGTGAAGGGTGAGCTGCCAGCATCTCACGATCCTCAATACTCCAGGGTTTACCTGAAAGATTGGTAACCGTTGCACCTGCTTCTTGCAATAGGAGTGCGCCAGAGACATAATCCCAAAGTGCTGCTCCTTGATGGATAGTCCAATCACGACGGGCACTGGCAATAAGTGCTTGGTCGTAGGCCATGCAATGGAAATTATTGAGGCCAAAAGTAAATTTCTGGCTGAGTAAATATTGTGAGATAAACCTCGCATGTGAAACGCTTGGCTTGAATCTTCCGGACGAGGTTCCAAAGCTATGATCCAAGTCAGGTTTTTTTCGCACGTGGATTTGCTTTTCATTCCAAAACGCACCTCCACCTTTGTAGGCGCAGTACATTTCATCAAGAGCAGGGTAGTACTGCGCTGCAATAATAGGCTCGCCGTTCTTGAGAAGGGCCACGAGCACGGCGTACAAAGGTACGCTGGTAGAGAAGTTGTAGGTTCCGTCAATGGGATCGAGTACCCATACAAACTCGGCGTCAGGATTGAGGTCATCCGTCTCTTCAGAAATAATGCCATGATCAGGGTAGTTTTCTTGGATAGCGGACGTGAGATAGTCATTGGATGCAAGATCAGCATCAGTAAGAGGATCACTTGCTGAGCTCTTGGTGAACACGTTAAAATCCCCCTTGAAGTATTTGAGCGTAACTTCTCCAGCGCCGCGTGCGATGTTTTGTGCAAATTGGTAGTATTCGTGAATCATAGGTCTAAACATCATAAAAGTTATTTCCAGTTTCAAGTGCATCAAGATACGTGTCGAGTGCGCCAAAGCGTGGTTGTGGAATTTCACATGGGTCATACCAGCCCCAAAATTCGCACTTTTCAGGCTCCAATACTTGTGGCTCACCCGATTTCCAATCAGCAATCATGGCTATATCGACGTAGTGTTTTGGTGCATATTCTTTGAGATTCATCAGTCTCAGGAACCGTACATTTTCTATTTCTATTCCAGCTTCTTCGCGTGTTTCTCGTTTGGCACATTCTACGATAGATTCCATGTATTCGAGATGGCCTCCGGGCCAGGCATACTGACCTTGGCCATGTGCTCCCTTGCGTTTACACACAAGGACCTTTCCATCTTTGAATATCATGACACCAATACCTACTTTTGGCCTTTGATCGTTGCTCATATTTACAAATCTTACTCTCTATGACAAGTTGACTATTGAGGGTCAAATTGATATGCTGGTATTATAGCATACTCCATAAAATGCCTAAAATTAGATAATATGGTCACAGACCGATATCCTTTTATGCTCCCGCCACCACCAGAGCAACTGTCTGGAACGGTCGGATCAGGAGTTGACTCTACTCCAATTGGCAAGACGCTTTATGTCAGCGGTATGTACGAGACAAGACATTTGTTTGGTCTCAAGCGGGCTGATAGAAATAGGCATGCCTATATTCTTGGAAAAAGTGGAATGGGGAAGACATGTTTTATGGAGAATTTGATACGTAGCGACATTGAGAGTGGTCAGGGAGTGGCGGTAGTAGACCCTCACGGAGATTTGGTGAAAGGACTTATGCAATGCATCCCAAATGAGAGGGTAAACGATGTCGTGTATATTGATCCCACTTTGCCCAGTTATACCATTTCTTTTAACCCATTTGCAAGCGTACCTGCGCACATGCGTCAGCATGTGTGTCAGAGCCTCATAGAAGTGTTTCGAAAACAATTTCAGAGTTCTTGGTCGCCTCGCATGGAGCATCTTTTTCGTTTTGCCACGCTCGCAATGCTTGAATACGAGCAGGGTACACTGTACGGCATTTTACAAATTATAACTGACAGTAAGTATCGTCAGATGGTTATAGAAAATATCAATGATGAAATGACCAGAAGGTTTTTTGCCGTTGAATTTGCCGGATTTAGCCAGAAATATGAGCAGGAGGCAATAACTCCGCTTGCAAACAGACTTGGTGCCTTTTTTGCCGATCCACTCCTGCGAGAAATATTTTCACAAAGCGAAAACAAGATTCACATACCCGATATTCTGTCGAAAGGAAAAATTTTGTTCATTAATATGTCAAAGGGAGTACTCGGCGAACAAAATGCTTCACTGCTTGGATCTTTTTTTCTCACCATGATTGAGCAAGGTGCACTAGCAAGAGCTAGCGAGGAAACAGATAAGCGAAAATCGTTTTATCTCTATGCAGATGAATTTCAAAATGTTGCCACGGAGTCTTTTATCTCCTTGTTTTCTGAATCACGTAAATATGCCATCAATATCACGATTGCCAACCAGTATCTGAGTCAAATACCAAAGACACTCATGGACGCCGTACTTGGAAATACTGGGAACATGGTCGTGTTTCGGCTCGGTGGAGAAGATGCCCAGAGAATTGCTATGGAGTTTCAGCCGGAGCTTTCCCCAGCAGACTTTCTTAACCTAGGGCTTGGAGAGTACTACATTAAGATGTCCACTGATGGTCAAACTTTGCGTCCATTTTGTGCGACATCGCTTCAAGTTGAGGCTTTTAGCCATAGTGAAAATGCAGAGCGTATCATAGATAATAACAAAAGAATGTTTGCTTCTTCTGATCAAGAAGATCGAGCAGGTTCAAAAGACAGAGAGTCTTATTCACAGGAGGAGCTTCCAGCACCGTTATAATCTATGTCGAACACTCCATGTTTTGATAGGGAAATTGATAAGTACTTCGAAACCCATTTGCCAGGCCAATATACTTCAAGTGAAAGTGGGGACACTTTTGAAATTTCTGAGGCAGAGTACCATCTGCATAAAATGCTGAAGGTTCCGCTACCAGAAGTTGCCCCACACGAAAGAATCATGGGTCTGCGTGCTTACATGGGGGGAATTGAGCTGTTCTCACGAATCCTCGTTGGAAATCAGTCTGTAGTAACCATGTATGATCCTGAAAGTGAAATTTCTCTTATAAGCGAAGAAGATTGGTTTGGCGATAATTTTGATGCGCAAAAGTATGCAGCGGAGTATTCAACTCGTAGGTCCATAATCAGTCAGATTCGAGATCTTATGTACAGGGTACCGCACGTGCCGCTTCTTCAGGATCCGTCGAGTGAAAAAAGCCAGTGGAGCATTTATGAGCTTGCTTTCAAAAATTCCTATGCAACATATGGTGGACTAGAGTGTGAAGAAGTAATGTATGCGGACTTATGTATCCAAAGTGAACATTGCGTAGACGTTATGAGTGTCGTACAGACGCAGTGGTCATATGAGGGTGTTCAACTTTTTCAGTGTTCAAATACCTTTTTTTCGCAGTTTAGTAGTGGATTGTTTGATGCCTATTTTACTTTTGGGAGTATAAATTGTTCACATGTTTTTGGATGTGTGAACATCCAGAATAAGGAGTACTGTTTTTTCAATCAGCAACTTACAAAAGATGAATATGAGTCAATAGTAAGTAAAATTGACTTAAGTGATAGAAGTGTTGTTGAATATTGGGACAGGAAAGCGAAAGAATTTTGGAAGCAGGGCTATCACCTTGGTGATACAAATTTTCAATCAGAAAACGTTATTGGTCAGCATTTGATAAGTAGCAAAGATGCTTCTGGTTTTGAGGCTACCGACCTTGAGAGGGTATACAATGTTTTTGATGTTGGTTTTGCGAAAGATTGTTTTGATGTTACCACTAGCTCAAATGTGGAAAAGAGCTGTTTGACAGCATGCGTGACAGAAGGGTTTGAAAACAAGATGTCACTCTCGTGTGACAATTGTATAAACGTTGAATATTGCGAACTGTGCAGCAATTGTGAGAATTGCTTTGGGTGTGTGGGCCTCAGGCGCAAGAAGTTTTGCATCTTCAATAAGCAGTATACTGAGGAAGAATACTGGAAGACATTAGATGCTATCAAAACCCAGATGCTTGCTGAGGGGACGTATGGAAAGTTTTTTCGCTTGCAAGATTCTCCAATTGCCTATAATATCTCTCATGCTGGAATTTTCTTTCCAAAAACTAAGTCGCAGATGGAGTCGGCGGGTCTTCGCTATTATCAAGGCAAGCCGCCAGCGTCTTCTAATCAGACGCTGGAAAAGGTTCCAGAAAGACTTTCAGATTTTCGTGAAGAGATGCTTGATAAAAAGTTCATTGATGCTGGCTCTGGAAGGGTATTTCAGATTGTAAAGCCAGAGTTTGAATTTCATAAGAAATTTGGAATTGCGCTTCCCTCTGATCACTCCATTGAGAGGAGACTAAGGCGATACAAAGATGTGATGGAAATACGGACAAGCAGGGGTGCCTGTGAGAAGTGTTCCGCAGTACTATACACACGTACGCCACATGAGCAGGTAAGATTTTTATGCGGTGAGTGCTATCACGGCTTTTTGATGAGTGACAAAGCAATGGAATTTCAGGTTATTAACCAAGAGTAATAGACATGTCCGACACACAGCTGATAAAGCAGAAAATCGATATTGTTGATCTGATAGGCGAGTATATTGAACTCAAACCCGCAGGAATCAACCACAAAGGCCTTTGTCCATTTCATGGAGAGAAGACGCCTTCTTTTATGGTAAATAGAGATCGTCAGAGGTGGCATTGTTTTGGTTGTAATAAGGGGGGAGACGCGTTCACCTTTGTCGAGGAAATAGAGGGGTTGGAATTTGTTGAGGCACTCAAGCTCCTTGCACAAAAGGCAGGTGTTGAGCTTGCGGATTTCAAGCAGGACATTCATAAAAGTCAAAAAAATAGAATCAAAGAGATTAATCTTGAAGCTTCACGTTTTTATTACAATTTTCTCACCAAGCTTGATGCTGCCAAGTCAGCTCGTGAGTACTTGGCAAAAAGAGGATTGAGTGATCAAACCATAGAAAAGTGGCAGATAGGCTTTGTGGTAGATCAGTGGGATTTGCTTACAAAATATCTTCTCAAAAAAGGCTACAGCATTGATGACCTTGTTGCATCGGGACTGACCATAAAGCGCGAAGGAGCAAGCAGCCAATCAATGAAAGGGTTTTATGACAGGTTTCGTGGGAGAATCATTTTTCCGATTCGTAATGTACATGGAGATGTCGTGGGATTTACGGCGCGTATATTGGTTGAAACCGAGGACTCTGGCGGGAAGTACATTAACACTCCACAGACATTGGTTTTCGACAAGTCGCAGGTTGTTTTTGGTCTCCATTTTGCCAAACAGGCGATACGGAAAAAAAATCTTGCGATTTTTGTAGAGGGGCAGACGGATGTTATCAGTTGTCATCAAAATGGAAGCGAAAATGTCGTTGCAACCAGCGGCACAGCTCTTACCGAGGGACATATTCACCTCATCAAACGGTATAGTAAAAATATTGCTTTTTCGTTTGATTCAGATAGTGCTGGAGTTTCTGCTGCCAAGCGAGCTATTGGGATTGCACTTGAGGCAGGCATGTCAGTCAAGATCATTCAGATTGATCCTGATTATGGAAAAGATCCAGACGAAGTCATAAAAAAGCATCCTGAACTTTGGCAAAGATGTGTGGATAATGCCAAGGATGTTATGCAGTGGTATTTTGATATGGCGTTTTCCGACAAGAACCTTTCTGATCCGAAGCAAAAACAAGCTGCCGCAGATGAGCTTCTCCCTGAAATTCAGAAAATTCAGTATGCGGTTGAAAGATCGCATTGGGTCAGTCAGCTTTCTGCACTCCTCGCAGTAGATATAAAAGTTTTGGAGGAAGACATGAAGAGGCTTACTCGCAAAACACCTTTAGCTACAACTCAGGCCAAACCGGAAAATCTCGAAAGTAGACCCGAAAGAACCCGCTCCGATGAGCTTTCGGAGGCCATTTTTGCCTTACTCCTAAAGTATCCCGAAGCTGGATCTGTGGAGTTCTTGGTTTCACTTGAGGCGCAGCTGGCTACTTATCCTCTTTACGAAAGGCTCCTGTCCATGTATAATGCAGGACAAGCAGATATCGAGGCATTTCGGCATCAGTATCCGCAATCTGACATACTTGATTTAGTAGAAATCCTACTCATGAAGGCTGAGTTGGATTTTGGGCATTTGAGCAAAGCGCAAGCGAGTAGTGAAATACGGAGTCTTAGCGAGCAGCTCAAAAATACCTGGCTCAAACAAAGGCGTGCTCAATTGCAGCAAGAAATTTCTCAGGCTGAGCAAGCAGGCGACCATCAGAAGTTGCAGTCACTTTTAGAACAATTTTCACAATTGAACTGATAATTCATACCATGCCGACGAAAAAGTCGACAACCAAGAAGACCAGCGCAAAGCGTGCGGTCAAAAAACCAACTGCGCGAAAAATCGCAGCAAAGAAAGTTGCTAGCAAGAAGCGGGCAAGTGCCAAAAAGGTCACAGCCATAAAAACAAAGGCAGCAACAAAGAAACGCAGTGCTGTGCGTAAAACAACAGCAAAAAAAGCCACCTCAGCAGCGAAGCGTAAGACGTCTACAGGGCGTTCACGCGTGAATGCTGCCCTCAAGAAGGCATCCAGTCTTCGCAAGAGCTCATCAAAGACCGAACCCAAGAAAGTAGCCACAAAGGAGCATGTGGTGTCTCCTGATGAACAGGCAGCGTGGCACTTGATCGAAAAGGGTCGCACTCGTGGATTTGTGACAGAAGTAGAAGTACTTGCTGTTTTTCCGCATGTCGAACATTATGTAGAGATGTTTGAGGCTTTTTTGGATGTGATGGCAAGGGCAAGTATCTCTATCATGCAAATGAAAGAGGGGCTTTTGGGTGGATCAAGAATGCAAACCCCTGACTTACTTGGGACCACGAGCAGTAGTGAGAATTCTGAGTCAGCGGTACGTATTGACTACAAAAATCTTTCACAGGATTCTATTCAAATGTACTTGCGTGAAATTGGCCGAATACCACTTTTGACCGCAGAAGAAGAAGTTTCTCTTGCCAAACGCAAAGAAAGAGGGGATAGGGAAGCAGAACAACAAATGATTGAGGCAAATCTGCGTTTGGTGGTTTCGATCGCCAAGAAATTTGTAGGAAAGAAATTGCACTTGCTTGATTTGATCCAAGAAGGAAACGTCGGTTTGTTTCGCGCCGTAAAAAAGTTTGACTATCGTCGTGGCTATAAGTTTTCTACCTATGCTACCTGGTGGATCAGGCAGGCAATTACGCGCGCATTGGCTGATCAGTCTCGTACAATCCGTATTCCGGTACATATGGTAGAGACGATCAATCGCTTCGTGCAAATATCCCGTCGTCTACTCCAAGACCTTGGGCGTAATCCGACCCCTGAGGAGCTTGCTGCGGAAATGGGTGAACCTATTGATAAGATCAACCACATTATTAAGATTTCTCAGGAAACCATTTCACTTGAGACCTCTATTGGTGATGATGACGACGATTCTCCACTTTCGGATTTTATTGAGGATAACAAAACCGTATCACCAAGACAGGTCGCAGGAAGACAGCTGCTCAAGGAATATATCAATGAAGCTATTTCACAACTCTCTCCTCGAGAGCAAAAGATTCTTGAGATGCGTTTTGGACTCGCAGACGGTGTGACACACACATTGGAAGAAGTCGGAAAGGAATTTGACGTTACACGTGAGCGTATTCGCCAGATTGAGGCAAAGGCGCTTGAGAAGATTCAGGGATTTGATGTGATTAACAAGCTTAGGGACTATTAAAGTAAATCATAAAAAAAACCGCTCATCGCGGTTTTTTTTATACACTTCTGAGAAACTATTTCCTGGCAGCATCAAATCTCTCTTTCACCTTGCTCCAATCAGTGGCATTATAGAATGCCTCGATGTATTCTTTTCTATTGGTTCCATAATCGAAGGCATAGGCATGTTCAAACACATCCATCACCAGCAGTGGAACCGCCCCGGCAAGGTGTCCAGCATCGTGTTCATTGGCCCAAGTGGTAAAAATACGATCAGCGACTTTGTCATATGCCATAATGGCCCAGCCAATTCCACGCATAGATGCGGTTGCCGTAAGTTCTGTATGACCATTTTCAAGTGATCCATAGCATTCTTTAATCTTTGCGGCAAACTCACTGTCCTTGTCAAATTCACGAGCTGCTTTGTCATTAGTCAAATTATCAAAGTAGTACTCATGCAGACGCATACCATCAAATTCCCATCCGAATCGGCGCTTGATTTCTGAAAACTCTGGTCCAAATTCATTTGCATCCACATATTCTCGAACTTTTGAAATGACCGTGTTGGTGTTATTCACATAGCCTTGGTAGAGCTTGAAGTGTGCCTCGAGCTGTTTATCAGAAAAGCCATCAAGCCCAAGCAAGTGGTCGTAATTTTTTGCTTCGTACATAGAAGTAGGAGTTAGGATTTAGGGGATAGGGTTTAGAAAATTCTATACCCCATTACCCTATATGCTAAATCGTTGTTTAGATTTTTCCAACAAGATCCATTCGAGGCTTCAGCGTGTCATCTCCCGGCTTCCATCTTGCAGGACATACCTCACCACCATTCTCACGCACATGGATGGCGGCGCGGAGCTTCCGCAAGAGCTCCTCGGCACTTCTTCCAATGCTATTGTCATGGATTTCGTAAGCCTTGATAACGCCATCTGGGTCAATAATGAATGTTCCTCGATATGAAAGCCCTTCTTCAGGAATGTAGGTACCAAACATCCTACAGAGTTTTCCGGTTGGATCTGCAGCCATTGGATAGCTAATCTTTCCAATCGTCGGCGATGCATCCTTCCAGGCTTTATGCACAAACACCGTATCAGTACTCACAGATACAATTTCAGCATTGAGATCTTTGAACTGATCATAGCTTTCTGCCACGTCCACAAGCTCTGTGGGGCATACAAAGGTGAAGTCTGCTGGGTAAAAGAAGAGAATAAGCCATTTTCCCTGATAGTCGGAAAGCTTGGCTTTTTTGTCACTTCCTTCGTGGAAGATAGCAAATTCTACGTCGTCTACCTTTTGACCAATCAGTGGCATAGGGTGATTTTCCATACGTATTCGGTTAAGAGTTATGTGCCTATAGTATAGCGCTTTTTGCGGTGTAGTCAACCTGTGCAAAATATGTTATGATACAAATATATAGTAAAATTCAATGCCTGCTCCACAGCTTCGACAAGCATCGCAATCAAGCTCACCTGAAGACAAGGTGACTCTTTTTGCTGCTACCAATTACCGCAATCAGATGCGAAAATTTGGTATCAAGACCGATGATAGACGTAGACACATGTATATCATTGGAAAAACGGGTATGGGAAAGTCAACCATGATGGAGAATATGATGCTTCATGACATCTACATGGGACATGGGGTAGGACTTGTCGATCCTCATGGAGATTTTGCGGAAAAAATGATTGACTACATTCCATCATGGCGTATCAATGATATTATTTATGTCAATCCGGCAGATGTTGAGTTTCCAATGGGATTCAATGTTTTGGAGGTCAAAAATGAAAAGCAAAAGCACCTTATTGCAAGTGGGCTAATGGCAACATTCAAGAAAATTTGGCCTGATGTGTGGTCTTCTCGAATGGAATATATTCTTAACAATACACTCCTCGCGCTCTTGGATTATCCTGGGTCAACACTCCTTGGTATTAACCGTCTTTTGGCTGATGAGGACTACCGAAAAAGGGTCGTGGGAGTACTCAAGGATCCAATTGTGAAGGCTTTTTGGAAGACTGAGTTTGCTGGATATAGTGAAAAGTATGCGACCGAGGCGGTCGCGCCGATCCAAAATAAGATTGGGCAATTTTTGTCTGCAAGCGTCATCAGAAACATGGTGGCCCAGGTTAAATCGACGTTTGATGTAAGAGAGGCCATGGACAGCAACAAGATTATCATCATGAATCTTTCCAAAGGAAGAATAGGAGAGGATAATAGTCGACTTCTTGGAGGTATGCTTGTTACGAAAATTCAACTTGCTGCCATGGAACGAGTCGATATCCCAGAACATGAACGGAAGGATTTTTTTCTGTATGTTGATGAGTTTCAGAATTTTGCGACTCCTTCATTTGCAAACATCCTCTCTGAAGCTCGTAAATATCGTTTGAGCCTCATTATGGCACATCAGTATGTTGCGCAGCTTGACGAAGTCGTTGCCGATGCAGTGTTTGGAAATGTCGGTACTATTGTGAGTTTTCGCGTTGGGGGAGCAGATGCACAGCTTCTTGCACAAGAATTTGCTCCGACATTTATAGAAGAGGATATTGTCAATTTGGCAAAATTTCAGATTTTTCTGAAGTTGATGATTGACGGTGTGGCTTCTATGCCATTTAGTGCGACTACCTTGCCACCAATTGCTAATCGTACTGGCAGTGCGCAGAAGGTTATACAGGTTTCACGTGAGCGCTACGGTAAACCAAGAGAAAAGGTGGAGGACAAGGTATCCCGTTGGAGTAGTAACCAAGATGACGAAGAAGATTTGGATGCGGCTCAGCAGGTGCTATCTGAAACTATCACCATAGAGCGCGCAGACCCTGCGAGCAACCCTCCTCAGAAGCCTACTCCATCTGAACTTGCACAAAAGATCTTAAATGACTCACAAAAGCAGAAGGATAAGAAGCAGGATGATTCTGAGACAGACCAACTTGACCGCCAAGAATTCACTCGAAAAAAATCGACATCTCCTTCACCTGATTCCAAACCTGTAGCAGAAGAAGAAAAAGACAAGGAGAAAAGTGAATCGTCCAACAAGCAAGGTGCTAGCGACCAGGATGGGAAAACAGACGTCGACTCATCGTCAGCGTCTGATAAGCCAAAGAAAAAAAGAAGACGCCGAAGAAAGAAAAAAAAGAAAGAAGACGACGATGACGATATACCTGCTATTGAGCGATGATTTATGATAAAGCTTTTTAGATCAAAATTTAAACCTTTGCCCATGATTTCGCGTGGGCTTTTGTACGCACTTGCCTTTGTCGTACCTATTTTCACCCTATCACTCACAAGAGATTCAGTGAATTTTCCCAAAGTGGGGATCTTTTCGGCTGTTGTTCTCGTGGTAAGTTTTTTGTATCTCCTTGACTTTATCCTTATAAAACAGGCAGCGTTTAGAAGGTCTGTTGTTGATGGCCCTATCGTCTTTTTTTTGATTGCCGTTTTTCTGTCTTCTATTGGATCGGTTATGCCATCACAGAGTTTTTTTGGAAGACCTGATGTTTTTTTGTTGCACTTTTTTGTGTTGTTGCTACTTGCAGTATTTTATTCGCTTATTGTCCAAATGATACATAAAGACGGCCAGTGGTACACACTTTTGTATGCATTTGTTTTGTCTGGCGCGGCAGTTATCCTTGGTCACTACCTGTCACTGACGGGTTGGGAGGGTCTTTCCTCGATAGGCACCTACAATCCTGTCTCCCAGACACTCGTTGAATTTAGTACCTATTTGGCTATCGTGGTAATTCTAACAGCTGGACTTGCATTGAAGCGAAGCAAGCACATTGCTATTTCCGTCGCGTGTGCAGTTTTGTCTCTATTGGCTTTTAGTATCTTGTTGATGATAGATGTCCCATTTGGTTGGGTGAGCATGTCACTTGGGCTTGCTGCCTTACTTATTGTTGCGTTTACACATCTTGCTGAGGTACGCGTATGGGCTCTTATATGGACGTTTGCGCTTTTTGCACTCGGACTATTTTTCCTTATTTTTCATGTTCCGGAAGGAATACGCAATGTTGCGCAGCTTGATATTTCACTTGCGGCCGGTCCATCCTATCAGATAGCCAAGGATACTCTTTTGGATAATGTAAAGTACTTTCTGATTGGATCTGGTACGGGCACTTTTTCTTATACTTTTTCACTCTTTCGTGATCCTGCCTTTAACCTTAGTTCAATAGCAGCTTTTGAGAGATTTAGCACACCGTTTAGTACGCTTCCTGCCGTTATCAGTGAATTTGGAAGTGTTGGTGCCATTTCATTTTTGGTACTGCTGCTTATTGCCGCGGGAAGTGTGTTTGGTGGGTGGCTGCGAATTCGTCCATCGGCAATCAGCGAGGTAAAGCAATTTTTTGGCAGAGGAAGCAGTATACAGTTTGATGTGTTCACCGTAGGTACAGCCTTTTTGGTGCTGACGATCGCCATGTTTTATGTATATTTTGGTTTTGTTCTCTGGTTTACCTGGTGGCTTATGCTTGCGCTTACCCTCTCCGGACTCCATAAGCTTGTGCCAGAGTACGTGAAAGAAAAGATTATCGTTCTCAAGGTGGCGCCGCAGTATTCCTTGCTGCTTTCTTTTGGTTTAGTGCTTGTGCTTGCGCTTATCGTATTTTATGGCAGCATTTCCTATTCGCGCTTTGTTGGAGAGTACTATTACACGCGAGCGGCTTTGGAGTCGTCTACACCAAAGGTAGAGGCATACCTCAAGAAAGCTACGGAGATGCAAAAGTCAAATTCTCAGTATTATATAGCATACGCAAAACTCTATTTGCAAAAAGCCCGTGTTGAAACGGCAAAGGAACAGCCTGACACAGCGACGGTGGGAAAGCATATTGAGCGTGCCATTAGTTATGCCAGGCAGGCAAGTGAGGCAAATCCCCAAAGCATTGATACTTGGGAGACGCTTGCTATGATGTATCTTAATGCCAGACCACTTGCGTCACAAGCAAATGATTGGGCAAAAAATAGTTTAGAGAAGGCAGTTGAGCTCGAGCCAAGCAACGCTGTTTTGCATTGGCGTTTGGCCGACACGTTGGTTTATGGTGGTGAGGTATCCAAGGCACAGGAGTCACTTAAAAAGGCCATTGCATTGAAGCCGAATTTTGTGCAGGCGTATATTGGATTATCCAACTTATTTGAGGAAGAAGAAAGAATAAATGATGCCATTTTGGTCCACAAGCCAATCATGGAGCTTTTGCAGGATAATCCCGATGCTTTATTTAACCTCGGACGATTGTTTTACAATCGTGGTCAGGAAGGCGACTTGGCAAATGCCAAGAGACTTTTTCAGAGAGTTGTGGAATTAGAGCCACGTTTTTCCAATGCTCACTATAGCCTAGGACTTTTGTTTGAACGTGAAGGAAATATCGAAAAGGCAAAGTACCATTTGGAAAAAGTCATGGAACTGAATCCGGGAAATGAGGACGTAAAGCTACGACTGGAATCACTGAACTAAAAAACAGCCTCTGGCTGTTTTTTTGCGGGCAGAGAGTTTCGAAAAGAGATCTATCCATACAAAATAGTACCAAGCACAATGGCAACATTCACGAGAGTAAATAGAGTATGGGTAACAACAATAGGTTTTTCCTTATGAACCAGGCCATATACCACCCACAGAATGTTTCCAAGGGTGAGTGCCACAAATGTCGGAAGTGCAATGCTCTCTGCGTTTTTTTCATTCCATATTTTGAATGCTTGAAGTGAAACCATAAACGGCAAAAGAATGCCTACCGCATAGATACTGAAATCTAATAGTCGTTTTACTTTGTTTGGATGCGGATAGGTTTCATGTTTTTGGTGAATGCGCTTGCGCTTGTGGATATGATGGATTGGGTCAGTCATAGATTTTGAAATAAAAAAAAGATACGTGTGTATCATTATAGCAAAGATGCAGCAATCTGTCCGCATTTGTCTCCTTTTGCAGTGCGATAGGTAAAAGCACACATTCCCATTACAAACGAAAGGAGCGGCCCGAAGACCGCTCAACTTTCTACCCACCTGTCACGTCTGGGGAATCAATACCCCCAAAGGGGTAGATCATCACTTCAACGTGACACCATATTATAGCATAGGTAATTGATTTTGTCAAGTGTTTATGGTATACTACTGTGAGTAAGTGTAATTTTTATCTAAATTTAGCTAAAAAAATATGAATTATTCTCGTGCGCTTGGTGCTGGTTTCATTTTTTACATTGTGCTTTCGCTTTTGGCTATTATCCTCATGGAATTTGCTGGCCTAGATTGGTCTGAGGGGGCATTTCATATTTTCATGGCCATTTTGAGCATTCCAATTGTCCTTGCTTCTGCAAAATGGCACTTTAAAAATGATTCTCCCCCTACACCCGGAAAGGGAGCTATGCTTGGATTGGTTGCCATTATAGTAAGTATTGTTGCTGACCTTCTGCTAAGGGTGCCGAATCAAACTGCAGGGAGCGTCGCTGCATTCTTTGCTGACTGGAGGTTGCTAGCAGAGTACATACTTATTTTTCTTCTCTTTACCTATGCTGGATTTGAGTTTGATGATACCTATACCAGTGAGTCAAAGGAGTAAATTATGGCAAAATTCGAACAGACAGATAGACAGAGAATGATACTTGCGGGGGTAGCTGTACTTCTAGGTATTGCTATCAAGGCGCCCATTTTTGTCATCGCAGGTGCTGCATACCTGCTCTACATCATCAAGCAGCATGGGTTTCAATCAGTGTTTAATTCAAATAGATCACGTATGGAAACAATAGACCTACGAAAGGGGAAAAAATTCGCAAAATGGTTCGTTATCGTTTTGATTATAATAGCAGTTCTACCATTTGCAGGCGCTTTTTTCACCGTGATAGAGGCTGGACAGACCGGTGTGGGAAGTGTTTTCGGAAAAGTGCGCAGCCAAGAACTTCATTCTGGTTTTCATTTCAAAAATCCGTTTATGCGCGTTACCAAAATGAGTATCCGTACTCATGACTATACGATGAGCATTACTCATGGCGAGGGACAAAGAACTGGCGCTGATGCTATCCGAGCCCTTACTAAAGAAGGCCTTGATGTTGATTTGGATATTACCGTGCTGTATCATCTTGAACAAGATAATGCATCTGAGGTATACGAAGGAATTGGCCTTGACTATGATGAGGTCCTTATTCGACCGCAGATTCGAAGTGTTATCAGAGAAGTGATTGCGCAGTATGAGGCCAAGGATATCTATTCATCCAAGCGTCAGGAGGCATCTCAGGCCATCCTTGACCAGCTAACTCATGCACTCCTCGATCGTGGAATTGTGGTAGAAGATGTGCTTTTGAGAAACGTTCAGCTTCCAGACAGACTGGCAAACAGTATTCAGCTCAAGTTGGAGGCTGAGCAGGATGCTCAACGATACGATTTTCTTTTACAGAAAGAAGAGAAGGAGGCCCAGCGTAAGCGTGTAGAAGCGGCAGGGCAGCGTGACTCCCAAAGAATCATTGCAGAGAGCCTAACGCAAAATTACTTGCAATATTTGTACATTCAAAGTCTTAAGGACAGAGAAGGAACCATTTATGTGCCGACCAATCCGAACAATGGGGTTCCTCTTTTTCGTGGATTATAGCTATGGGTTATACTGACAGAGAGCAAAAAATAATAGATCATGCGTATAAAAAAGTTAGGGCTCTTTTTGAAGCATATCCTGCACCCGCACATGGCCTAGATCATGCCGAGCGTGTGGCTCATTGGGCAAAGCAGATCGCTATAGCAGAAGGAGAAGATGTTTTTATGTCAGAGCTTTCTGCTATCATGCATGACGTGGGTAGAGCTTCCGAATTTCACGATAATCCAGAAAAAAAACGTCATCACGAACTTTCTTATGACTTACTGCGTGTCTGGTTTCGAGAAGATGAAGTGCTTAAAAGTTTGCCTGATGAAGCAAAAATGGAAATTTTGTATGGGGTGCGATGGCACTGGAACGACGTTGCCGACGACTACATGAGTGCGATCATTTTGCGCGATGCCGACAAGCTCGATGTTTTTGGTCAGTCGGGAATAAAACGTCTTCAGGAGTTTTGTGCATTTCATCCGACACTAGACATCGATACGGATTTGCGCTTTCGGTACCATTGTTACTATTTTGTTCGAACTCCAAAGGCCAGAGGGCTTATTGAGAAGCATAAGATGATGGAACCTATTGATGCGTATTTTCAGCAGAGGAACAGAAGTGCCATCGTTCCTTGTGAGCTATAAACATGAAACAAGCAAAAAAAATACTGGTGTGTCTTTCTGGTGGTGTTGATTCGTCGGTCAGCGCTGCTTTGCTTTTAGATCAAGGCTATGAGGTGACTGGCGCATACATGAAACAGTGGAGCGACGGCAAGGATATCTCAGGGGTGTGCAGCTGGAAGCAAGATCGTCGTGATGCCATGCGTGTTGCCGCAAAGCTTGAGATTCCTTTTGTCACTCTTGACTTTGAGAAAGCATATAAGGAATGGGTGATGGGGTATATGTTTGAGCAATATGAAAAAGGGAAGACACCTAATCCCGATGTCATGTGCAATAAGTTTATCAAGTTCGATGCGTGGCTTCAAAAGGCAATGGAAATGGGATTTGATGCTATGGCGACTGGTCACTATGCCGCTGTTGAGGATGGAAAATTGCTTATGGCAAAGGATGAAAACAAGGATCAAACGTATTTTTTGCACCAGGTCACTTCAGAGCAACTCAGGCATGTTTTGTTTCCTCTTGGTGGGTATACAAAAGATGAAGTCAGAAAACTTGCCCAGAAATTTGACCTTCCCAATGCTGATCGTGAGGAATCAATGGGTATTTGTTTTGTTGGTGAGATTCCGATAAATGAATTTCTGCAGCAAAAGATCAAAAAAAATGTCGGCATTGTTCGTTTGAGCAGTGGAGAGGAAATAGGTGAGCATGAGGGCTTGGCATTTTATACGATTGGACAAAGGCATGCAAAAATTAGAGGTCTAAAATCAAAAATCGTGAGCCAACTCGGTGGAGGGGACAATACGAAGCCACTTTTTGTTTTGAAGAAGGATTTTGAGCGCAACGAGCTTATTGTGGGGTTTGATGATGACCCACTTATCCATACGCAAGAAGTTTTCCTGGAAAATGTGCACTGGATTAGTGGACAGCGGCCGGATTTTCCGTTAGAATGCAGGGTAAGGCTTCGCCATAGGCAAGAATTACAAGAATGCCTCATATCCGAAGTGGACGGTGCAGTGCTTCTCAAGTTTGATCATTCTCAAAGGTCAGTAACTCCTGGGCAGTTTGCGGTATTGTATACAAGCGACGAGTGTCTCGGTGGGGGGGAAATAGTTTAAAGCGTAGTATGACAACCAATCAAATTCGACAAAAATATTTTGATTTTTTTCAAAAAAAGCAGCATGAAATTATTGCTTCTGCTTCGCTTTTGCCAGATAATGACCCGACGACACTGTTTACGGGTTCTGGCATGCAGCCAATGATTTCGTATCTTCTTGGGCAAAAGCATCCCAAAGGAACACGTATCGCCGATTCACAGAGGTGTTTTCGCGCTCAGGACATTGATGAGGTTGGAGATAACCGACACACAACTTTTTTCGAGATGCTCGGAAACTGGAGTCTTGGGGATTATTTTAAGGAAGAACAGATTCCATGGATGTGGGAATTTTTAACACAGGAGCTTGGACTTGATGTGAGCAACTTGTATGTGACCTGTTTTGTGGGAAGTGAGGAATTGGGAATCCCACGGGATGAAATTTCAGCCAAACTTTGGCAAGGGCTTTTTGAGAGTAAGGGAATAGAGGCAAAAATAGTAGAAGATGCTGAGCAAAAAGGCATGCAGGGAGGAAGAATTTTTTACTACAGTGAAAAAAAGAACTGGTGGAGTAGATCTGGTCTGCCACAGAATATGCCAGACGGTGAGCCTGGTGGACCCGATACCGAGATGTTTTGGGATTTTGGTGCGTCACTGGGCCTTCATGAAGCATCGAAGTGGAAAAATGAGCCTTGTCACGTCAACTGTGATTGTGGCCGTTTTGTAGAAATTGGCAATAATGTGTTCATGGAATACCAGAAGGTAAATGGTGGATTTGAAAAACTCGCCCAGCAAAACGTCGATTTTGGAGGAGGATTGGAAAGAGTCGCTGCAGCCGTGTTTAACCAAAATGATATTTTCAAAATTGACCTGTTTGATGGTGTTCGTGCAACACTTGAAGAGCTCTCAGGGAAAATATATGGTGAAGATGAGCAAGACACCATGGCTTTTCGTGTCATCCTTGACCATATGCGCGCTGCTGTTTTTCTCATTTCTGATGGGGCGTATCCTTCGAATAAAGATCAAGGCTACTTTACAAGACGTCTTGTCAGACGTGCTATTCAGTTTTCTACACGACTGGGGATTACGGAGAACTTTGTCGAGAGAGCAAGTGGTGCGGTTATAGATACGTACAAGGATGCTTATAGTGAGCTCGAAGAAAGAAGATCTGAAATAGTCGGTGTTCTCCAAAAGGAAGAGGAAAAGTTTCGAAAGGCACTTGATCGAGCGCAAAAGCAATATCAAAAGATTGAAGATGATATCAAAAAGCTTCTTGAAGGGCTTTCCAATGATAATGCTGATGATGCAGCATATGAGAAGCTTGCGGGGATTTCATCAGACTTGTACCAAACACATGGGCTTCCTTTTGAAATATTTCTTGAGTTTATTGAAAAGCTCGGTTTTTCAGTCGACGAACACAAGCTTGCACGAGCATTTGAGGCACAGTTTAAAAAACACCAAGAAGTTTCACGTCAGGGCGCTGATCAAAAGTTCAAAGGAGGTTTAGCGGATCACAGCGATATGAGTGTGAAGTATCATACCGCAACACATCTTTTGCACATTGCGCTTCGCGCTGTGCTCGGTGATCACGTACAGCAAAAGGGAAGTAACATCACGCCAGAGCGGCTTCGATTCGATTTTTCACACCCTGAAAAAATGACTGACCAGCAGATTGTCAAGGTTGAACAGTTAGTAAACGGTGCGATTGCCAGAGATTACCCAGTCACGTGGCAGGAAATGAAGGTTGATGACGCGTATGGACAAAAAGTTATTGGATTTTTTCCAGAAAAGTATGATGAGGTTGTAAAGGTATACACTGTCGGCGATCCAAGTCATCCAGGAAATGCCAATCCCGATGAGCCGACGTTTAGTCGTGAGATTTGTGGCGGTCCTCATGTAGAGCATACCGGTGTGCTTGGAAAGTTCACCATTACTAAGGAGGAATCATGTAGTGCAGGCGTTCGTCGCATCAAGGCAATTCTTGAGTAACCTACAAACATGCCCATCAAAAAAGCAGCTAAATTTTTTTGGGAAAGTCGTGATCAATTTTTGCGTTACGCAGTGGTTGGCACCAGCGGCACAGCGCTCGATCTTGGAAGTCTTCATATACTACGCAACCTGCTCGGATGGTCACCGACCCTTTCAGTAGTTGTCAACCAGGTTTTCATTATTGCGTACAACTTTTCCCTAAATAAGTACTGGTCATTCAAGAGTCAGGCGATGCCGCATCAGCAATTTGTTCGATATCTTGCACTGACGGCAATGAATTATGCTGTTGCCGTAGGTGTGATGCATTTTTTTGCAGAAATTCGTGGGTATGATGCGCTGCTCGTGCGTGTGGTTAACATTGTGGCCTCAGTGGCCTGGAACTTTGCACTCTTTAAAAAGTGGGTATATAAGACATAGTATACAAATGTACTTTTTTCCCTGTGCATAACTCTCTTTCTCAGATTTCTTATTTGTGCTATACTATTACAAAATGACTAAAATTAGACAAATTATTCACTTATCAGCCAGATTGTCTTAAACTTGACAGGTTTTAGACATTTTTGTATACTATTGGCGAAGTAAAATTAGTTCATGGCAAAGAAAACCGATGTTGTTGAAATGAAAGGAGTCGTAGAAGAACTCCTCCCTGGAGCTAAATTCAGGGTTGCGTTTGACAACGGTCATGAGATCATTGCACACCTTTCTGGTAAGATGCGTATGTATTCTATCAGACTTGGTGTAGGAGATGAGGTCAAAGTTGAACTTACTCCATACGATCTTACAAAAGGACGAATTACGTATCGTTTCTAAGTCTAATATCAGCCGGTGCGGTGGAGCTTAGCCCTTGTTGGCCAAGCAGAGATATCGCGGCAGTGGTTGGTATTTTTTTGTTACTATAGTATGAAAGTACAAGCATCAGTAAAAAAACGCTGTCAAAAGTGCAAGGTAGTACGTAGACAAAACGCCTTGCATGTTATTTGCGAAAACCCAAGACACAAGCAACGTCAGGGGCAAAAGCAACGTAAAAAAGCAAATGCATAAACCTATGAGAGTTTCAGGTGTAAACATTCCAAAGCAAAAGCGTATTATCATTGCGCTTACCTATGTATATGGTATTGGCCCAACACGTGCAAAGGCTATTTTGTCACAAGCAAAAGTTGACGAATCAACACGTGTGAAAGATCTCAGTCAAGACCAGGAAGATACTATCCGTGCTATCGTTGAAAAGAGTTATACTGTGGAGGGAGATCTTCGTCGTGAAGTTACCGCAAACATTAAACGTTTAAAGGATATTAAGAGCTATCGTGGTTCACGTCACGCAAAGAGACTTCCTTGCCGTGGACAAAGAACAAAGACGAACTCTCGAACGACTCGAGGGAATGTAAGAAACATGGCTACCAGTGGAAAGAAACCACCGGCTCAGAAGACCTAAATAGTGTTATATGGCTAAAGCAGTAAAAAAAGCTACAAAGAAAAAGAAAAAAATCGTGAAGCAGGTAAGCCAGGCACATGCGTATGTTCAGGCTACCTTTAATAACACGATTGTCAGTGTCACTGACCAACAGGGAAATGTTCTTGGTTGGGCAAGTGCTGGTATGGTTGGATTTAAGGGGCCAAAGAAAGCGACTCCATACGCAGCTCAGCAGATCGTCAAAAAGGTGGTAGACAACATTGAGAGCTATGGAGTAAAGGAAGTAAGCGTATTTGTTAAGGGTATTGGTGGAGGACGTGAAGGTGCTATTCGTGCTTTTAACACCAATGGTGTGCAAGTCACTTCTATCAAGGATGTCACTCCGATTCCTCACAATGGGTGTCGTCCACCTAAGCGAAGACGAGTATAATACAAGTATATGGGAAGATTTATTGGACCAAAAAATAAAATTGCACGTCGTTTCGGTATTAACCTGGGTTTGAAGACCAATGCTGCAAAAGTGGCAAGACGTCTCAATCAGCAACCGGGTGTGCATGGACCTACAAGACGTAAGGGGTCGCTTTCTTCATTTGGAAAGCAGCTTACTGAAAAGCAAAAGGCAAAGCACATTTACGGAGTTCGTGAAAGACAGTTCCGAAAATACGTACAAGAGGCTAATCGTCTACAAGGTGACTCAGGACATAACCTACAAGTTCTTCTTGAAAGACGTTTTGATAATGTTATTTACCGACTTGGACTAGGTGCAACACGCGCTCAGGCAAGACAGATGGTATCTCATGGTATGTTTACGGTTAATGGTAAGAAAATGAACGTGCCATCATACATTGTAAAGCAAGGAGATGTCATTGACGTAAAGGATAACAAAAAGAAAAAAGGCATCTTTGATGGTGCAAGTGATCGTGTTGAGGCTTTGGAGCTTCCATCATGGCTTACTATTGACGCTAAGTCACTTCAGGGTAAGGTGGTTTCGCTTCCTCTTGAGGATGACTTCGAAAAGTCATTTAATGTTACATTTATCATTGAGTACTACGCTACTCGATAATTCTATTCATTTCTCATAACCATAGTCCTTATGGAAAATGTTTTTCAACCAGTATCAATTGAATTCAATGATACAGACCAACAAAATATAGGACAGGTTGTCATTACTCCATGTAGTACAGGTTTTGGTACAACCATTGGAAACTCATTGCGAAGAGTCCTTTTGTCATCACTCCCTGGAGCTGCAGTGGAATCAGTTCGCATCGAAGGTGTTCAGCACGAATTTTCTGCTATTGAGGGTGTGCAAGAGGACGTCATTGAGGTTATTTTGAACCTTAAGCAGCTCGCGGCCAGGTCTCACGCGGATGGTCCTGTAACCCTTTCGCTCAGTAAAAAAGGTAAAGGACCAGTGACTGCTGCGGATTTTGAAAAAAATGCAGATATTGAAATTGCCAATGAGGATTTGGTTATTGCTAACATCACCGATGACAGCAAAACCCTCGATATGCAGATTACGATTGGAAACGGATTTGGATACATTCCTGTCTCAGAGAAAGAGACTCAAGATTTAGATCTCGGTACAATTGCTATTGACTCACTTTATACACCAATTCGAGATGTTGGGTATAAGGTAGACAGCACCCGTGTTGGTGACATTACCAATTACGAAAAGCTTACTTTGACGGTGGAAACAAATGGAACAATTTCACCTGCAGAGGCAGTAAAGAACGCGTCATCAGTGCTGGTTGAACACTTTAATTCAATTATTGAGGCAGCAGGTTAGTATGCGACATAATAGTAAGAAAAGCACACTTGGACGTGAAAAAGCACACAGAGACGCTTTGATGCGAAATTTGGCTCAGAGTTTGATTTTGCATGGTGCCATTACCACGACACAGGCGAAGGCAAAGGCACTTCGAAGCGTAGTTGAACCGCTTGTTACCAAGGCAAAGGCAGGAAAACTTCATGATCGAAGAAGCATCATGAAAGTTTTGTATACTCAGGAAGCAGTAAATAAGCTTATTCATGATATTGCACCAAATTATAAAGATCGCAATGGGGGGTATACTCGCATTGTAAAAATTGGTCCACGTCGAAATGACGGTGCAGACATGGCTAAGATTGAGTTTGTAGACTAAATATATGGATATTGCAAGAGAAAAACACACCATTGATGCACAAGGACTCGCAGTCGGACGTGTGGCAACACAGGCTGCAATGCTCCTTCGTGGAAAGAATAAGCCAACTTTTGCTCCACATATTGATGCAGGGGATTTTGTAACGATTGTAAATGCATCAAAGGTAAATTTTACCGGTAAGAAGTTTGTTCAAAAGGATTATTATCATCACACTCAGTTTCCTGGAGGTTTACGCACAACTTCACTCAAAAAGGTTTTTGAAGAAAGTCCTGAAGACGTCATGCGAAGGGCCGTGAGTGGAATGCTCCCAAAGAATAAGCTGAGAAATGAGATGCTTAAGAGACTAAACATAGAAGCGTAATATGAGTACTACAGATACAAATAGAGCTATTGGAAGACGCAAAACCGCATCAGCACGCGTCCGGCTTACTTCTGGTAAGGGAACTATTACGGTAAACGGTAAGGACTTCAAGGTTTACTTTCCTCACAAACTCCAACAGCAAACGATTCTTGAGCCGCTTCAGGTGGCTGGTAAGGATGGTGCGCTTGACGTCAGCGTTAAGGTTGCAGGTGGGGGAATCAATGGTCAGTGTGAAGCAGTGAGACACGGGATTTCAAGAGCACTTGTCGAGCTTAATGAGCAAAACAAGCCACTTTTGAAGGTAAAGGGATTCCTTACGCGTGATTCTCGTTCAAAAGAAAGAAAGAAATTTGGTAGACGCAGAGCACGTCGCGGACACCAATGGAGAAAGCGTTAATGTATATAGAGGAGAGCCCAGTTGGGCTCTTTTTTTGTTGAAAAAAGCTTGCTTATAGGGTAAAATAGTCACATGTCGGTCGCAAAAAACGCCACATTCATGACGGTTGCAAGCGTTGGTCAAAAGATCATTGCTTTTTTGTATTTCACCTTTTTGGCAAGGCAGCTTGGAACAGAGGACATCGGTCGCTACTTTTTGGCGTTGTCGTTTACTACCATATTTGTTATCTTTATAGACCTTGGTTTTACGAGTGTACTCGTAAGAGAAGCTGCTCGCCAAATGGATCGAGCCCAAAAATATCTTTCAACGCTGCTTGCGTTTAAACTGCTTATGGCGGTGGTTGTTTACATTGCCTGTTCGCTTGCTGCGCATCTGCTTGGGTATGATGAACAACTTATTCATCTTATTTACCTCTCGGGTGTCACGATGATTCTCGACACGCTCCATTTGACTCTTTATGGCATTTTGCGAGCACGTGGTCAGCTGCAGTATGAGTCTGCCGCCATTGTGGCTTCCCAGGCCATTACGCTTGTACTGGGTACATTTTTCGTGTATTCGGGGCTTGGGCTTATCTGGCTTATAGCGGCTTTTACCTTCCCAAGCGCACTTAATCTTCTGTACGCTTCTTGGATGCTCAAAAGGCAAGGATTTACGCTCCGTCCAACTTTTGATAAGGAGTCCTTTCATTTCCTTGCAAGGATTGCCGTGCCATTTGCGGTTGCTGCGATTTTTGCTCGTCTGTATTCATACATTGATTCTATTCTCCTTTCAAAATTCATGGGCGAGGTAGCGGTCGGTCTTTATAGCATCCCTTACAAGATAACTTTTGCCTTTCAATTTGTTCCACTTGCGCTTATTGCGGCGCTGTACCCGCGCTTTAGTGAATACTTTGTCTCAGACAGACAAAAGCTTGCGATAACCTTTGAAAGAGGTGTGAAATATCTGTTACTGGTATCGATGCCAATTGCTTTTGGTATAGCCACACTCTCTCAAGATATAATACACACACTCTACACCAGTGAGTTCGATGGTTCTATTCTACCACTTCAAATTTTGATTTTTGGCTTGATATTTTCGTACTTAAGTTTTCCTATTGGATCATTTTTAAATGCCTGTAATAGACAAGTCACCCAAACCATTATTATCGCCATTGTTATGGTGGTGAACATTATTCTCAATGTCGAGCTTATTCCTCGTTTTGGGGTGGTGGGAGCAGCTCTATCAGCCACACTAGGAAATATTTTATTGGCCATCCTCGGGTTGTTTTTTGCACTTAAGGTGACAAACATATCTTTGTCGTATATTCTCACGTATTTTCTGCGTACGCTTATGTGTGCGCTCATCATGTCCTTTGTGGTTTTTTGGGTCAATCAGTATATGCATTTTTCTGTATCGATTCTTGCGGGCGCTTTGACGTATATCGTGGCTGTCTTTGCCACTCAAACAGTTACCAAGCACCAGATAAAGGAGCTCTATTTACTCATCAGAAGGTAATTGATAAAATAGATATACTATGAAAAATACTCTCATCATTACGCTTGATTTTCCGCCAACTATAGGAGGAATTTCTACTTATATTGAACAGATTGCCGGTGAGCTACCGCCAGAAAATTTTGTTGTCCTTGCGCCAAAAACCAAGGAAAAGGAATATGATCAAAAATATCCGTTTACTGTAGAAAGGACAAACTTTTATTATCCGAGATTTATCTGGCCACGTTGGCTTCGGTTATACTTCACCGTAAAAAAGTTAGTAAAGAAGTATGGTATTGAGCTCATACAGGTCCATCACATTTTGCCTGTTGGGTATGTGGCTTATATGATGAAAAAGAAGTTCGGTATTCCATACCTTGTGTTTTCACATGGCACTGACATTGCGGCTGCGAGCAAAAAAAAGCGAAAAAAGAAGCTTGCTATGAAAGTTGCACTGAATTCACAGCAAGTTATTACCAATAGTGAATCTCTCAATAAAAGACTACTCGCGCAATTTCCCGACCTCGAAGGACACTCAACTGTCTTGTATCCTTGCCCGGATGTTGACTTTTTTGCCCCTCCAGAAGAGGAAAAAATTGCTAAGCTTCGTAGCCAACTCGCCCTTGAAGGAAAGAGAGTTATTCTTTCAATAGCGCGGCTGGAGCATGGCAAAGGGTTTACCAATCTCACGAGGCACATGCCTGCTATTTTGAAGGAAGTGCCGAATTTGGTATGGTTGATCGTCGGCGAAGGTTCACAAAAGCAGAGCTTGATCAATCTTATTAAGAAGCACTCGCTTCAAAATATTGTTCGTTTTGTCGGTCATGTACCGCATGACGATATAAAATCTTACTATTACCTTTCTGATCTCTTTATTCTTTTGACGCATCCGTATCAGGGAATGGAAGAGGGCCTAGGATTAGTGTTTCTGGAAGCTGCTGCCACAGGAATTCCAATGATTGCGGGTATGAGTGGGGGAGTCGAGGAGGCAGTTGCAGATGGAAGAACCGGGCTTGTGGTGGACACCTACAATGAGCAACAAGTCGCCGCTGCTATCAAGAAGCTCATTGAAGATATTGATTATGCTGATAGACTGGGTAAAGCAGCCCAACTTCGGGTACGTGATGAGTTTCATTGGGATCATCAGCTCGCCAAGCTTGATCAGTGGATGAAGTAACCCCATGGAAAAAGGACTTATTTCAATAATTATACCTGTATACAATCAGCGGAAGTCCCTTTCGTTGGCATTGTACTCTTTAGACAAACAGATTTACAAAAATAAGGAAATCATTGTTGTTGACGACGGGAGTAATGAACCAATTGAGTTCGAGCAGACGCAGACAAGAAAGCTCATTCGTCAGGACAACGCCGGGGCCGCCGCCGCGCGCAATGCCGGTTTCAAAGAAGCAAGAGGGGAATATGTTTTTTTCTATGATGCCGATGTGCTGGCAAAACCACAGATGCTCAAACACATGCATGCAACGCTTGAGGTGAAAAAAAAAGCATCTTATGCGTACTGTAATTATTACCTTGGAAGAAAAAAAATGCCTGCTCAGGCATTTGATCCATCTGTGCTTGCCCAAAGAAACTTTATTTCTACCATGTCACTCATTCGGTCAAAGGATTTTGTGGGTTTTGACGAGTCACTCAATCGGTTTCAGGATTGGGATTTGTGGCTTTCACTTTACGAAAGGGGAAAGCATGGGATTTGGATAAATGAATACCTCTTCACAGCGATGCCACAAAGAAAGGGAATCAGTGCATGGCTCCCCAAGTGGGCATATAGCCCTCCATTTTGCTCTCTGCCAGGTTTTCGAGGTAAGGTTGAAGCGTATAAGGAGGCGCAGCGGATAATCCAGCAAAAGCATGGTTTAAGATAGTGGCTAGACCATTAAAATATTTCAAAATGGATCTTTTTTGGATCTACTTTTTGTTCAACGAGAAAGCTTCTTACATCTTTTACCATGTTTGGACTGCCGCACAAAAAGTACTTGGCATCATTATCGATATGGTTTTGCACGTGGTCAGTTACCCGTCCACGAGTTCCTGTCCACGTATCGCTTGGTCGAGAAAGGGTAAGGGTGTAATGAAAATTTGGGTAGCGCTCCACTAATTGGTCGAATACATCTTTCCAAAAAACATCATCTTCATGTCTAAGTCCAAACAAAAGATACACATTTTTAGGTGTACCCCTATTTTCAAGTTCGTCTCGGACTATGCCAATAATGGGCGCAATACCAGCCCCTGTTGCGATGAGAACCAGATCTGAGGGTTCTGATACACAAAAACGTCCACGTACAGGACCTATTGCTATTTCATCGCCAACACTTAAAGTCGGCAAATAGGCAGAGGCAGGACCATTGAGCTGCTGTGGAAGGATCTTAATGCAAAAAGAAAGGTCTTCATCCGATGGTGTTGAAGCAAGAGAGTAGGACCTTTTCACAATTTGTCCCTCAACAGGAATTTCAAATTGGACAAATTGACCAGCTTGATAGTCAAGTCCTTCAGGCTTTTCGAGATGCAATTCCAGCATATCCTGGGTAAGCATCTTTTTTTGTGTAATTTTAGGCATAAAAACTAGCATTTTTCCTTGACAAAGAAGTAACATTTTGATATCATACTGGAAAAGTATGATTTTAGCAATATGCTTCACTTTACCCGTGAAACCGACTATGCTCTGCAACTCCTCAAGGGACTCTCTGATCAAGACGGTCATTGCTTGAGTTTGAGTGATTTCTCACAGGAGAGTACCATATCCATCCCTATTTTGCAAAAGGTTGCAAGGCAGTTGCGGGTGGCAGGGCTGATCCAATCTATTCGAGGAAAGGGTGGCGGGTACTTGCTCACTCGTCCAACGAAGAATATTCATCTGTCAGATGTTGTTCACGCGATTGAAGGGAAAATTGGCGTAACTCATTGTCTCAAAAAGAACAATAGTTGTAAAAGTGAAAAAGGTTGCAGTGCCCGAAAAGGTTTTGAACGTATTAACGGTCAAATAATTGCTATTCTTGATAGCACTTCAGTACAGGATTTTTTTGAACACAAGACGTATGCGTAAAAAAAGCATCTATTTTGACAATGCAGCGGCAACTCTCGTGGATAGGGGGATACAGAATTTGGTGGTAAGTGTCGAGCGTAAGTACTTCGCTAATCCATCAGGGCTTTCTTTGGGTGCACAAAAGGCAGCGGAATTTATTCGAGACTGCAAAAAAACCATAGCAGGACTTTTACACACACAGGAAGACACCCTTTTTTTTACCCATAGTGGGACTCACAGCATCAATCTTGCGCTGCAAGGTTTTCTTCAGAGCGATGCGGTGAAACACCATGCAAAGACTCCTCACGTAGTTACCACCAATATTGAGCACTCTGCGGTGCGCAATACGCTTCGAGAGCTCGAGAGTCAGGATCGGATTACTCTCACTGAGGTAGGAGTAGACCGTGAAGGTCTGGTGTCCGCAGAGCATATTATGGCTGCCATTCGACCAGAAACTGTTTTGGTAAGCATTATGATGGTGAACAATGAAATTGGTACCATAGAGAAGATTGACGTGATTGGTCGTGAAATTCTAAAGCAGAGAAAGTCAAACAATACTCCTTTTCCGTACTTTCATAGTGATGCCTGTCAGGCTCCAAGTGAGTTGGAATTGCAAGTAGAAAAGCTTCATGTAGATTTGCTTTGCCTCAATGGGAGTAAGATGCATGCCCCTAGGGGCACTGGTCTTTTGTATAAAAGAAGAAATGTTCCATTTGCACCAATAGAGTATGGAGGTGGTCAGCAACAGGGGATTGTTCCTGGCACTCAGGACGTCGCCAGAATTGCTGCATTTTCGCAGTCATTTGTCATGGCACAAGATCGAGTCAAAACACATAGAAAGAAAATGCTGCGTCTTTCTCAAGTATTTTTGAAAGGACTTCGGGAACTTTTTCCCGATGTTCAAGTGAATGGTCCGGAAATAGGGGGAGAGCATCGAGCAGCAAATAACCTTCATGTAAGTTTCCCTGGGGTGGATGGTGAGCAGCTTGCTATTTATCTTGACGCACAAGGAGTTGTCGTTGGACTTGGTTCAGCTTGTACGGCGTTTTCTGATGAAACTTCTCATGTGCTCACAGCAATTGGTATGACACCAGAACAAGCCAAGTCAAGTATCCGAATAACTTTTGGAAAACAGAATACACTCTCTGAGGTAAAAAGAGCGCTTAGGGCATTTAAGAAGGTAAAAAAGTTGTTGTATGCCTAAAACCAGAGCAAAGCCTAAAAACACATTGCATTTTGAAATTGATCGATCTTTGTATGACGATGCCAACAAAGATACTTCAGCATACAAAAGTTTACCTGGTTTAAGCGAGCAAGTTGTTCGTGAAATTTCAAAGCAAAAGAATGAGCCAAGCTGGATGCTGGAGAAACGTCTCAAAGCATTGGAGTACTTTGAGCAAGCACCAATGCCGAGTTGGGGGCCAGATTTGAGTAACTTGGACTTAGATAAAATTGTTTACTTTGTTCGACCCGATGCAAAAGAAAGTCAATCTTGGGATGATGTCCCGGATGAGATTAAAAGCACATTTGAAAGGCTCGGTATTCCCGAGGCGGAACGTGAGGCGCTTGCTGGCGTCGGGGCCCAATATGATAGTGATGTCGTGTATCACAACATTAAGGATGTTCTCAAAAAAGAAGGGGTTATTTTTGAGAACATGGACGTGGCACTTCGTGAACATGAGGATTTGGTGAAGAAGTATTTCATGACACAGTGTGTTCCTATTAATGATCACAAGTTTGTTATGCTACACGGCGCTGTGTGGTCTGGAGGAACGTTTATCTATGTACCCCAAAATGTTAAGGTTGAACTTCCGCTGCAGGCGTATTTTCGCATGAATGCCGAATCCGGTGGGCAGTTTGAACATACGCTTATCATTGTTGATGAGGGAGCTGAGATTCAGTATATCGAAGGTTGTAGTGCCCCTCGATACACCACAAATTCCCTTCATGCGGGATGTGTTGAGATATTTGTGCACAAAAATGCTCGAGCGCGATATTATTCAATAGAAAATTGGTCAAAGAATACTTACAACCTTAATACAAAACGAGCGCTTGTAGATGAAAATGCGACGGTAGAGTGGATCAACGGAAATATGGGTAGCGGTACTACCATGTTGTATCCCTCATCAATTTTGCGTGGGAGGGGAGCCCGATCAGACAGTTTGGGTATTGCATTTGCAGGAGAGGGGCAGGATCAAGATACTGGAGCGAAGGCCATTCACGTAGCTCCAGATACCAAATCAACCATTCGTGCTAAGTCTATTTCAGCTCAAGGTGGAAAAAGTACTTATCGGGGGTATGTAAAGGTAACCAAAGGGGCCACAAACTCAGCAGTGTCTGTTGAGTGTGACGCACTTTTGATTGATGACGGTTCTGCGTCTGTGACGCATCCTTTTATGAAGATTGAAAATAGTGAGGTTGACGTAGCACATGAGGCAAGGGTTGGAAAAATTGGCGACGATGAGATATTCTATTTGATGAGTCGAGGACTTACACAAGAGCAAGCTATGCAGATGGTGGTGTCTGGTTTCATAGAACCTATTGTGAAATCACTTCCACTTGAATATGCCCTGGAACTGAATAAACTCATTGAGCTCGAAATGGAAGGAGCCATTGGATAATATTTCTCGCTATGTCACTTGATGCAACACACATTCGCTTTGCACTTGATCACAAGGAACATTTGGGTGCAAAGGATATTTCGGAGTATTTGTCTGGGACTGTCTATCCTGACAGTCGGTACGTCTCTGGTATAAAAAGAGAGCAAACTCATAGCGCTGTACTTGAGAAAAAGCTGCAGCATTCTTCAGATGACTTTGAGAGAGGGTGGTTTATTCATCTATTATGTGACAAAGTGTTTAACATAGCAAGAACACAAAAGTATTTGAGAGTTTTTGATGGTGTCTCCAAAGAGAGTAATATTATCGAGTGGTGGCATCGATCGTCAGCGCTAAAGTTGGTTCAAGATTTGCATAATGTGCGCTTTGTCGATACAGAAATGTTTTCCACATGGCTTGTAAGTAAAAAGAATCCGTGCAATGAGCCTGCAAACTCGATAGAAATCCATCAAAAATCAATTGCTGACATGTATGCCAATGTCAGTTATACACAGATAACACCGGAGAATTATAGGTATTTGTTTGCGGTACGGAATATCGATGAGCTCTCCATAAAAACAATAATAGACTACTCACAAGAGTTTTTGAAGGATACTTACATAGCTGGGTCACAAGAGGAACTCTATGCGCATGCGATTAAGCTTGCACAAGAATATTTATGACAACGGAAACGAGAAAATATGGGATCGGAATAGCCAATGTTATACAGCGTGCATCGTATGTATCAGGTTTTGATGTGGATGTAAATTCCGATGGATTTGAGTACGAATTTTTTCCAATGTACCAGGCTGGTGCGATTCATAAATTTGCCAAGTTCATCAAGAATAATGAACATTTCTATGAAGAACCAAAGAAGTTCGAATCACGACATTTTTTGTATGTTGGTCGAGATCAAAAGGGAAGTGTCGACTTGAAGCTGCTTTCAAAAGCTGTTTCAAGTGGCTATTTGCTCATTGCTGTAGACCGCGATACCCATCTCACTATACACGAAACAGTCGAAGCAACTGATATTTGTCAGTTGCAGGTAGATGTCGTTGTTATGGCAGGGGCTACTGTCGAGTATTCTCGGTGTCTTCGCGCAGTAGAGGCTGAGCAAATTGAAACCACGCATCGTGGGAAGGTTCTAGCATCAGCTACACTGGCATGGAATGAGTATTATGATACTTCAGATCATATTGTAGCTAAGACAGTTTCTTATCTTCAACAGCCGGGTGCACAAGCGACCATACGTTCGGGAATAAAGACATGCGGTTTGGGAGTGGTGGATATTGACCACCAAGCCATCCACAATGGAGCGCTGACTTCATCAAGAATAGGCTGTGCCGGAGTTGCAAAAGATTCATCAAAAATTATTTACAAAAGTGATATCGTAATACCACGCGGGAGTAAAAAAGCTTTAGGACACCAGAAGGCAGATTTTTTGCAACTCAGTGCTCAGAGCGAGGTTGATGCCGTGCCAAGCCTGAACGTTTCGTGCCATGATGTACAATGTTCACATGGAGTCAGCATTACCAAATATAAGCAGGAACATATTTTCTATCTTACTTCACGAGGCATGAGTGAAGAAGAGGCGAAATCCCTTTTGGAAAAAGGACATCTCCAACAAGTTCTTGAAAAGATGCCAAAGTGCATGTTAGTCATTGAATGATTTATGAAAAATATCCGTCATCAATTTCCACTTTTGAAAAACTACAAAGACCTGGTTTATCTTGATAATGCCGCCACAACCCAAAAACCTCAATCTGTTATCAAGACGGTGACTCAGTTTTATCAAAGGCAAAATGCCAATGTGCATAGGGGGGCGTACAAACTGAGTGATACTTCGTCTCGCCTCTATCTGCAGGCTCACAAGACCATCGCGGATTTTATCGATGCGCGTGAAGACGAGATTATTTTTAACTCAGGTGCCACTGAGGGGATTAATACGCTCGCATATTCTTTGTGTAAGGATATTGACTCCAAATCAAATGTGGTTATTACCCAAATGGAACACCATTCCAACCTCATTCCCTGGGCGGAAATGGCAAAAAGAAAGGGATTTGGACTCAGAGTAATTCCTTTTGATCATCAGTCACAAGCACTTGACCTTGATGCATTGGATACACTGATAGACGAAAATACCAAAGTTGTTTCTATAATACATGTCTCTAATGTCCTCGGTGTAATAAGTCCGGTGGACGCCATAATCAAACGCGCTAGGGCTGTTGGGGCGTACACCATCATAGATGCATGTCAGTCTGTGGCTCATATGCCACTAAGTATGAAGGCGCTCGATTGCGATTTTTGCGTGTTCTCTGGTCACAAGATATATGGCCCGACCGGTATTGGTGTACTGTATGGAAAACGGGCACTGCTTTCAAAAATGGACCCTTTCATGTACGGTGGTGGTATGGTCGGAATGCTTACTGACGATAGCATTGCCTGGAACGATTTGCCGATGAAGTTTGAAGCAGGCACTCCAAACATAGCGGGAGCTATCGGTCTTGCCGCAGCCGTTGAGTTTCTACAAGAAATCGGGATGGATGTGGTGAAGGAGCACAGTATCTCATTGACAAAGTATGCAGTAGAAGCTTTGGGTTCAGTAAGTGGCGTAAGGCTGTATGCTTCTTCTGCGCAGCGAATGGGTGTGCTTCCTCTGAGTGTCACAGGTGTACATTCACACGACGTCGCTTCTGTCTTTGATAGCGAAAACATCGCGGTAAGGTCGGGACAGCATTGCGCAACACCCATTGTTCGATCATTTACCGAAGAAGGAATCGTACGCGCGTCAGTCGCTGTATACAACGATGAAAAGGACATCGATAGGCTTATCATTGCGCTTGAAAAAGTAAAGAAAATGTTTAAAGTATGAGTGATATAGAGCAAATGTACAAGGAAGTAATTTTGGATTTGTATAGGAGTCCTCTCCATGCAGGGCATCTCGATCATCCTTCGCATGAGGCAAGCGCGAGTAATCCATCGTGCGGCGATGTTTGTCATATAGAACTTCTTGTAAAAAACGGAAAGGTCATCGAAGCTGCACATCAGACATCAGGATGTGCCATTTCTACTGCGGGGGTTTCATTGTTGGTGGATCATCTTATTGAAAAGGATATCAAAGAACTTGAAAAGCTTGCCGATGAGGACGTTTTACAAATGCTCGGTGTTCCGATTACTCACAATCGACTAAAGTGTGCTTTGCTAGGACTTCGGCCATTAAAGGAAATTATACAAACGATGAATAATGTACGATAAAAATATGAGTTTAGAGGTAAAAAAATTAGCCGTAAGCGTAGGGGATAAAGAGATATTTTCAAATTTGAGTTTGGAAGTGAAGCCTGGAGAAGTGCATGCCATTATGGGGCCGAATGGCTCAGGGAAGTCTACACTTGCGAATGCTATTGCAGGTCACCCAAAGTACACGATAACCTCTGGGAAAATTTTAGTCGATGGTGAGCAGGTGCAAAATTTGTCTCCTGATAAGCGCGCTCAAAGAGGTGTCTTTCTTTCTATGCAGTATGTTCCAGAAATTCCCGGGGTGAGTGTCACAAACTTTTTGCGAACAGCAAAGGCAGCTATAACAGGAGAAAAACAACATCCAATTGAGTTCCATAAGTATTTGGTTAAAAAGATGGAAATACTTGGTTTGGACAAAAAATTTGCACGCAGAGCACTCAACGTCGGTTTTTCTGGTGGAGAAAAGAAAAAGCTTGAAGCTCTGCAACTTTCCGTGCTTGATCCGAAGTACGCGCTTCTAGACGAAACCGACTCTGGTCTTGATGTGGATGCACTCAAATCGGTATGTGATGGGATTAACGCATTCATGAATAAACACAAGGGAATTCTCATAATTACTCACTACAACAGAATTCTTGAATACCTAAAGCCTGACGTTGTGCATATTATGATCGATGGAAGGATAGTGCAAAGTGGTGGGGCCGAGCTTGCCGTTCAAATAGAAAAAAATGGATATGAAGCAATTATCTAAGCAGCAGCAAGACATTTTTGACGCACTGAAGAAAGTAGAAGACCCGGAGATTGGGCTTGATATTGTTACTCTTGGACTGGTATACGAAATAACCGTACACAGCAAGCATCATGTGCACCTTTTAGTAACATTTACCTCCCCGATGTGTCCTTTTGGACCGCAGCTTATAGGTGGTATTGAGGACGCAGTGCGAGATGCGGGTTTTAAGAATCCAGAAGTTGAAATTACCTTTGACCCTCCATGGCAGCCCCCAGAGGATCTCAAGGATATAATGGGTTTTGTGTTATGAAGCGGGTAGAAGTCTGTTGTGGAAAATCGTGTACAAGCATGGGAAGCCGAGATCTTCTTCTGTTTTTGCAGGAAAAGCTAGGGTTGAAGCCTGGTCAAAATGATGGTACTATAGAGCTTGACACAACACCTTGTACCGGGTATTGCTCTTTGTCACCGAATGTGCGGGTGAATGATGACCATTTTGTGCATCAAGCAGAAAAAGCAACTATCTTGAAGAAAATTGAGCAAGGCGGAATCAAGCGTGAAGCACAAATTCTTGATTTCAGTGATGATTTTTTGGACGATTTAAGAGATCTATAAATATGACACCACAAGAGTTACTTGAAAAAAACAACAAAATCGCAGATGAAAACACGGATATAGCAAAGCCAGATGATCTTAGTAACTTCGATGATATTTCACAAGGTGTGCGCGTCATCAAAGAAGGTGACATCAAGCGTATTGTTGTTGACCGTCAGGGTTGTATTGGTGCGCGTTCTTGTGTGGTTGTGGCGGAGGATGTTTTTAAAATGGACGAAATGGATTTGGCGTATATCGATGATCCAGAAGCGTATGACGATGACACGGTGAAGCTTGCGGCAGAGGCGTGCCCAGTACTTGCTATTCATTTGTATGATGGTGAAGGGAAAAAGATTTTTCCAGAGGAGTAATTGTGAGAAGTAAAAAACAGAGGTATGAACCTCTGTTTTTTACTTACTACTTAAAGCAAGCTTATCATCTTTCAAGTCAACTTTCACTTTGGCACCATCCTCAATTTCCCCTTCAAGAATGTCCATGGCAAGCTCATCAAGCAATTCTGTTTGGATGATGCGTCGCAGCGGACGAGCACCTAGGTTTGCATCAAACCCTCTTTCTCCAAGCCAATCCTTCGCCTTGCTACTAACACTTAAAGAAATTTTCTTGTTGTCAAGACGTTGTTGTACCTGCTTAAGCTGAAGATCGACAATAAACCGTATATCTTGAGGGGAAAGGGGATGAAACATGATAATTTCGTCAATACGGTTAAGAAATTCTGGCCGAAAATGTTCTTGCAAAGCATCCATAACACGCTTTTTGACCATTTCCTCATTCTCTTTGATACCAGCTTCCTTGTTCTCTCCAAAACCAAATTCACCAGACCTACCCATCTTCATAATCATTTCTGATCCGACATTACTTGTCATGATAATTACCGTGTTTTTGAAATTGACTTTTCTTCCTTTGGCGTCTGTGAGGTGTCCATCTTCTAAGATTTGAAGCATCACATTAAAGACTTCTGGATGCGCTTTTTCAATTTCATCAAAGAGTACAACAGAATAGGGACGTCTTCGCACACGTTCAGTGAGCTGGCCACCTTCTTCATATCCAACATAGCCAGGCGCCGCTCCCATCATCTTTGAGACTGCGTGTTTTTCCATGTATTCACTCATGTCAACGCGTATAATCGCATCTTCATCATTAAACATAAACTCAGCAAGCGCCTTGGCAAGTTCTGTTTTTCCAACACCCGTTGGTCCCATGAAGACAAAGGATCCAATAGGTCTCTTTTCTTCGGAAATACCAGCACGTGAGCGTCTTATGGCATTGGAAATAGAAGCAATGGCGTCTGCTTGACCAATAACACGCTTGGAAAGATCTTGTTCCATGCGGGCAAGCTTTTTCTTTTCATCCTCAAGCATGCGCTCTACAGGAACTCCGGTCCATCTGGCAACTACTTTGGCAATATCTTCTTCAGTGACTTCTTCTTTCAAGATGGCCCTTCCTTTTTGGACATCATCAAGCCGATTTTCCATAGATTTGATCTCCGACTCAAGTCTTGGAATTTCACCGTAGCGAATCTCTGCAACCTTCTGAAGATCACCTTTACGTTCGGCAATATCAGCCTGCTGTCTGAGCTTGTCAATTTGTTTCTTGTGATCTTTCATCCCATGGATAATGTCACGCTCATTTCTCCAATGAACCTCCAGTTCATTGCTTTTCTCTTGAAGATTCTCTAATTCGATTTTGAGTTTTTTCTTCTTTGCTTTCGTGTCTTCATCTTTTTCCTTTGAAAGGGCTTTGATTTCAATAGAAAGCTTCATGATCTTGCGTTTCATGGCATCAAGTTCTGCTGGCATGGATTCAATTTCTAGTCGAAGGGCTGAGGTGGCCTCATCAATAAGGTCAATAGCCTTGTCTGGAAGAAATCGATCAGTAATGTAGCGTGAAGAGAGCTCTACGGCAGCTACAATAGAAGCATCAGTAATCTGCACACCATGGTGGACTTCATATTTTTCTTTGATTCCACGCAAAATGGCAATAGCGTCTTCTTGGTTTGGCTCACTCACCATCACTGGCTGAAATCGACGCTCAAATGCTGCGTCCTTTTCAATATGCTGTTGGTATTCCTTGAGCGTCGTAGCACCAATGGTGTTAATTTCTCCACGTGCAAGTGCTGGTTTGAGCATATTGGAAGCATCGACAGAACCCTCTGAAGAACCTGCCCCCATGATAGTGTGAAGTTCATCAATAAAAAGAATGATTTTCCCTTCGCTACTGGTAACTTCTTTGAGGACAGCCTTGAATCTCTCTTCGAACTCACCACGAAATTTGGTGCCGGCAACCAATGCTCCAATATCAAGACCAATAAGTTCTTTATCTTTCAAACTATCCGGTACATCTCCGTTGACAATTCGCTGTGCAAGACCTTCGGCAATAGCCGTTTTTCCAACACCTGGCTCACCGATAAGAACCGGGTTATTTTTGACACGCCGAGTAAGTACTTGCATAACACGTCTGATTTCTTCGTCGCGACCAATTACAGGATCGAGTTTTTCTCTACGTGCTAGATCTGTGAAATTTTTTCCATACTTTTCAAGAACCTGGTAGGTTTTTTCGGGATTGGGATTGTCCACGCGCTGATTGCCGCGGACCTCTGCGAGAACCTTGAGAACTTCATCATAGCTTGCGCCTTGTCTCAGGAGGAGCTCTGATATTGGATTCTTGCTACTCAAAAAAGCCAAAAGCAAGTGTTCTACTGAAATGTATTCATCTCCCATTTGCTTGCTTTCTGTTTGAGCAGCTTGAAGAATTTGCATCATAGCTTGCCCCATAATGACCTGACCTGGGCCTCCTTGTGGACGAGAACCAAAGTACTTTGGAATATTATTCACTATCCCTTCTATATGTTTTCGAGTCCCCTCAAGATCAATTTTCAGCTTTGCAAGAATAGATACGACAAGTCCATCCTGAGACTCAATGAGAGCGAGAAATAGATGAGGAGGATCAATTTGAGGATGCGAAAATTCAAAAGAGATCTGCTGAGCCCTCTGAAGAGCTTCCTGAGTTTTTTGTGTAAAATTATGTGATAACATAGAATAATTAGCACTCTACATACCTGAGTGATAATACTATACCATGCCTTGAAAAAATGTCAAGATATGCTATGATTATACCATATTTAGGGAAAAAATGTGAATGAACTAAAGAAAAATACAGAGAGAATAAGAATACTTGGGGTGGCTATTGACCGTATTTCCCGCCAGCAGGCAAAAGAGAGGATCGATCAGTATCTTCGCTCAACAGCATCTCATGCCATTTTTACCCCCAATCCAGAAATGCTCGTAGAGGCCGCACATGATGCTTATTTTAGAGAAATCCTTTCATCGGCAGATCTTACACTCTGTGATGGATTTGGGCTACGCCTCGCGTCTCTTTTGAGACTTCAAAGGATCTCAGGAGCTGACTTTGTCCATGACATCTTTGAGGTTGCAGACAGGGAAGGCAAAGGAGTGTTTTTGTTGGGTACGGGTAACGCGTCAGTTCTTGAGCAAGCCAGGCGAAACATTCTCACTGCCCACAAGGGGTTGCGTGTGGTAGGGACACATGTCGGGCCGATCATTAGTACAGGCAAAAATCATGGAAGAATCATAAATGTCATAGACGAGAGTGAGAATGAAAGGCTTATTGATGACATCATAGATGTAGCGCCGGAAGTGCTTGTCGTGGGTTTTGGACATCCAAAGCAAGAAAAATGGATCTACGAAAATCTGAAGTACCTACCAAGTGTGCGTATTGCCATTGGTGTTGGTGGAACACTTGACTATATTAGTGGCCATGTGAGTCGTGCTCCAAAATTTTTCCGGGCACTGGGGCTAGAGTGGCTTTACCGAGTTTTTCGCCAGCCAAGGCGGATAGTCAGAATTATTCGAGCAGTGTTTGTTTTTCCTCTTTTATGTCTTATGTACAAGCTTGGTATCTATAAAATAGATTCATAAAACTATGTTAGAAAAAAATCTCCTTAAGCACATTGGAAAACTTGCCCAAAAGAAGTATCGTCGAGATTTTGGGCATTTTATCGTTGAGGGTGAAAAGGGCGTCATGGAAGCTCTGCGGCATGGACAGGTAGCCGCCGTGATTATAAGTGCGATTTTACAAGATGACGAGCATTACGCAGAGCTCACACGGGCAGCAAAGCAGCGAGGCGCTGAAGTTCACTTTGCTTCAAACTTAGACATTAACAAAATCAAGACAACAGAGACTTTTTCTGGAGTTATGGCCTTATGTGAAATGCCTGAGAACGATTTTGATGACATTGACCAGCAATCGCACATTTTGTACCTTGAAAACATTAGCGATCCAGGAAATCTTGGTACCCTTATTCGAACAGCTGACTGGTTTGGAGTGAGAAACATTGTTTTGTCAAGGAATTGTGTTGATCCGTATAATGACAAGGTGGTGAGGTCAACGATGGGTTCCATATTTCGTTTGAAACTCATTCAATCATCCGATGATGCGCACACCTTAGAACTCCTGAAAAAGGATGGATATGTTCTGAGTATTCTGGATATGAATGGCGATGATATATCTACCATTTCCCCTCAGAAACGTCATATTTTGGCCTTGGGGAGCGAGTCACACGGAATTAGTCCTGATCTTGAAAAAATGGCAGATCAAAGGTACACTATACCAGGTCAGGGAAGTGCTGAGTCGCTCAACGTGGCTATGGCAGGAGGTATTGCCCTGTATCAGCTTATGAAGAATGCATAGACTCTATGGAAGAAATTCAATGGAATGACTTTGAAAAAGTTGAATTGCGAATTGGCACTATTATTGGCGCAGATGCGTTTCCTGAGGCAAGGATACCTGCATATAAGCTCACGGTAAATTTTGGTGAAGAAATTGGTATCAAGAGGACAAGCGCTCGAATAACAGATCTCTACGATGTGGAAGATCTGATTGGAAAGCAGGTTGTTGGAGTGGTAAACTTTCCCCCAAAGCAGATTGGTCCATTTATTTCAGAATTTCTTTGCACTGGTTTTTATAGAGAAGATGGAAGCGTTGTGCTTGCTGTTCCTGACAAAGATGTACCTAATGGTAGTAAACTTGCTTAACACTATTTTATGATTCGAACACGCTTTGCCCCAAGTCCAACCGGGATGCTTCACATTGGTGGATTGCGCACCGCGCTTTTCGCGTACTTGTTTGCAAAAAAGAATGGAGGAGAATTTATTTTGCGTATTGAAGACACCGATCAAACTCGATTCGTAGAGGGGGGAATGGAGCAGATTATAGACTCGCTTCATTGGGCGGGCATCCATATTGATGAAGGAGTTGACGCACATGGCGCTAGTGTTATTCAGAAAGGGGATAAAGGACCCTATATTCAGTCTGAGCGTTTTTCCATTTACAAAGAATATGCCATGAGATTGCTCGAATCGGGTCACGCGTATTATGCCTTTGATACTGCTGAAGAGCTTGATGCCATGAGAGAGGTTCAGCAAGCATCAAAGCAAAAAATGATCTACGATCGTCATAGTATGCGAAATAGTTTTACACTGAGCGACGAGGAGGTAAAAGATCGTATCAATTCAGGTGAACCGCATGTACTTCGGTTGGTAATTCCGGAAAACGAGATGGTTGAATTTGATGATTTGGTACGTGGAAAGGTAAAAATTCATAGTAGTGAGATCGATGATCAAATTCTCCTGAAAAGTGATGGATTCCCTACATACCACCTCGCCAATGTGGTTGACGATCATCTCATGGAAATTACGCATGTTATTCGCGGTGAGGAATGGCTGCCATCTACACCAAAACATATACTTTTGTATCGCGCTTTTGGTTGGCATCCTCCCACGTTCGCGCATCTTTCACTTCTTGTCAATGAACAGAAAGCAAAGCTTTCTAAACGACATGGCGACGTTTCTGTTACTGATTTTAAGGAAAAAGGGTATCTTCCGGAAGCTTTGGTAAATTTCATTGCATTTTTGGGATGGAATCCAGGTACTGAACAAGAAATCTTTGACCTTCAAGGCCTTCAGGAGGCATTTAGTTTTGATGGGGTGGGGAAGGCTGCTTCAGTGTTTAACCGTGAGAAACTTGATTGGTACAATAAGCACTACCTTACAAATATGCCACTTGAGGAGATAACCCGTCGTGTGTTGCCCTTTTTTAAGCATCAGGGAATACTCGATACAGATGAAATTGACGATATCGATGAGCTTAAGCGCCTTGAGAAAACGGTTGATTTGGAGAGAAGTCGAGTATCCACACTCAGTGAACTCCCAGGAGCACTTGGTTTTGTCTTTTCTGATGACTTAAGCTATGATCCTTTGTTACTCATTTGGAAGAAGGCTACTGCCGAGGATGCCAAGGATAAACTAGGGCGCGTTCATGAGTTGCTTGAGGGTATCTCACAAGATTCCTGGAGCAAGCAGCATCTCGAGTTAACAGTCCGCGGTTGGATAGAAGAAAAAGGATATGGTTTTGGTGATGTGCTGTGGCCGCTGCGTGTAGCACTTTCAGGTCAAAAAAATTCTCCTGGTCCTTTTGAAATTGCTGAGGTTTTGGGAAAAAGGGAGACTCTCAAAAGGATATCAACCGCCACAGCTTCTCTTTAAAAATTTCAAATGTTCATAGTGACATCAGGTAAAAAATTTGTAGATATAGATGCGCTCGCATGCGTTTATGCGTATAGCATGTTGCTCAAGCTCATGGAAATAAGGGCTATCCCTGTTATTACTGCAATGCCAAATCAAAGTGTAATTTCTCGGTTTAGGGTACAAAACTTGTATACTACGCAACTACCACCTGATGCAATTTCTAATGACGCTCAATTTGTCGTTATGGATGTTTCGGATCCGGCGTTTTTTGATAGCATTGTAGAAATAGATAAAGTCACAAATGTGTTTGATCATCACCCCGGATTTGAGGCATTTTGGAAGGATAGGATAGGTGATGGGGCTGTTATTGAACCTATAGGTGCAGCTGCAACTCTTATATTTGAAGAATATGTTAAAAATGATGCGGTAGAGAAGATGGATAGACTGACTGCTGAGTTACTCTATCTTGCCATAGTATCAAATACTTTGAACTTTGGTGCGTCAGTTACTTCTGGTCGGGATAAAAATGCTTGCATGAAGTTGAAGACGCTCTTTTCCTTTACTGATGACCTGGCAAAGGAGTATTTTGAGGAGGTGGATAAAGTGGTCTATACCAATACTAGTCTTGCACTGCAAAATGACACAAAAATCATACCTTTTGGTGGTGGCATAGTAGGAATTGCACAGCTTGAACTATGGAATTCAATGGACCTACAAAATGGCAAATTTGAGATCATCGAATCGTTTTTGTCGCAGCTAAGCGCAGATTATGCATTTTTGAATCTTATTGAGATTTCCAAGTCAAGAAATACCCTAGTGTGCGCCAATGAGCAAACTGCACAGTGGCTCGTATCCTTTATGGGTAATCTCAAAAGAGAATCGGCCACTATCTTGCGTAGTTCGTCCCTTCTTTTGCGTAAGCAGATACTTTCGAGCATTTATGACAAATTTGGTAGATAGTCTGTTCCATTTATTCATTTTTTGGTATACTAGGAGAGTATGAATCGCATACTTTTTTTTAGTCTTATCATCGTAGTACTTCTTGGGAGTCCTTTTTTTGCATATTCAAACGAAACAGGAGGAACGAAGGAGGAAATTCAGAGCCTCAACGATGAAATAGCGGGAAAGCGAAGCAAAATTAGTCAAATTGAGAAAAGCATTGTTGAGTACAAAAAGAAAATTGAGGAAAAGCAACTTGAATCACTTTCGCTCAAAAATCAACTTGGTATACTTGAGAATCGTACTACAGAGATTGACTTGGATATTAAGCTCATAGAGGAGAAGTTGGCGACGATCAATCTGGAGATTGAAAGGCTAGAAATTGGAATTGATCTCAAGGAAAATGATATCAAAAGACAGCAGGCGATTACCGCTGAACTCCTTCGTACCATACAAAAAAGCAGCGAAAAGAACTTTGTCGAAATACTTTCAGCTTACGGAGATGTCTCTCGATTTTTTAACAAAATACAGCACCTCAAGAATGTCGAAAGTGACCTTGCAAAAGGAACACGCGCCTTGCATGTTGCAAAAGTATCACTTGAAGAACAGAATAGCGAAACCCAAAAGCGTAGAGCTGCCTACAAGCAACTTCAAGATGAGTTAGAACAACGCAAGCTCGACCTTGAGGAACAAAAATTTGCAAAGGAGGATATTCTTGTCCAGACAAAAAATTCTGAGCAGGTTTTTCGTACCATGGTCGTAGGTCTGCGAAATCAATACCAAGCAATCGAAAATGAAATTGGTGGCATAGAAAGGCAGATCAGAGACAAGCTTGAGGCGCAAAAGAAACTTGAACTCCTACCTGTTGATCCAGGTGGAAAATTTTCTTGGCCAACACAAAGCCGCTATGTTACTGCCTATTTTCATGATCCAGACTATCCCTATCGACATGTTTTTGAGCACAACGGCATTGATATTCGTTCTGCACATGGTACGCCTTTGCACGCTGCCGGTACAGGATATATTGCCAGAGCAAAGAAGTGTGCGGATTCCAAATGCTACTCATACGTTATGATTGTACATTCAGGGGGACTTGCTACGGTCTATGGTCACATGAGCAAAATTGTCGTACAAGAAGAACAGTTTGTGACAAGAGGTGATGTCATTGGTTACTCAGGCGGTACACCAGGAACGGTTGGAGCCGGACCATTTGTCACCGGAGCACATCTACACTTTGAGGTAAGAAAAAACGGTGTTCCTGTAAACCCGCTTAATTATTTGGTACGTGATTGGGATTGATACGCGAAATTAGACTCTTTGAACCCAATGCTGATCAACTTCTACCTCCAACGCGAGGTAGATTTTTTTATTTGTTGCTTGCTCAAGTTCCTTTCTTGCCATTTGACCAATTTCCTTGATTTTTGCTCCACGCTTTCCGATTATCATGCTCTTATATCTATCAGCGTCGGTAAGAATTCTGGCTTCGACACGCAAAAGTCCTCCCTCATCTTCAACATTATCTACAGTAACGGTGAGAGAATAGGGGACTTCCTTTTCTAAAACAGAAAATGCTTTTTCACGAATAATTTCCTCCATAAAGAAGTAATTATCTACATTGGTGAGTTGACCGTCGAGATAGAGCTCATGTCCCTCCGGAAGCAAATCAATAACCTTATCGCGCAGCGGCTGCACATGTGCGCCTTTGAGCGCGGAAAGATGAAAAACCGCGTCAAAATCCTCTTGAAATACTTCATACTCGAGTTGATGCTTTCTTTCTTGTGGCGGAAGATCACTTTTGTTGATAACCAGAATTTTTGGCTTTTGAATTTTTCGAACGAGTCCAAGTACAAATCGTTCTTCGTCACCAATTTCTCGAGTTGGGTCAACAACGTACACGACCACATCAATCTCAGAAAGGGCTTCCTCTACACGCTTAAGAAGCTTGGCAGTGAGTTCACTTTTTTTGGCCTTGAGTACCCCTGGAGTATCCACAAAAACCGCCTGTCCTTGTGGCGTATTGAGCACTCCATGAATAATGTTTCGAGTCATCTGTGCCCGAAAACTCGTAGCCGCTATTTTGGTACCCACAAGCGTATTGAGGAGAGTAGATTTTCCAACGTTGGATCTTCCAACGAGGACAACAAATCCTGATTTCATACTTTCTATTATGTGGCTATCCTATCAAACCCTTGCGAAAAATGCAAGATAAGCGTATACTAATGGGGTAAAATATGAAAGTACTACTGCTTCAAAATGTACAGGGGACAGGAAAAAAGGGAGAGGTTAAATCTGTCTCGGATGGATATGCACGCAATTTTTTGATCCCCAAAGGACTTGCACAAATGGCGACCGATAGTGCCGTGGCCAAGATTCAGGCACAAAAGACCCGCGTCGAAAAGGTAAAGCGACTCGAGAGACGAGCGGACAACAAAGTGGCAAATAGGGTTAGCGGCAAATCCATTGAGCTTTCCCTGAGGGCTAATGAAGATGGGAAGCTTTTTGCCAGTGTCAGTGCCAAGGAAGTTTGCGTTGCACTCAAAAAAATTGGATTTGACGTAAAGCCTGATGCAATCCGATTTACGCTCCCCATAAAGCAGATCGGAAAGCATGTAGTTGGAATGCACATGGGCAGCAAGGATGTACACATAACCGTAAACATAAAGGCCGCAACATAGTTTGTGGCCCTTAATTTTTTTCATCTATGCCATCAAAGCTCAAAAAGCCAAAGTTTATATTCATTGTAGGTGGAGTACTTTCCGGAGTGGGGAAGGGTGTCACATCTGCATCACTTGGTGCACTCTTTAAAGCACGCGGACTCGAAGTGACCGCACTTAAGGCTGATCCATACGTCAACGTGGACGCAGGCACCATGAATCCTATTGAGCATGGTGAGGTTTTTGTAACTGATGATGGTGATGAGACTGATCAGGATATGGGAAATTACGAACGTTTCCTCGAGACTGACCTTCTCTCCGACAATTATATGACTACGGGCCGTGTATATATGAGCGTTATTGAAAATGAACGTTCAATGAAATACAAGGGCAAATGTGTACAGGTTGTTCCACACATTCCGCTTGAGATTGTTCGGAGAATTAAAAATGCACAGAAAAAAAGCCATGCTGATGTAACTATCGTTGAAATTGGTGGTTCAGTCGGGGAGTACGAGAATATTCTTTTTCTGGAGGCCGCAAGAATGATGAAGCTTGAGGCGCCTGATAGTGTTGCCTTTGTACTGGTAAGCTATCTCCCTATTCCAAAGCATATTGGAGAAATGAAAACTAAGCCCACACAGCACGCTGCAAGGCAACTCAACAGTGCGGGAATTAATCCTGATTTTATTGTGGCAAGAGGGGAGTTCGAACTGGATAAGCCAAGACGTGAAAAGTTAGCGGTTTTTTGTGGTGTTTCACAGGATCATTGTATTTCAGCGCCTGATGTGGATTCAATTTACGAAATTCCTCTCAAAATGGAAGAACAAGGATTTACCAATAAGCTCATGAAGGTTTTAGGAATCGAGCAGAAGAGGATAGATCTATCAAACTGGAAGAAGTTGAATCACGCTATCGCAAATCCCAAAAAAGACGTACGTATTGCTGTTGTTGGAAAATATTTTGGAACAGGGGATTATACTCTTTCCGATTCGTATATTTCCGTCATTGAAGCTGTCAAACATGCCGCATGGTCGCTGGGTGCTCAACCGCAGCTAGAATGGATAGATTCAGAAGTATATGAAAAAAAGCCGGCAAAGGTAAAGGATCTTGCACAGTTCGACGCTATCATTGTCCCTGGTGGTTTTGGTGCGCGTGGAATTGAAGGCGTCATTAAGGCCATCAAATTTGCACGAGAACATAAGATTCCGTATTTTGGACTTTGTTATGGAATGCAACTGGCCTGCATTGAGTTTGCCAGAGACATACTGGGTATCAAGGCTGCCAATACCGTGGAAATCAATCCAGACACCAAGGAACCAATTATACATATCAGTCCGTATCAGGCGAAAAATGTCCTTCAGGGAAAATATGGAGGAACCATGCGTCTCGGTGCTTTTTCTTGCGATCTTAAAAAGGGAAGTAAGGTGCGAAAAGCCTATGGAAAAAGCAGCGTTAGCGAACGTCATCGTCACCGTTATGAGTTTAACAATGCGTATAGGGACCGACTTGATAAGGCCGGTCTTGAAATTGTCGGCGTGAATCCTGAATCCAATCTTGTCGAAATAGTAGAGCTAAGAGATCACCCATTTTTTGTTGGGGTGCAGTTTCATCCTGAGTTTAAATCAAGACCCATGCAGCCACATCCACTATTTGAAGCGTTTATTCGAGCAGCGATCAAATAGTATTGATACATACGCAAGATGAGCAGGGAAGTGCCCCCTGCTTTTTTTGCGTATGTATCAATATGTGTGATACGATATATAAGACGTGCAGTGGCGCATGTCAAAAGGGGAGCGAGTGCCTACACCAAGAGTGGAAGCGAGGCTCGTGTGCGTTGTGTGCGACAACGTACTTCTTACCACCTCCGTGGCCGACAGAGGAGACGGCCAAGTCTGCATCGAATTCGCCGGTTTGTGCGATGGATGTGAGGACAGCTCCAGGGATGCTTGCATCGATCATGGCTACATCGAACGACGCCTTGCAGCGTACCGCAAGAAGAAGGGCCTTGCCCTCCACGTGAACTACGGGGACGGTGTCATACCCTTCACATCTGAACAAAGGGGTCGAGGTTCTTCTCGTCCCAAGCCCGTTCCTACGAGCACAAAAGGCTCGTCCCGGTCTCGTGCTCGTGAGCGCCGTCATGCACGCAACACTGGAGCCGATCGGCGTTAATTCTCGTTTGTATACACTCACCAACCTAAGCACACAGAGCAGCCCACCCTCTGTCGATTCATGCAAGGCTTTGTCGCTCGAAAAGAAAGACGGTGTTTAGTCTTTTTTTGTTTGAATCGTGTGGTGTTAGAAAGTGTATATTAATGTCGCACAATATATCTTATACGACGCTACAGAAATGCACTTTAAATTTACAGGTAAAGCTATACCTCTGCAGTAATAAACTTTTACCTATAAAGACTTTCAAATTCCTGAACGCAGATCAAAAACCATATTTAAAATTAGTAATGATTTTGCAATATGCACTCTATGAATCGATCTCTGGCATTTTGTGGTGTGTTAGTCATATATATGTAACTCTGCTATTGTGCCCTCTTTTCTCTCATCATTTTTCATGAAAATATTGTGCGACACAAGCACTTTTTCTTGAACCTTTAGGTGTGAGGAATGCTTATGAGCTGCTGCTGCTGCGACTATTAGGATAAGCCCGCTGATCAACTCGACCTGCTGCGGACATAAAACCACACGAATGGCAACAAAAAAGACCATCCAGAAAAGGATGGTCTTTTTGAGATACTGTGTCTCCCCTATTACTGAAGAAACTGCTGTATTTGCGCCTCGACAGCTGAATATGGTTGCGCACCGTTGATAGATGCCATCTCGCCATTTGGACCGACAATAATGCTAAATGGAGTTCCCTTTCCAGGTACATCTGCCTGATCGAGTGAAACCTTGCTTGCAAATTCCTTGGCATTGAGACAAGATTCAAAGGAGCTTACATTCAACCCAACTGCAGATGCATAGTCGCTAAAATTGCTGCGGGTGAGTCTTTGCTCGCTTTGTACAACGTCAAAGAGGTAATCAGTCAATTCCCAAAATTTCCCCTGTTTACCAGCACATTCAGTTGCAAGCGATGCATCATAAGCATTTGCGTGAAGACTTGTGAGTGGATTATGCCTGTATACCCACTTAACTTTGTCGCCGTAGTTATCCATAACCTGCTTCATCGTACCATGGAAGCGGTTACAAAATGGACATTCAATATCAGAATACTCAATTATGGTGATTGAAGCATTCTTGTTTCCACGAATATGGTCATCACTTCCGACATCACGTGGTGTTACTGTCGGCTGTGTAGGTGCTGTTGGCGCGGTAGGTTGAGATGGAGTAGGATTTACCCCAACCTTTGCCATTTTATCAGAATCATCATTATCAAGCTGGATTCCAAGAAGAATGAAAAATCCAATAGTACAAAGTACCATGAATCCCCCAATCACACCAATTCCCAACACCTGGGCTGGCGAAAAATTATTTAACATGCCTGAAACTCCTCCAGAGTATGGCGTAGCATTTTCTTTCTTCTCCATAAGGAAAAAGTGTTAAATTAATACATGTGTAACAGTAGATACATTTTATCAAATACAGGCATTTATGCAAGTACTTATTTCCAGTAGATAGCCGGAGCATACCGCAGGTCGATGTATTCGTATTCCTGTATACCACTATTTTGTTGCGACAAAAAATGGGCAAGTAAATTTTGCTGGATTTCCTGAGGAAGCCTGCTTGAAATGTATATTGGCACTCCTGACACAACCAGTGACCCATAGGAGATTCCCTCATGAACTGTCTGATAGTGATACTCTACCTGTCCCATTTTATGAATGAGTCGAAACCAAGAAAGCGCATCTTGAATTTCTGCTGGAGTTAATACAAGTGCATCGGCTGAATATACTATCGGATAATCTCCATAATCACTTTTGAGCGACTGCACGTCTGGACGAAACGTTTTTACTAACTTTACTGTGGTTGTCTCAACACCATCAACGTGTGATATTTCAGATACAGATGTACTCCCCCACTCGCTTTCAAAAACTTTGCGCAATGACTCAATGCTTGATCCATCTTGATCTACAAATTGAACTCGCTCTCCATCGGTATAGAGGACCTTCGTAATCTTCTCTTGAATATCTACTTTTAACGCATTTGGGAAAACCTTAGTAGCCTCCACTGATTCAAGCGGATACTTTTCAAGCAAAAGGTCTTCTACCTCAGACTCATCGACAAGAAAGAAGTTGCTTGCAGGAAGAAGGAATTTTTTACCTGATAGCACACCGTGCACAGTATCCTTAAGGTCCTCGCTGCTGAGTCGAATACTCCCATAGACCGAAACCGTTTTTATCTGGAACAAAGAATGATACAAAAGCATTCCAATAGAAAACACAACGCAGACTCCTGCGAATATCAAAAGAATACGCATTTTCAAACCTGACCGATCCTGCTCCATACGGAACGGATTTCGCAATTTCCCCCTTGAATAGTCAGGCCTGCGGTGTAAGGCTCGTGACATACCGTGTATTACATGTACTTTTTGAGAACTTCAGGCACTTCAAAAGTTCCATCTGGCTTCTGATTGTTTTCAACAATCACGATAGGAAAACGACTGAGCACAACAGCCGTACCGTTGAGAGTGTGCACATGCTGCAAATTACCCTGCTCGTCCTTATACTTAATATTCAGCCTGCGAGCTTGGTAGTCGGTACAGTTGCTCGTACTGGTGATTTCTCCATAGTCCCCTCCCCTTGTTTCAGCAGCCTTCATGGTCATGAATCCTTCAATATCAAATTTTCTATAGGCAGGCGCTCCCAAATCACCTGTTGGAATATCAATAACACGATATGGTATTTCTAGGCCGTCACAAATTTCTTTTTCAATTTCAAGGAGTTGCTCGTGCATCTGTTCACTCTCTTCTGGTCTGCAGTAAATAAACATTTCTAATTTGGTAAACTGATGAACACGGTATAACCCCTTACTCGTACGCCCATATGCGCCAGCTTCTTTTCTAAAACAATGAGACAATGCTGCATACTTCTTTGGACCTTGACTAAGATCAAGAATTTCATCTCTATGATATCCCCCCATAGTGATTTCGGCCGTTCCTATAAGTCCCAGTTCAGTTCCTTCAAGAGTATAAATTTGTGATTCTTCTCCTCGAGGATTAAAACCAATACCCTCAAGAACGTCTAAACGAGCCATGTCTGGAGTTTCTACAAGCTCAAAACCATGCTTCTCAAGTATTTCAATTCCATACTGTATGAGTGCCAAGTTTAACTTTACGAGCATTCCCTTACTAAAATAAAACTTTGATCCAGCCACTTTAGCGCCACGTTCAAAATCAAGCATACCAGCGTCTTCAAGGAGCGCTTGGTGATCTTTAGCCGCAAATTCAAAACTAGGAACACTTCCAGATGTGTGGAGGACAACAAAGTCTTCTTCTCCACCAATAGGAGAGTCTGGATGTGCCATGTTTGGCACCTGCATTAAGAGCTCCCGATACTGTTCGTTTACCGGGGCATATCTCTTCTCAAGTACCTCGAGTCTCTCCTTTACCTCTCTGATCTGCTTCAATTCAAGCTCGGTAGGAGGACCGGTTTTTGATACCTTTTTGAGTGCACGCAGTCCCTCGATTTCGGCGATATAGTTTCTTCTTTCCTCATCAAGATCAAGCAAAAGATCAATGTCAACCTTCATCCGGCGGTTTTCAATGTTCTTTTTTACAGCATCTTTATTGTCTCGAATAAATTTTATGTCCAACATACATTACAAATTATGGGCTTCCACCAGTGCCTTTAGCTCTGGAAGAATTCTTTTATAGAGTACATCATTTTCTGGAATGAGATCTGGTTGACTAAGTACATCGTCAAGTCCAAAGTATTTTATTTCAAGCACCTCTGCATCTGAATAGGTCCCATCTCCACCAACAACTTTCCCCAAACAAGGGATCAGACACACCTGATAATTCCGTGTGGATTCATGCACAAGCATAACCTGTGAGAGTCTTGCAATCACTTCAATATCATAGCCGGTCTCCTCACGCGTCTCTCTGATTACACACTCCTCTATTGTTTCGTCCATATCAAGTTTTCCACCAGGAAACTCCCATTTCTTGTGAAAGCGTGGGTTTTGAGGATCGTTTCGAAGTGTCATCATAAGCTCCCCACCCTTTATGATAAGTGCAACCGGCACAATAGTGTGACGAGACGTGTACATCATCGAAAGGATGTTTTTCATTTTTGCCAGTGCCTTCCCCCTACCAGAAACCGATGCCTTCTCCTGTAAGGTTGCCTGCGCATAGGTTTTTCCAAGCTCACCTGAAAAGAAAATGGGGTCATAAGCAAAGCCTTTTACACCAGAATCATACTGCTTGGTAATAATACCATGATCACTGCCAAAGGCTGAATGGGAAATCCGCGAGTGAGGATCATAGAAAAACAGAACACATCGAAACTGAGCCCCCCTATTGGCAATTCCTTCGAGTTTACCAACAACTAACTCACATTTCTCTTGATCACTCTGTGCAACACGCGCACTGTGTACTCCTGGCCATCCATCAAGGGCATCTATATAAAAGCCGGAATCCTCCGAGATCGTTGGCATTCCCGTTGCCTCTCCATAGTAATGCGCCTTAAGTTGGGCGTTGTACATGATGTCGTCATATTTTTCATCTGGTGGCTCTGGCGGCTCATTAAGATCCGCGAGCGTTATAAGCTCAAAAGGAAGATCCTTGAAAAAACTGTTTATTTCTCTGAGCTTTCCTTCATTTGTTGTCGCAAGCAAAATCTTCTTCATATTCTTTCCAAAAGCCCCGGCTTGAGCATTGAACTTTTTCTCTCCGCAGCTTGGTACTTTTTTGCCCGAATAATCTGAGCAGGCATTTTTCGCTCCTCCAAAATATGCTCAAGCTTTTCTACGAAGGCATTTTGATCGTAGCCCAAAATTATACAATCTGGTCGAATTTGCTCAATTCTGGCATAAACGTCATCGGGATGTCCTGCAATTACTTTATCAATTCCCTTTATTGCTTTGAGAACCTGCATTCGCTCTTCTATAGTTTGAATGGGCCGAGCTCCCTTTACCTTTTCCACCGTAGAGTCCTGCGCTACCAGCACAACGACCTCATCGGCAAGTTCTTGTGCCTGTCGCAACAAGTCAATATGCCCAACATGAAGTCCGTCAAATGTGCCAAAGAGCATGGCTTTCATACTACTTCCACAGCTCAAATTCCTGAGTAAGCTTTTCTACTTTTTTCATTTCTCCAAAAACAACCACGCCAAGAAATGCAATTTGATCTGCTGTCTTTTTCTCCTGCTTTTCTTTTACCTTTTTATCATCTGAAGAATCACGCATCTCTTCCGTAAAACAAAAAACATCAAAACCTTCAGATTCTGCCTTTCGTTTGAGCTGCAGGAGATTATCCCTTTGCGCTGTACTCTTCATCATGATTGCGTGGCGAATATTCATGGGAATAACCTCACCGTCCTGTGTCTGAGAGTCCTGGATCTCAATTAAATTCATACCTCGTCTTGCAGCAAGTGCGGCACTCAAGTGTGCGCAGGTGTTGAGTATACTCCACTGTGGCTGGTTGCCATCGTCCCAAATCACACAGTGAGCTGCCATGGTTTTTGCATGAGAAGTCGATGCCTCCTGAACCTCCGGCCGAAGTAATGGAAAAAGCACACATTCTCGGATGGGCTCGTTTTCCAAAAAACTGAACAGTCGCTCAGAAACTCCAAATCCTGTTGTCGGTGGCATACCATATTCGAGCGCCTCTACGAATTCCGCGTCGTGCATTTGTGCCTCGCTGTCCCCAGCTTCACGCATCCTGGCCTGCTCTGCAAAGCGTTCTGCCTGATCAATTGGATCATTCAATTCAGAGTATCCATTTCCGATCTCCGAGCCTGCAATGATTATCTGGTACCTTTGAGTTAGGCTTGGCTGCTCTTCTTGTCTTTTTGCAAGTGGTGAAACCTCAACTGGCACATTCACGAGAAAAACTGGACCCTTTATACTTTTTCTGCATGTCTTCCAAAGAGAATCAATCATTCTTCCTCTTCCCTCAAAGTCTTCGACATGAATTTTAAGCTCAGAAAGTTTTGCTTTTATTTCATCGTCACTCGCCTCGACTATATCGACTCCTGTATTCTTTAAAATAGTTTCTCGATAATCAATCTTTCCCCATTCACCCGATAAGTCGACGTCGGAAAACTGACCAATTTGATCAAACTGTAGTTTTCCGAATGCCTCATTGATGACGTGCTTGTACATACGCTCAACCATCTCCATTGCCATGGTATAATCTGCATATCCCCAATAAAACTCCATCTGAGTATAGTCTTGAAGATGCTCCCTGCTCATACCCTCATTTCGAAACTGCCTTCCTATTTCAAAGGTTTTTTCAAATCCGGCTACCATTAGACGTTTTTGCCAAAGCTCTCCCATAGAAATACGAAGGTATACATCCATGTCGAGCGCATTATGATGCGTTACAAATGGAGTGGCATCAGCCCCACCTGCCGTAGACTCAAGTACCGGAGTTTCAACTTCAACAAAACCTTCTTTAACCAAAAAATCTCTCATTGAATTCCAAAATTTTGCCTTTCGGACAAAGCGTTGCTTGAGTTCAGGATTGAAAAGAATATCCAGATAACGCCTTCGCAGCCTTGCCTCTTCATCTTGAATACCATGAAATTTATCAGGGAGAGGGCGAAGTGACTTCGTTAAAAGGGTAAATGATTTTACCTTCAAAGAAAGCTCTCCTTTTTGCGTTGTAAACCGTTCACCCTCCAAGGAAACAAAGTCCCCAATATCTATTTTTTTAACAAACAACTTGTACTGTTCTGCATCGATTTCATCCTTCTGAAGCACTATTTGAATCTTCCCACTAGCATCTAAAATATGAGAAAAACAGATCTTTCCCATGTCTCGCTTGGACATGACGCGCCCTGCAATGATACTTTTTTTGCCATCACCAAGCTCAAGTGCTTGCTGTACACTGTGTGTACGCGCAGCCTTTGCCGGATATGGGTCAATACCCATCTCTCGAAGCTGGTCAAGCCTTGATATGCGAACGGCTCTTTCATCGTTAATGTTCATTTCTTTGTTTGCCATATTATTCGACGGTCTTAATACTGTATTCTCGAGCACCGGCAGGCGTTTGCACGTGTATCGTATCCCCCTTCTTTGCTCCTAGGAGCGCCGAGCCTATAGGTGACTCATTTGAAATTTTTCCCTCTAATGGATCCGCTTCTTGCTGTCCGACAATGGTAAAGGTGAGCTCGTTGCCTCCAACCTCAACTACTACCTTGCTGCCCAAAATCACGGTATCACTTTTTGTCTTTTGTATAACCTGAGCATTTTCAAGGATACTCTCTAGTTCCAGCACGCGTGAGTTTGCCCATGCCATTTCTTCTTTCGCAGCGTGGTACTCAGCGTTTTCTGATAAATCACCCATTTGCTTTGCCTCATCAATGCGATTCGCGATTCGAGGAATACCTTCAGATTTGAGGTCATACAACTCCTTTTTCAGTTCATCAAGTTTTTCTTGGCTCAAGTATTGTGTTTGGTCCATATAATCAAAAAAGCTTTTTACTTAGGTAAAAAGTATTCTTAGTATAGTAAAAAAACACTCTCGGGTCAAATACCCTTATACTGGGCCCACCAGGTGTAAAATTTATGTGCTATTCGAGGAGGTATTTCACTTCCTCCACCACCTTCCTCGATTTGAATAACTAGCACAATTTGCGGATCTTTGTAAGGCGCAAACGTCACAAACCAGGCATGGTTTTCTTTATTTGAGTTCCATTGTGCAGTCCCTGTCTTTCCGGCCACTTCGATTGGCAAAGAGCTCAGGTACCTACAGGACCCTACCGTCACACACCGTCGCATTGCCTCACGTACAGTCTGGAGATGCGCCATTGCCACATCAGGTTTTTGCGGATGTTCGAGCTCAGGGTAAGACTCCTCAAGGCTTTGCGGATCAAGATACGCCTGAATAATGTGCGGTCGAAAAGCCGTCCCTGGTCGCGAAATCAAGGAGGTCACATACGCCATCTGCAGTGGCGTAACCAGCAGATCCCCTTGTCCAATGGAAAGATTATAGGTGTCTCCAACATACCACCTTTCCCCTTTCACTTCTTCTTTCCACTCTGGGTATGGTATGTGGCCTTTTGCCTCGCCAGAAAGCTCAATGCCTGTCTGGCGTGCCAAGCCAAATTCAGACAAATATCGAGCAATAGTTTCTACTCCCATACCCACAAAATCCTTGTATCCGCCGCCAATGTAATAAAAGTAAGTATTCACAGAATCGGCAATGGCATCATATACATCCACCCGACCATGCCCCCCTGCTCGCCAATCTGGGAAAAACCAGGCATTCACCTGAAGACCACCGGTACTCAAAAACGTTGTATTTTTGGTGACGACTCCCTCGTTAAGGGCTCCTGCAGCAATAGCCGGTTTAATAACCGAGCCCGATGGGTACACACCAGATACAATCCTATTGAAAAGTGGTTTTGATGGGTTTGTTATATATTTCTCATAGTTTTCAATGCTGATTCCTCCGGAAAAGTCATTATTATCATAGGTAGGAAGGCTTACCATGGCAAGAACTTCCCCATTTCTTGGGTCGAGCGCAACAGCACTACCACGCAGCTTTTCGTTTTCTGCCATTGCCACAGCAAGTAATTCCTCGAGTTTTGCCTGTATCGGCATATCGATCGTCAAAACCACATGCCTACCGGGCTCTGGAGAGTCTTCTGAAAGTAAAACCTGCTGCTTTCCCACGGCATCAACCTCGATGAGTTTTTTCCCGTACTTCCCTCTTAGGGTTGTCTCTGCAGACTGCTCAATTCCTGTTTTCCCAATCAGATCGTTTGGCAGATATCCTTCGCTGTACAATCCATTACTACTTCGAGCATCACCCAATTCATCAGGTGAAATTTTTCCCTGGTATCCAAGTATATGTGAAAACGTCATGGGGAGAGTGCTGCTTACCAGCCCAAGCTTATCTGTAAGGCCTGGCTCAACAGTGAGCTCATAGAGACGCTTGCTCCCTGTCTCTATACGTATTCCAGGCAGAGTCGCGGCTTCTATTTGAGCGCGCAGAGCACTCTCGTAATCAAGATCGTCAACAATGGCAATAGATTCATATGTATATCCCCGATACTTTTCTAATAGGGTCGTAATATCTCCTTCGGGAACTCCGGTAAGTAACGAAACTTGACGAATGACCCTTTGAAATTCCTCATGACCGCGCGGAAGATCCTGTGGCACTGCAACAAGTGAAAAACGGGGAACATTCTTGGTAAGCTGGTAAAGATTCCTGTCAAAGATAAGCCCTCTTTCAGAAGGAATGGGAATGTACCTCTGACGATTCATTTCGGCCAATGCCAGATAATTGTCACCACCAAAAAACTGCAGGTATCCAATGCGGAGAGCAAAAAAGGCCAAGACACCAAGGGCAAAAAAGAGTATCCACTGTGTTTGCCTCCTTCCAAATGTCTTCCCCATATACGAGCTGCTGTACTCCATGGCTACTTGTTTTCCTGTTGCACGCTCAAACTCAAAAGCTTCCTCTACCCACTTATAGCGGTATTTTCCCTCAAGTGGTACGAGCGCATCGCTATCTATCTCAAGGCCAAATATGTTTTCCCTATCAATACTCATATTATTGAATAAAAAACCTTTTTTGCAGTATATGGAGAACTACAGGATAAATAACAAGAAAGACGAGTCCGGTAAGCAAAAGCTCCCAAGCAGCATAACCAACAAGATGTCCCATCGCCGGAGAACCTTCTTGAAATAAAAAAGCAAAAATACTAAACAGAACGTATAAAAAACGAAAACAAATCAATGTAATAAACAAAAGGAGAGTGCTGGCAACGAGGTTTCTATTTGGAAACACGTTGAGGTGAAGCACGTATGCCAAGTAGATTGCATACGTTCCTGAAAACAAAAGCACACCAAAAGGTGAAGACACGAAAAGCTCCAGTATGTAAAAGACAGCTATACTCATCCAGACGACACGCAGTGATTCATATAAAAGCAAGTGTAGTATGAGGATGATAAAAAGGATGTTAATCGCAGATATGGGATAGTCAAAAATAGTCACCATCACCAAATGGACGGCAATGGTAAACAATATAAACAGAGCATGCGCAACAAAGTCAAGAAGCTTCTTCATATCTTTGACAAAAGAACACTTACAGCGCCCAGCCTATTTACGTCCACTGAAGGTGTGACAATTGCCTTTTGAAATGGTTTGTATGGTTCCTTTTCTGTCGCCTGGACTATACCAAGAATAAGTCCGCGAGGAATATTTGCTTCCAAACCTGATGTCACCACCGTATCTCCCACGCTGATTTCTTCATTTTGTGGAATCAAATTCATCTGTAATGAAATTCCAAGTCCCCCCTCTACAATTCCAATACTTCTATCCTGATTCAAGACGGTTGCTGCAACCTTACTTTGATTGTCCACAACAAGTCTTACGACACTTGTTTGTTCATACACCCTCATCACCTTGCCCACAAACACTCCCCCTTCCACAATAATTGGGCTATCAATCTGGACTCCGTCGCGCGATCCCCTATCGAGCACAATCGTATTCCCAACCGGATCAATATTTCTCCCCACGACATTTGCCCCCACACTTTGAAGCTTGTTTTTTTGAATAAATCCTAGTTGCTGACGAAGCGACAGATTTTCTTCCTCAAGGATCCTAAAACGAGCTTCCAGTGTCTGATAATCTTTATGGCCGGCCTTAAGATTTTTGTATGCTACCTCAAGCTCACTTACAGATGAAAATTCATTCTGCAAATGCTCATCAGCTATGTGCGCTTGATAAAGCGCCCCAGGAGCTCGCGAAGTAAAAAACGTTAATGAATTTTCGAGCTGCCTAAATGCTCCAAGCTTGTGCAAAAGAATTACAAGGATAAGCAGTGCGCTCAAAAAAAGAAAAAAACGAAAATAACGGATCATATGGGTAGATTTTGCTTATGTCCTCCCATTTCTATCCTCTTGCTGATGGAAGAGACACTTCCTTAAGCAAAGCATGATCCTCAAGCAGCACACCAGCGCCTCTCACTACTGCTGTTAATGGATCATCGGCAATGCGCACTGGTATTTCAGCAGTTTGTGCCAAAACTTTGTCAAGATTTCTCAAAAGAGAACCTCCACCGGCAAGCAGAATCCCCCTCTCGTGGATATCGGCGGTAAGTTCAGGTGGTGTTACCTCTAAAGTCATTTTTACAAGATCAACAATACTTTTGATGGAGCGTTTCAGTGCCATGTATATGTGCTCGCTGCTCACCATGACTTCTTTTGGAAGTCCGGTTACAACGTCACGCCCTCGCATTGGAAACTCTGTTTTTTCGTCACCTTGCATTGCTGACCCGATTTTAATCTTTACTTGCTCAGCGTAACTCTCACCAATCAAGAGATTAAAAACCTCACGTGCATACTGCATGATATTTCTATTCATCTCGTCTCCTGCTACCTGAGAGGACTTCCATGTTACGACTCCATTGAGAGATATAACGGCTACTTCAGTGTTTCCACCCCCAATATCGACAATCATGTTTCCAACCGGCTCCTGGATTGGCATGCGACAACCAATAGCAGCGGCCATAGGTTCTTGCACCAGATGCACCTCGCTTGCTCCTGCTGCGATGGTAGCATCCTCTACTGCCTTACGTTCTACCTCAGTCACTTCAAGTGGGACTGAAATAACAACTCGGGGACGACCGCTTAATCTTCTTTGCCCTTCCCCCATTCTATCAAGGAAAAATTTTAACATTTTCTCTGCAACTTCATAATCGGAAATAATACCCCCAGTAAGCGGTCGAGTCACCTCAATATGGGGCGGTGTTTTTCCAAGCATTTCCTTTGCCTCGTGCCCAACAGCCAAAATTTGCTCTGTACGCGTGTTGACCGCCACCACGGTTGGTTCATTCACCACAATCCCCTTTTCCATTTCATAGATCAGGGTATTTGCTGTACCCAAATCAATTCCAAGTTGTGCACCAAATCCACCAAATAGACGTTTAAACATAATTCTTATACAAACAATGAATACAACTCCTCCTGCAAGACAAGCCTCGCCTCACTCTCATTTCGCTTTTTTACTTCAACAGCATTTTTTTCGAGTGTCTTTTCACTGATGACCACTCTATATGGAATACCTATCATGTCTGCCTGGGCAAATTTTACGCCAGCGCGTTCATCACGATCATCATAGAGAGTCTCTACTCCCATGTCTGTCAGCTTTTTATACATTTGGTCAGCGACACCACCCCCCTCTTTGAGAAGCGATATTAAATGCACCCGAAATGGTGCCACGGATTCTGGCCACACAATACCATGCTCGTCGTGACAAAGCTCAACAATCGTCCCCATAGCGCGTCCTGGACCGATTCCATAACTTCCCATAATCACTTTTTGCTTTTCTCCAGACTCGTCTATGTATGTAAGATCAAGCGCATCCGAAAACTTGGTACCGAGACTAAAAATGTTACCTACTTCTATAGCCTTGTGCTGCTCGAGGTCCTGCTTTTTCAAATTGAGTTCAGCAAGTACTTCATCATTGTATACTTCTTCGTTTACAGCGATATTTTTGTCTCGACTCAGGTAAATGATATCCTCACCAGCATCTGATAGTGCCTGAAATTCATGGGAGTACTTGGAGAAGCTTCCACCAGAAGCAAACGTTACAAAGGTCTTATCACCTATACCAAGTCTCTCAAAAATTCTTGTGTATGCCTGTTTACATTCCTCATAAAACTTTTCATGCTGCTGATCGTTTTTGCAAAAAGAATACAGGTCCTTCATGATAAATTCCCTGGAACGCATGATACCACTCTTTGCTCGGAGCTCATTTCGAAATTTTGTTTGAAACTGATAGGCAAAAACAGGCAAATCCTTGTGAGAATGCACATACTGCTTCATGAGTGCGGTGATTGGCTCTTCGTGGGTATTTCCAAGACCGACATCCGTTCCACTTGCCAGCTGAGATTTAAACCAAACGTCGATAACTTCGTCAGACCACCGCCCACTTTTTTCCCATATTTCTTTGCTTTGAAGTGCCGTAAGAAAAAGCTCTTGACCACCAATGGCATTCATTTCTTCTCGGATGATTTCTATAATCTTATTCATCACCCTCCATCCAAGTGGCAGGTAGGCATACACTCCTGCCATTTCCTTATACACAAAACCGGCCTGAATAAGAAGCTGTGCGTTTTTGGAAACCTCCCCGGCAGGAACTTCCTTCCGAATTTTTGTAAAGAGTTGACTCTGTTTCATATTAACGATATCTACTTGCCCCAACCGAGCGTGTCAGTGAATAAAAAAGTATGATACTTACCAGCAAAATTCCGAGCGTCCATGGATTCAAAAATCCCTTTCCAAGCAGTAAAAGCAGTACAACCAGTACCAGCGATACAAACATACTCACCAAAAAGCTTTTTTTGACGTACCGATACATCGGAACAAAGGATTTTGCGAAATGGTAATAGTACAAAAGCATTGCCAGTGCAAAGGTTCCTACAAGAGAAAGAAGCAAACTCATGTGAAAAAAGAAAAAACCAATTCCTGTACTCGTAAATGGATCAACATTGAAAAGTACCAAAAACCAAGCGCTCCAGCACAGAAGCGTCCCGACAAGGATAACTACCAGAAAATGCTTAAAGTACATAAAAATACCGCTTGGTATAGGTATTTTACTTCATTTGCCTGTGTTTTGCAAGGTCTTGTTTTTCCCTTATTTTAAGTGAGATATCGAATCCTATCGACGAGCTTATCGCCCATCTTCTTATTGAGATGATCTACAAGTTTTTTTTGGTTGAGACGAATCTCCTGAGCAACCACACTACTTGAGCATGAGACCGTGAGTGTTCTATTCTTGAGAAAAAGTGGCTTCACGTGAATAACTTGGTCTTCTGGAAAGATAGCCTCAAAAACTGAATTTGCCATTTCTACCACCTGGGTAGCATCAAGCTGCCCCTGGAGTGCAGTGCCTTTCATTTTTGACTTAATTGCGTCTTTAAGTGAGTCCATGATGAAGTTACCTTGTATTACTTTGCTTCTCCTGAACAACTGAGTTATGTTTCCATTGAGCAAATTGCTCTATATTTCCCTATATTCGCAGATTTCCTTGTAATCACAATATCCGCATGTAAATGGTCCGGGTTTTGGGGTGAAATCCCGAGTGCCTATGGCATCAAGAACGCCTGAAAGCTTTGTTTTGAGCTTTTCAAGGTCTTTCTCCTCCCCAATGAAGCTTGTTTTTACATTATCATTCAAATAGTAAAATGTCAACTTGCTCACCTGTCCTTCGTTTCGAAACTCTGGGAGCGTTTGAGCTGCAATTTGATAGATTAGGAGTTGCTCTTTGTCATCCCAGGCAAGTTTCTCCTTGGTCTTCCCTGTCTTGTAGTCAATAATTTCCAAACTTCCATCATCGAGTTTATCAAGACGGTCAATTCGACCATGTAACAAATGATCGCCTACTTGTATTTTGAACCAACTTTCAAGCCCTACAGGTATATCCCACTGTCCCTGCTGAGATTCATAAAATGTCTTGAGAATTTCTTTTCCCTTTTGATAGTACCCCTCTCGTTGAGAGGGTGATTTATACCAGTCAGAAATCCAGTTTTTCTCGTACATATCAAGAAGTTCGCGAAATCCAGGAACCTGTACTTCTCCATCACTACTTGACTGAACAAGCGGACCAAACAGACTTGCCTGCTGAGCACTATTGAGCTGCTGAATCTGTTTGTAAAAGGCATGTAGGGTGTTGTGCATGGAACTTCCAAAACTAAAGCTGGCACTCCCCTTTGTCGGTATCTTCAAAACATGCATGAGTTTGTATTGATACGGACAGGTTTCATACGCTTTTATTTGTGAGAAAGAAAAAACTTTGGGAAGTGTATACTCATAAGCTTTTCCTATTTCGTCGGATGGATGCTTTTCGACTTGCAAATTTTGGAGAACATTTTTCTGAATCTTCTCCTGCACTTGTTGATCATCTGACATACCGGATTCAACCACAAAACGAGAAACTTTCTTTTTTCGCACTCCTCCATAATTGTCTGCGCTACACAGATACAGCCTTTCCTTTGCTCGTGTCATGGCTACATACATAAGTCTACGCTCTTCCTGATAGTGTTCTTCCCCCTCGGGGAGCTGCTCTTTTATCAGTGACTCAGGAATTTCGATTCCGCTTGAACGCCTACGAGTAGGAAAACGCTCTTCGACACAATTGACGATAAATACATACCGATACTCAAGCCCCTTGGAGCCGTGTACGGTCATAATATTTACACTCTCAGGCGTGTCCTCTGGCACATAAAGCTGACCTTCATCCCCTGACTCAAGTATGTGCTGATAATTTTGCATAAACTCAAACACATTTGGATCCGAAGTCGTTTGCTCGTAGCTGCTGACAAATTCAAAAAACTGTTTGAGCTGATAAATCTGCCTGGTGACTTCGCGGTTTCCCTTTTCTTCTTCATTTGTGAGGTAGGAAAAATAGCCTGAATGCTCCAAAAATGAATACAGAAGTGTTGTGGGTTTTTCAATTCTTGAGGTCTTAAGACCCTCATGCGCAAGATTAATAAGCTTGTTAGCCGTCAAAATTCCCTCTTGTGAAAGGCCGATTTCCTGCGACCTTTTAAGCACCTCATAGTATGCCATGGACTTCTTTTTTGAAAATGCGAGGACTTTTTGCATATCAGACTCAGCAAATGAGACGCATGGCATACGCAAAAGTCTATACCACGACGTCTGCTCTTTGTAGGCCTGAACGACTCCAAAGAATGCCAAACAGTCGAGCACCACGGGCTGTTTAAAAAGTCCAGAGGCACTCAAAAACTCATACGGGATGCCTGCCTTTTGGAGCATATGAATAAAGGGAGCAGCATGGCTATTTGCTCGCACCAAAATGGCAATATCATCCCAAGTGCACTTTTCTTCCTCTTTGAGACGCACGATTTCACTTATCACTCCACGAACTTCGTCGTCAAGAGTTGAAAAATGCAAATGCATTGCAGCATCCTTGCTCTCGCTCTGAACTTGAGAAACAAGTTTTTTGTTGATATGAAGTTTTGGCTCGAGTCTGTCCGGATTGTTCTGTTGGACCAAAGTATAGGCAGCATCTAAAATGGATTGATATGATCGATAGTTTTTTGAAAGCACCACCTCAATAGCATCCTGGTAATCTTGTTTAAATCGCAAAATGTTTGATACACTTGCTCCACGAAATGCGTAGATGGACTGATCATCGTCCCCTACCACGGTGAGCTGTGCCTTTTGAGACAAAAGTTGCACCAATCGATACTGAGACCAGTTGACATCTTGAAACTCATCAACCAGTACGTACCTAAACTGCTGCTGGATCTTTTCTCGAAGTGCCGGTCTTTTCTCCAAAAGCTGCACGCTATAATAGATAAGGTCGGCAAAATCCATGGCATTATTATCGAGTAAAAGTTGATTGTACGTATGGTAAGCATTTGCAAGCTCCGTAAGCCTTGATTTCTCATCTTTGTTTACCTCATCACTATCAAGCTTGACAGTTTGCGCGTACTCAAGATACGCTTCTGGAGTAATGAGTTCATCCTTGCACTTTTGAAAATGTGAAATGAGTTCGTGAATGTGCCGTGTTGGGTTGCCCATTGGCCGGTAGTAATCCAAGTCAAATGCTTCAAAATTTTCTCTTACCAAAAGCCAAGCCTCGGTGGTGGTAAGAAGCTTAAAACTATTCGAGATACCAATATCCAAAGCCCAATTTTCCAGAAGCCGCTTACAAAAATTATGAAAAGTTGAGATATGGATATCGAGGTATGATGTTTGCAACAATTCATCAACTCGCTCCTCCATTTCGCCTGCAGCTTTGTCAGTAAAGGTAATTGCTAAGATTTCACTTGTCTGGGCAAGGTTGTTATTCACAATATGTGCTATCTTCTCTGCTACAACGGTTGTTTTTCCAGTTCCAGCCCCTGCGATAATCAAAAGAGGTCCGTCTGTGTGTTCTACAGCTTTTTTTTGCTCTGGATTGAGGGATTTTTGTGTATTCATAACAAACCAAGATTTTTCAGAAGTTCACGGGATGACATATGCCTGTGCTTTTCTACGTGGACATGATTCCTCTCTTGAAAATAATCATTTACACGCGCAACCTGAGCGGGAGAGGTATTGGCTGGTGTCTCTCGATTTCTGTAGTACTTCCAATCTCGCGTTTCGGCTGTCTTTGTTATTTCTCCACCGATGACTTTGCACAAGAAAGTAAAAGAAATATTGTCGTGCTGAGTATTCGTATACACTCCAGTAAGCTGCACCACCTCTACTTCAAGACCGGTTTCTTCATGTACCTCTCGTATAACCCCTTCCTGTGGAGTTTCACCGCCCTCAAGCGCACCTCCAGGAAGATTCCACAATTCCATGTCATTGCGCAGACACCACAAAACTCTCTCCTGGTCATCAAGAATAATAGCAAAAACTCCAACTTTAAATAATGTCTGCTCATTCATAAACCAAAACTTTGATAAAAAAGCACCCTTTCGGGTGCATTTAGTGTAACAAATCAATTCCACTCTGACAAACGCTTTTATTTAGCATTTCTATACTTTTTTCCAACGGAAATACGGGCCATCTCTCGTTCAATCTGAGCCTGAAGCTTAGCAAAATCAATATCTGCAAGCTGATCTTGCTGCTTGAGTAGTTCCTGGGCACGCTCAATTGCTCTTTGAGCCTGCTCGATATCAATCTCCTCAGCCCTTTCAGCTGTATCGGCCATAATGTATACACGTGACTGTGATCGCACTTCCAAAAACCCCCCGGTAACCGCCAAATTTACAACACTTCCATCCAATTTGTGTATATTCATTTCACCGGGTTCAAGTATCGAAATAAGCGGTGCGTGAGTTTCGTGCACGGTAATGGCTCCTGTGGTTGTTGGAATGGTCACCTTTTCAACTTCGTCCTCATAGCCTACACCATAAGGGGTTACGACCTTGAAATCAATCGGCATACTTATTTACTATTTTCACCTTGCGCAGCCTTGATAACACCATCAAGCGATCCCTTCATGTAGAAAGCCTGTTCTGGTTTGTCGTCGTGCTTACCATCAAGAATTTCACGGAAACCTTGTACGGTCTTGTCGACAGGAACATACTTACCTTCCATTCCAGTAAACTGCTCAGCAACAAAGAATGGTTGTGAAAGGAACCTCTGGATCTTACGAGCGCGCGCAACCGTAATCTTGTCCTCATCAGAAAGCTCTTCCATACCAAGGATCGCAATAATATCCTGGAGATCTTTATATCTTTGAAGTACCTGCTGCACTTCACGGGCAACCTTGTAATGCTCTTCCCCAACCACCTGTGGATCCAAAACTGTTGAAGAAGAATCAAGTGGATCTACTGCAGGATAGATACCAAGCTCAGAGAGTGAACGATTCAAAACCACGGTAGAGTCAAGATGAGCAAAGGTCGTTGCTGGCGCCGGATCCGTAAGGTCATCGGCAGGCACATAAACGGCCTGAACTGAAGTAATTGACCCTTTATCCGTAGAGGTAATACGTTCTTGCAGCGCTCCCATTTCTGTAGCAAGCGTTGGTTGGTATCCTACTGCAGAAGGCATACGTCCCAAAAGCGCACTCATTTCTGATCCTGCCTGTGTGAAACGGAAAATGTTGTCAACAAACAAAAGGAGGTCGCGGCCTTCTTCGTCGCGGAAGTATTCTGCCATAGCAAGAGCAGTAAGTGCCACACGTGCACGAGCTCCAGGTGGTTCATTCATCTGACCAAACACAAGGGCCGTTTTTTCAAGTACTCCTGATTCTTCCATTTCTCGATACAAATCATTTCCCTCACGAGTACGCTCTCCAACTCCGGCAAACATAGAATATCCCCCATGTTCTGAAGCAATATTACGAATGAGTTCTTGAATGATAACTGTCTTTCCAACTCCAGCTCCTCCAAAAAGTCCCACCTTTCCACCCTTGAGAAATGGACAAAGCAAATCAATAACTTTAATACCAGTTTCCAAAATTTCTGTTTTCTGGGACTGATTTTTAAACTCTGGTGCCTTTCGGTGAATTGAATACTTCTTCTCAGTCTTTGGCACTTCTTTTCCATCAATTGGATCTCCCGTAACATTGAACATGCGTCCAAGAGTCTTTGACCCAACCGGGACTGAAATTGGAGCACCGGTATCCTTTACTTCGTCTCCGCGAGAAAGCCCATCAGTTGATCCCATCGCAATGGTACGAACAGTGTTCGATCCAAGATGCTGTTGTACTTCAAGTACAAGTGTAGTCCCGTTTGAATCAACTTCAAGCGCACCATAAATTTCTGGAACGGTCTGCTCAAAGTGAACATCGACGACCACACCAATGATTTGTGAAATAGTTCCTGTGTTCATACAATACTCATCATTTAAACATGTAAACATTCAAGTGTTGAAACATCTCTTTCCTCTATGTTTCACAGATTAAATGTTTACATGTTCGTATGTTTAAATGTTTATTCTAATGCAGCGGCACCACCTGCGATTTCGGAAATCTCCTGTGTAATCGCGGCTTGGCGAGCCTTATTGAATGTTAATGTTAATGAATCAATCATTTCTCCAGCAGCTTCACTGGCATTTTTCATTGCCATCATTCGGGCGCTATGCTCACTTGCTGCTGACTCAAGTACGGCCTCAAAAAGTTGTACCTCAATAAGTCTTGGAAGAACCATTTCAAGAATTTCTTCCATAGTAGGTTCAAACAAATAATTCTCGATGGGAAAGAAATCTTCTTCCTTTTTTTCTACTTCTTGCACGGCATGTGGGAGTTGATCTATCATCTTTCGAATTTCAGACTCAGACACCGGCAAGAGTTGTCGCACCTTCACAGTTTGTTTGAGTGTTGACTCGAAATGCGTATAGATAAGGGCAATCTTATCGTACTTTTTTTCAATAAATCCTTCGGTAATCATCTGAGTGATTGGCAAAATATCATCATACGATGGCTTCTCTGAAAGCTTATCAAACACCGCCACTAAATCAAGATTATTTCTCTTTGCAATCAGCGCGCTTTTCTTTCCTACTCCAAGTATATCCACCTTTACATCTCCCTCTGGAAGGATTTCCTCTCCATCTTTGTCACGAAAAGCTGCAATATTTTGCTTGTCTGCAAGAAACCTTCCAGCCTGCTTGATAACATTTGAATTGAAGCTTCCACACAGGCCCCTGTTGGAAGTGATAGGAATAAGGAGGATATTTTGGACGGGACGTTTTTGCAAAAACGCAACATTTGGCTCGTCGATATGTGAAAGATGGTGCAAAAGCTCCAAACACAAATTCGCGTACATACGAGTCGCAAGTGCCGCATCGACAGATCGTCGCATCTTTGCTGCTGACACCATTTCCATTGCCTTGGTAATTTTCTTGGTGTTTTTAACGGACTTGATGCGCGTTTTGATTGCTTTTGCTGAAACTGCCATATTTATTTCCCTGCTTGATCAAGTGCCTCGCTAAGTTCTTTCTTCAAATCGTCATCCCAGTTCCCTTCTGAAATACTCTTCAGTAGTGACGCCTTACTCTTTCTCATAAAATCCAAAAGCTTGGCTTCTGCGTCTTTTACCATACTTACATCCATCCCATCGAAATATCCGCTTTCTGCTGCAAAAATTGATACCACTTCTTCTTCCATCACCATAGGACTAAACTGTGGTTGTTTGAGAAGTTCAGTAAGAAGTCTTCCGCGATCAATTTGCTTTTTGGTAGCTTCATCCAAATCAGAACTAAACTGCGCAAAAGCCTCAAGTTCACGAAACTGTGCTAAAGCAAGTTTCATACTTCCAGCAACTTTTTTCATTGGCTTGGTCTGAGCAGCTCCACCTACACGAGATACAGAAAGTCCGACGTTGAGAGCTGGTCTGATACCTTTGTAAAAAAGACTGCTCTCCAAAAAGATTTGTCCATCGGTAATCGAAATAACGTTGGTTGGAACGTATGCTGAAATGTCACCACCCTGTGTTTCAATAATTGGAAGCGCGGTAATAGATCCTCCACCATTTTCTTTGTTGAGGTTACAAGCACGCTCCAAGAGACGTGAGTGGAGATAAAACACATCTCCAGGATATGCCTCACGTCCTGGTGGACGACGTAGCAAAAGTGACATCTCACGATAAGCCCAAGCCTGCTTGGTCAAATCATCATAGATGATAAGAACATCTTTTCCTTTGTCAGCAAAGTACTCTGCCATCGCAACACCGGTATATGGAGCAAGATAACTCATTGGAGCTGGCTCTGATGCCCCTGCTGACACCACAATGGTATATTCCATAGCTCCTTCTTCCTGAAGCTTTGCGGCAATTCTTGCTACTTTTGATTCTTTTTGTCCAACAGCAACATAAATACAAATCATGTCCTGACCTTTTTGGTTAAGGATGGTATCAATAGCAATGGCCGTCTTTCCAGTCTGACGATCACCAATAATAAGTTCACGTTGTCCACGTCCTACTGGAATGAGTGCATCGATAGCCTTGATTCCCGTTTGCATTGGACGGTTTACCGGTTCACGAGTCATTACCCCCGGAGCAACGCGCTCAAGAGGATATTCATTTTTGGTTTTAATTTCACCCTTTCCATCGATTGATTGTCCAAGAGCGTTGACAACACGTCCAATCATCTCTTCTCCAACAGGAACAGACATGATCTTTCCGGTACGTTTTACCGTGTCTCCTTCTTTGATGGCTTTATAATCCCCTAAAATAATGGCTCCGACGGTTTCTTCTTCGAGGTTGAGCGCAAGACCGGTAATACCGCCAGGAAACTCAAGCATCTCCTGCGCTTGACACTTCTCAAGGCCAGTCATGCGAGCAATACCATCACCCACTGAAATAACACTTCCAACTTCCTCAACATGAACTTCTTGCTTTGAGGCCTCTATGGTTTTCTTGAGTTTTTCTACTATTTGATCAGTATGTGACATATGTTTACAATAATTCTCGTTTTAGGGTTTGCAGTTGGGTTGTTATCGACCCATCAAGTATCCTGTTTTGCGTTTTTATGATAATCCCCCCAACTAAACCTTCATCAATTCTTGTGGTCATCTCTACTTTGCCGTCAAACGCCTTTTCGATTTCCTTGAGTGTTTTATCTGACAATGACCGGGCAGCGCTCACTTCCATCTCGATGATTCCGTCTTGCTGCTTTGAATACCTTTTAAACTCTTCGAGTATATATGGCAATTTTTTAGTAGCTCTTTGCTCTTGTAGGTACTGTTGAAACGTATCAAGTGCCTGATCAAGCTCCTTTCCCGTCTTGCCTTGAGTGAGCTGATACAATATTTTGGCAAATTGTCGTGGTATGAGCTGTGCCATAATTATGATTTTAGTGTTGCCAAAATATCTTGAATATATTTTTCATCTCTTTTATCGTCCATTTTTTCCCCAAGAATCTTTTCCACAGCAATGATCACAAGCTCTACAGTATCTTTTCGAAGTCCATCTTGCATCTCGCGCTTATCAATCTCGATATTTTTCTTGGCTTGAGCCACTAAAAGCTCGATTTCTTTTTTTGCCTTTACCTTCATGGTCTCTGCAACACCCTGCGCATCAACATGTCCCTGTTCTACGATCTTGTTTGCGTCTACCTTTGCCTGATCAACAATATCTTGTGCCTTCTTTTCGGCCATTTGAAGCTCAGTTTTAGATTTTGTGTAGTTGTCGATACCTTCTTGGATTTTTTCCTGTCGCTTTTCAATCACCGACATCACCGGCCCAAAGGCATAACGCTTCAAAATCCAAAAAATGACAAGAAAATTAACGAGATTGAAGAGTCCCATTTTCCAGTCAAAACCTACTTTTCCAAGTGTTTCTAAAATGTAGTCCATATAACTTTACTTATTCTATCTCACCCCAAGCCTGGGGTCAGAGGAATACGCAAAGAGCGTACCCGCATTATACGATGAAGAATGCAACGAATGCGTAAATCGCTGTAGATTCCGCAAGCGCAACACCGATAATCATCTTGGTAAAAATGCTTCCTTCAACTTTTGGATTTCTTCCAATAGCTTCTAGTGCTTTACCAATAAGGTATCCTTCACCAATTCCTGAACCGAACATGGAAAGGGTACAAAGACCTTTGGCAATAAGCTTTGCTGCTTCGATGTCCATATTGCTTAAATTACTTTGTGAATGAAACTTTGTAATCAGTGCGATTACACAGGTCCGCCCACAACACTAGACGATTTGCTGTTCCTCTGCTCTTTCTACGGCAAGGGCATAATATGCAGCGGTAAGCGCCCCAAACACCAGCGCTTGCAGCACACCAACTAGCAAATTCATTGCAAGCCATGGCGCAGGGATAAAGAGCGCAAAAGCTCCCAAAAGAATCGCAGCAAGAACGTCTCCGGCATACATATTTCCAAACAAACGAAGTGAAAGAGATACTACCTTGGCAATTTCAGATACAATATCGAGAAGTCCGATAAGAAAATCAATAATGGCAAGAAACCCTGCTCCTATTCCCTGTTTGAATCCAGCGATAACGTCTTTAAACTTAAAATACTTTCCAAGATGACCAAAAAGACCAAACTCCTTGAGACTTGCGATCTGTGTAAGAATCACCATGGCAAGTGCAATCGAAAAGGTCATGTTAAAGTCATTGGTTGGCGTACGAAATACTGAGATTCCATCATAGGTGATTGACGTGAGACCAGGGATAAGCGCAATAAGGTTTGAAAGTCCCATGAACAAAAAAAGCGTACCAATAAGTGGTAGCAATTTTTGCGCTGCGGTTTTATTTCCTGTGATCGATTCGAGCAAATCAACAAAAGTCTCAAACATCATTTCTACAGCTGTCTGGAATTTTCCAGCTAAAAGCTTTGCTGATGTTCTGGCCCAAATGGCAAATATGATAAATAGGACGGATACGACTATCCCTGTGAGCATGGCATTAGTCACTCCCAGGCTGCCCAAACTGAGTACGACCTCTGGTTGTACTGTTGGCTGTGCAGCTGGTACTTGGAATATCATATTTTCTGATCTTCTTGTCTTTGTTGAATAAGTTCTTCCTCCTCTTCTCGTAGCTTCTGGAATTCTCTATTGATTTTTAGGTACATACGAATGACCAAAAACCACGAAAAGATGAATGTCACGGCGAGTACGCCAATTGTTCCAAAGGGTCTGATTTGGTACTGATTATCGAGATATCGTCCAAGAAAATACCCCATTCCGGCAGGTATACCAAAGATGATTAACACCTTAAACATCATGGTAAACGTCTTGTGGATCAACTGATCCTTTCTCTGCTGAATCGAAAGAGTCATAAAGCACATTTGAAAACGCCCATAGTATACAGATTTATTATGGGTTGGTCAAGTATTTTGAAAAATGGGGTGTGTGTATAAATACTTCCCACTAGAATAAAAAGGCATCTCACGCCTGATATGCCCTTCTATTTAGGAGCAGCGCAGCTATTTGGAGGGGAAATCCGCAACCATGCAGAGTAATCTCGAAGATGAGATCCATCGTCAGGACACGTATATGCCCATTTTTTCCAATCCTATGCAATGCCAAAAAGACGCTTTGCGTTTTGCGTTGTTGTCAGAGCTGCCTCTTCTGCTGTCATTTCTCGCAGCTCTGCGATTTTTTTGACCACTTCTTCTACAAGCCATGGTTCATTTCGTTTTCCGCGATTTACCTGCGGGGTTAAATACGGGGAATCGGTTTCAATAAGAATCCTCTCCAGTGGCGCCCTCCGTACGACTTCAAGTAAATCCTCTTGTGGCTTTGGGTCGGTTTTTTTTGCCGGAAAAGTAATTACCCCGGTAAAACCCAAGTAAAAACCCAAATCAATATACTGTCTTGCATGCTCCCAGTTACTGGTGTAACAATGTATGGTCCCTTGCGGGAGCTTACCCTCTTCTTTTTTAAAACCCCAAAGTAAATCAATGAGCTGATCATGCGCATCTCTACAGTGGATGACCATAGGCTTATCAAATTCAAGAGCAAATCGTATGTGATCAATAAACACCTCTTTTTGCTTTATCAGTACCTGGTCTGGTGTCATATCTTTGGGAACATGAAAAAGATCAAGCCCACATTCTCCAATAGCGACAACCTTGGGATGCCGCACGAGATCTGCATAATACTCCCAATCAAAATTCTCTTCCCTGCTTTGAAAGCTCGTTTCTTCTTCATCCACATGAGTGCTATGGAGATGAATGGGATGAGTTCCGATGCTTGCATAGATATTTTCGTATTTTTCGGCAAGCTGAACGGCCATTTTGCTGGTGTCTTTTTGGGTCCCAACCATATTCATCATAAGTCCCTTTTCCAAGGAGCGATCCAGTACTTCCGCCCTATCTTCCTTATAAGCCTGAAATTGTATATGACAATGTGTATCGAAAAGTCTCATAAATATAAACTGAAAACGATATATTAACTGACAAACACGCTCGTAGCGTTTTATTTTCTTCCAAACAGAATAGTGTAGTACCCGGTTGAAACTTCAAGTGGTCTGCCTAGTATATCAGCTGAATTTTTGTGGTCAATAACATCGATATCGGTTGCTCCAAGTCTTTGCATAAGACTCATAAATGCAGTAATCGTACTACGCCCATCCAAATGATCATCTTTAAAAGTCAAAAGTGTTTGTGTGTCCCAGTTTTTTATATATTCTATTGTTTCTCGATCTTTTTGATTTGACAAATCAGTTGGAAGGTAGTGAGAAAAGTCGACCGTAGCAATGATGGCAACATCCTCATGAGTTATGGCGTAGTTATACAAAGCATTGACGATCTTTTGCGAATGCACGGAATAATAATCCGCTTGAAAAATAAGTGGTATGACCCTTGCATTTGGAAAATAGTATGCAATAAATGGCATCTGTATTGCAGTAGAATGTTCTATCTGCATTATTTCTGATTCAAAACCAATAAGTTTTTTTTGTTCGAGCTCCTCAATGAATGCATGATCAATATACACATTTTGCTTTTGTGGCGTCTCAAAAAAAACACGACCGGAGGCGATATAGCTATCACCCATTTGTGTGTGATTCGGGCCAAGTACAATAATGGTTTTGAGGTCTGGCCGCTTTGCCTGAAGCTCAGCATATCCGCGAGCTATCATGCCACTGGCGATATCATGATGATTCACAATCATGCCACTCACCTCTTTAAGTTGTGAAGTACTCACATAGTCCTGACCAATCGCTTCAAAAAAATAATCCTTTCCATACAAAGGAGGAACGGCAACATAGTCTGACGGAGGAAGATCAATCAAAGTAGATTCGTCATAATACGATTCACCTACATCAAAAGATCTTTCAGCACACCCGGCACCATATATCAAAGCCAAACCGACCCCCAAAATGAGGGCCGGTAATTTGCTTTTGTGAAGGAATTTTTTGAACATTATGGCTTAGCAGAAACACGAATAACTTGTTTTTCACTAATTGCAGTGTGTTTTGGATTATCAGCAGACTGGATGATCGCAGGCTCTGCGGTGTACGTGCCCGGAGTGGATACTCTTGCGTAATACACGTAATAGTCATAATGCTTCCATTCACTATATCTGTCGATATATGTTCTAAACTTTACTTGCTGTTTATCTGTCTTGTATGGATAGACATAACGCGCATTGTAATCATACCAGGTGCTCAATCTCCCTTGCGCAGGGATAAGCCCACTTGGAAGCAAATCAGTGACGGTATACACACCACTTCTGAGCCAACCATCAATATCAGCGTACAGGCGAACCTCAACCATGTCATCCTCTTGAAATTCTGTGGTGACCTTACCATCGACTCTATACTCACGACGTAGTGAGAGATTTGGACTCGTAGGAATGTCGATATCATCGTTTACGTATTTTACATGCACCGTGATCTCTCCTCTTATCTCTGAAAAAGCCAATTGTGGAAGTTGATCAGGATCATAGATCCTTGAAACTCCCCTACCAGCGACAACTTCTACGGTTTCACTATCCTCGTCCAGGCTCACTACGAGAGAACTTTCTGTTGGCACGGCATGCTCGAGGAGTTGCTTTACATATCTTAGTTGCTCAAGATAATACACATCTTCCGTTGAACTGATTCCATCCATATAGGCCCAAAGCTGATAGTGTGTGTCATCCTCTACAAGCGCGCCTAGGAGCCCAGCATATACGGTGTGCATCACGGCTGTAGAAACATCTTCATTTTCGCTTTCAACCACACGGGCGATTTCCCCACTTTGTTGACCATACTCACCCATAATATCAAAGTACATCTTGCGAGCATATTCTTTGTCGCCCAAATTGTACGCAGAAAGTGCAATGAGTTCCTTTTCAAGCAATGAATGACTTGGAAGCTGTGCGAAATTTTTCACATCCAGTAGTACTGGTTGATCCAGTGCTGAAAGTCCATAGAGTGCCCAAAGCACTTCCTCTCGTGTTTGTCCCTTATCATTGAGGACAGACTCAAGGTACGAGATGATCATTGCCTGGTTCAGCCCTTCTACATGGGCATTTGCCACACGGGCAGTGAGTTCTACCCTCGAGCTATCATATGGAAGCAGTTGAATTCCCCCATCAGCATTTTGATATGCGGACCAATCAATATCTGTGTGGCCCCAATACCATGACTCTTGACCAAACACTTCTTTGAGCATGGCCTTTGCAGAAGTGCGAGCAATATGCTGATCCACCCTTTGACCGAACACCCATAACAAATCGTAGAGTTGCTCGTAGGCAGCAGAAAGTCTTTCATTGACAAAAGAGACTTCCACTTTTTCGTCCGTATCAGGTCGTTCCAGCTTGGTATTCTCATCAATGTTATGATAGGTATTAAGCTTTTCTGATTCAAGACGTGAACGCACGACTTCTATGGTTTTCTTGATGCCATCAGAATATCCTTCGCTACTACCGGTAATCGTGATGTCATGTTGTCCAACTGGAAGCTCGGCATCAGCATTCACGTATGCTTTTGTATACGCCTTTGCTGATAGATCCTTTGCAAGTCCAAGCGAAGGGGCCGAAAAGCTATAATCAACGTTACTTTCAAAATTCAACGCGTTTCCATAGCCTCGGAACTGAAAATTCGGTCGGTCCGTAGGCAAGAAGCTCTGCGCGTACACCGTATCGACAAAAAAGGGAAGGGTTGCATTCATGGCGGCAGTGGTTTGCCCCGCATACTTATCATCAGAGATTGCCTGCACAATAACCCTCCACTGCGTAATGTTGTCTGGAAGATCAACCTCGATTACGGCCGTTCCATCCCTTCCAGTATGTACGGTCTTGAAGGTAGCAATATCCTTAAATTCACTTCGAATAACCACATCACCATCTCCTCCACCTTTTTCATTGTGGACATAGTATCCGTCAGCAATATACGTATGATAGGTTTCTACATGAAAGTTATACACCTTTGTTTTTTCAGTTTTGTACTCGAGGCTTTCAACCACAATCGGTGCTCCATCTTCGCCCATCATTCTATCACCGATCTTAAGGCTTCCAGCCGTTTGCCATTGACCGTTGAGATAAATAATATGCACTGGTGTCACCCGCAAATTTTCGTTCACGACGATGTAATTAAACTCACCATCGTGTACAAATACATCCATGACTTTTGCCTGCACCTTTTGACTAAGCGCCTCGTTAGCAAAAGTTTCAATAACGTCACCGACAGCAATTTGCTCAATGTTTTTCTTGGTTCCATCTGCCATAGAAATTTTTGTACCAGGAAGAAAACAACCCCCACCCTCTGCCCCGATCATCGCATCGAGGGCAACGTTATGCGAGCTATAATGAAATATCTCACCAGACGGAAGGACCCTATACATTTGCCCAAGTACATCAATATCCTGCTTTGCGATAGCAAAGAGTGCCTCATCCATTAAATTCACATTTATGGTACTCTGCCTTGGTTGACCCTGAGCGTCTGTCACAGAAACGGAAATTTTTGCTGTGTCTCCAGGTTTATATTCAGCTTTGTCCGCTTCTGCCTGAACCCGAAGCTCCCTCTCAGTTTTATCATAATACACTCGTGCTCCAGAGCTCATAAATCCCTGACTTGCTATATGGTATCGATATCCATCAAAGTGCACTCCTTGAACATAGACATTTGGTATCTGTCTGTCAGTAAAAATAAACTGGTATTCAGGCCTGGAGGTTACCAGGTGATCCATATGCCCTGCTTTCATGGTGTAGAACAAATATCCATTCTCCTCAAGTTCCGGGAGCCTATCGCCCTGGTTTTCTATATAGACACTGACCTGTTCACCGATTTTAAACATTGGGTTTGAATATGGTGTTTCCCTTCTGCCACCATCAATTTCAAGGTTTAAATCAGAAATATCCCATGGAGAATACCAGTCATCAAAACCACCATAGGCCTCATACGGAACATATCCAGGACGCTGATAAACATTTCCCTGCTTGTCTTGAATAATCACATCAATGTAGTACCGATGACCATTTTGTGGAATAACAATGCTATTATCTTGAAAAATTCCGCTCTCACCAATGTACCCATCTTTTGACTCATGCACATTCACCCGAGGAGTGTATGTGTACGTGTCTCGGCTCACCTTATTGATATAATCATAATACGTTCCTGATTTTTTCTTCTCATACCACCGTTCAACCAAACGGTACCTTATCTGAAGACCAGTTTCGTGACCACTCATGAGCTCATCATTGCGCCAATAGTTATAGTGCCCATACATAAATTCTCTTTGTGACACAGCATCTGGATTCACCTTCCAGGTTTCTACATGGAGTGCTGCATTGCCCTTGCCTGGTGAGGTTACCTTTACTTCTGGAAATACCAATGTGCGCAATACCGGCACCGCAATTCTATCACTGATCTCTGCAAGCTCTGCATTTTCATTCTGCGTCACAAAGTACTCTTGCGCAAAAGGATAACACGACGCATCTGAATAATAATTGTTTGAGGAGTCAATGAACTGAAATTCTTTTTTACATCCTTCTGTGGTAATTGGCAATCTCATCGTTGACTGACCTTGCTGATCTGTGGGGGCAAAAATTTTTGATCGGCTGTATGACGGTGTAGCCGAATAAAATGAATTTGAAGAATTTCCAACACGAAATACCATATTTGGTACCGGTGTTCCCTCAAAAAATGCCGCTGATATCGTGGTATCGACCTGATCACCGACAAAATATATATCCCTGTCGACAGACAAATCTACCTTATACGCAGGCTTTGTATATTGTTCAACCTGAAAACTTTGTGATGAAATGGTTCGTCCATCCTTTTTTACATCCAAATAGTAGTAACCTGCGTCAAGTTCTTCAAAGTCAATAAATCCTTGGTACGAACCATAACTATCAAGGCGAATGGTCTGCTGCGCAACGATATTTATATCACGAGTCGCAGATCCCCACCCATAGCGAAGCTCCACCTGCAACTCAGTAGCATTAGGAGCAACTACGTTATCTCGCTTACTCATGTACGTCCAAAACTGAAGACGATCAGTAGGCAAATATTTCGACTTATCAAGATACGTATAGTTCCAATACTGATCATCTGCATATGTGCCCCATTCGCCGGCATACTTGGCGCCAACAAACGGCAGTACCACCACTTCGCTTCCTCGACTTACCTTCAAAATCTCATTGCGAGCATTTTGGGCATCAAAGGAAAGGGTGGCAATACCGTTTTGGTCAGTAATGTCTGATCCATTCTTTCCTATGAGGCTTATAGCCACACCAGAAGCTGGAGCCTTGGCTGAAAGATCATTCACCCAAGCCAAAACTGCATTTTCTGTTTCGTTGTGAGTTACTGAATAGTACGTTGATAAGCTGCTTACTTGAAAATACGCATAGCTTTCCATACCGTTGTACTCGGTTTCTATCAAATAAAACCCCTTTGGTAATTCGTCTGGAAGCTGCATCACAGCAGAATAATTTCGTTCTTGAAAATCAAGTGGCAGAGTATACTCCCCCACCTTCTGCAATTTGCTGGTATCATACTTTTCGTTAGAAAGCCTTTTGTACCAATAGGCTGACCAACGGGGCTTATCACCAATATCTGTAAGTGCTTCTATAAACTGATCCGCAGAAGAAAAAGCATACACTTTTGCTTGAATATCCTTGTCATTTCCTTTCACGCGAGAAGTATACAGCTTAAACAAAGGTGCATAACCGACGCCAAACTCATAAATCATCTGGTCGAATACGGCAGAGCTACGATATTCCCATTCGTCTTCAATGGCAGTCTCAAACTCAATAACCACTGACTCTCCAAGAGCTACTGGCTGCTTATTGATAGTAAGCTGATCGTCAAGTGTTACTTTATAGATAGTTCCTCGCTCCATTGGAATTGTCGGCACAAACACCAGGATTTTATTGTGCACCTCAAATCTTCCCTCGACTGCAGGCTCAATATGAAAACTATTTTCAAATGATTCCAAATCAACATTTGGAGCAGAAAAAGTTATCTCAATTCCGGAACGAGTAGATACACCAGTAGACTGGTGTGCTGGCAATGTATGCGTTATACGAAAGTCATCTCGCACTTGAAATGCCCATGAGTAATCTCGCTCAACAGTCACCTGCTGCTCGTTTACAAACTGCGAATCAATGGTGAGATTGTACACCTTTCCATTACTGAGCTCACTATTTGGCGTCACTTTAAATGTTGTTTCATCAATTTCCTCAAAGCGAAATCCTGTCTCTGGACTGAGTTTGATATTTTGCCTCAGTGCCTGCGCATCCACGGTGTCCTTACTTTTAATCAAAAACGCGGTGTCTTTGGTAACTCCACTATCATCACCACTGGTAGGCTCAACGACAAAATTGTCCATGGCATATGCTGGCTCAATAATCAAGTCCTTAAACTTCATATTTGACATATTGGCAAGCTGCTGGCGAATACTCGCAGGTCCTTGTGGGTAATACGTCAAAAGCAAAACAGCTGCAATAACGACAACAGAAAGCGCTGGTACATATGCCTGCGGCCTTTTGAGCATTTCCCAATTGAATGAAAATCCTTTTTTCATAACGGATTTCTTGTTAGCTCTACGCTCAAGGAGGCGTTGCTCAAGTCCCTGTTGGAGCCCTGGTCGAGCTTCCTGTGCGTCAAAGGGGGCAGATTCTAAAATCCCTTCTATATGCTCTAACGAAGGATTTTCCTTTTTATTACGTTTTTTTTGAGGCTGATCAGGTTTGAACATACTTGGAATATTCTTGATCAAATTTTTTGAGAGCTCTATGCAGCAAAACTCTGGAATTATTGACGGAAATATTCAGTGTTTCGGCTATCTCTTCATACTCCATTTGTCCGTAAAATTTCAGAGTAAGAACCTTTTGATACTTGTCAGAGAGTCTGGTTAAAACAATATTTACCTGCGCTTTTTTATAGATAATATTTACTTCATTTTCCAAATCCGTATCGGCACTTGGCTCGGCAATACCATCTAAATTCAGCTCCTTTCGACGACTTTTTTTGCGATAGTGGTCAGTCAGAGCATTGGTCGCTATGCGAAATATCCATGAGCTGAAGCTGTATCCTTGATAATTAAAAGTGCCTAGCTTGTCAAAGGCCTTAAGGAACACCTGAGAAGTCAGGTCTTCGGCATCCTCATGGCTTCCTACACGTCTAAAAATATATCCGTAAATCTTGGGAAAATACAGATTATACAGCTCAGAAAAAGCCACTTCATCGGCCTTAGCTCGCTCTACCAGCTCCATTTCTTCTTTGTGCTCGGCCAAAATGGCACTTTGAGCCATAAACTACAACGTTTAATGAAAAAAAACATTACACTACAAAGCAAGTACTCCATCAATCAGACTCTCATCCTCTGGCAGGCGACTACGCTCATTGAGAGCCTGAAGAAACAACTCCCTTGCAGGATCATCCATAAGACTTACTACGCTTTCTTTTCCTTGAAGCGGAAAAAGATGCACCAAAAGACCGTCTCCAGAAGCAATTAGACCAACGGCAAGGCCTTGCTGGGTGTCCGTAGAAAAATACTGATCAAAGACAAAATTTCCAAGCGAGTAAAAAATAGGTTTTCCATTGTACACCTCTACTTCTTCTACGACATGCGGATGATGTCCAATAACGACATCGGCGCCAGCATCCACAAATGCATGCGCGAGGTTTCTTTGACGAAGATTAGAAATCAATTTGTATTCCTCACCCCAATGTATGCTTATTATAACATAGTCTGCGCGCTTTTTTGCTTCTTCGATGATACCAGCAGCAATATCTGTATCGGTTTTGATAATAGTGTCATCAAATCCAATATAGGCTACCTTAGTATTTCCGTATTCTCTGATGATCAATGAGTCTTCTATACTGTCCTTGAGTTGATGTCCGTAATACGCAATCCCATACTTGCCTAAATTAACGCGCGACTCGCTGTCACCTGCCGCCCCCATGTCCGTAGTATGATTGTTTGCCAAAGTAAAGAGCGAAAAATGATGACGTGCGAGCATCGGTATGAGGACTGGGTCAAAACGAAAAGCAATACTTTTTGAAGTTGGTCGACGCTGATCCGCAAATGGACCCTCGAGGTTTGCAGCAATTTCATTTACACCTTCTAGCAAAGACGCCTCCATAAGTGGAGCAAAAAGTGCATCTTCACCCTTCGCCTCGATAACCTTTGCGACACTTCGATCGAGCATCATGTCACCAAAATTCAGCGAGGAAAAACCTTTCGCCCGTATGTTATCTGCCGTATACAAATGACCAGCTCCACCACCAACATAGATGAGCGCGGGATAGGTTGATCCTGCGCCATTTTCAAAGAAATATGCCAAAACATCCTTGTTTGGTGAATGGATAGTTTCTATTTGGTCAAAGCGAGCAGAAGCGAGCAGCGAGTCAGTAGCTTGCTTTTGAAAGACTTCTACGTGGACGTCTGAGCTTTGCCCATACTGCGCGTCAAAACTGACAAGTGTTTCTTCATCTATTTCTTTTGATAGGGCACTCATCATATCCTGATAAAATCCGACCTCAATTTCCTCCGGAACAAGGAAAGGAATAATCTGCGCGTCTTTAAAATTTTCCAGGATTGTTGCTAATCTCTGCAAATGTATGTTTTGAGAAAACTGCTCATTGTCTACCATAGCGAGTTTCGCGTCCCCACGTGAAATGTCTCTTATTGATCCCTTGTGAACTTTGAGGATATCCCCGCCAATTTGAATATTTTTGTCAGTGGTAACGACGTGATCAACACGCGCTGTCTGAAAATATAGAATCGTTCTAATGTCGCCAATATATGGATACAGCTCTGGCTTTTCAAGATGAGCATCAAGGTGAATTACCCGGTTTGCGGCTTCATTTTGGAGTGGTTGAATCCCAAGAAAAAAGTCACTCACATGCTGCTGCGCCTGCATGCTGTAGGCTCTGTATGCCAAACCAAAGGCAGCTACAACAATGGCTACCAAGGTAAGGAGCAGCAGTGCAATGTAACGTTTTCCAATATGCTTGTATGGCATGATTATTCTCTTTGTGCAAGATCAAGACTCTCCAAATCCAAAATGAGGCTATACAAGGTTTTCCTCCCTCCTTGATCATCACTTTCATGTACCTGCACGTCAAACTCAACACTGTTTAAACCTTCATCTACTCCAACAAAAGTAAAAAATGGTTGGTCTTTTACATCACAAATTCCTTCGATAGCGCCTTCGCTGCATGCCGATTCAATATTGAGGTCAAAAACTTTTTTTCCATTCATGAGAAGTCCGGTTGTGGTTTGAATGGTGTCCTCACCACAAACATTGTCACTTCCATTTGGATTGCATGGACTATCAACTTCAAACGAAAATTCTACATCTCTACCTTGGTAGTTATTTATTGAAAAAAGCTCTTTTGTGCATGTAGCCGTATCCCCCACCTGAAGCACCTTTCCACTGGAAACATCTACATAGTAGCGATAATCCCAAGAAAAACACATATCCCCGTCTGTCTGATGCAGTAGGCCTACGCCCTCAATGCCAGAGTCTTCATAGGCAAAGGTACCATTACCAAGGACCGCCGGCATGTCACGGAATGGAAGTATCATCGTACTGCTTGGTGAAATGAGCGCCATGTTGTAGTCCTGCTTTGGCCGAAGTTCGAGTTGATAATCACCAACCTCATGCGGCTCGTAAGAAAGTGGTGGATCTCCCTGAGATTTTTTCTGAAGGTCTGCAGTTTTACTCGAAAGTTCGACAATCTCCTGCATGCTCTGTACATTTTGCGCCTCTAAACTTTTGGTTCTCTCCTGAAAATAGTCTCTTTCTTGCTTTATTTCATCCTGAATATGCTCTGCCTCGGCAATAGAGGCTTCTCTTGCTTTCCACAGCACACCGCAAGCCAAAACAAGCATGATGCAAAGCATGCCAAGTACAAAAATGTATATTTTTTCTTTCATATGTTAGTGAATCATAGACTCAGCGTAATTGACGCTCGACTGGATAAGCGTCAATGCATCGGGCAGCAGAGGCCAAAGCGTCTTAGTAAATTCTTCGGCAAATGGCGCAATAATAGAGCTCGCAATTGCTGTGCTTATCCTTTCTGATACCGGAAAACGCTCGATGAAGTAAATAATTACACCGATGGTCACAAGCCCCTCAAAAAGCCCAAAGGCAAAGCCGAGTGTTTTGTTGAGACCTCGTATGACCGGAAGCGATGTTACCACCTTAAAAAATTTATCAACAAAGAAAAAAGCCAAGCCAACAAGCCGGTTAATAATAACAAAAGCGAGTGCAAACACTACAACCCGAGGCCAATTCCCTGCCCAGCCCGTAGCACCTATCAAAAAATCGGCAACCGGCTCGTAGTAACGACTTGCCAAGTATACCCCCAGAACGGTTCCAATCAAACTTCCTAAAGTATGCAGAAAACCAAAAATCAAACCTGCTATGGCAAACACGCCCAAAATGAACAGAAGTAAAAGGTCAAAAAGCTCCATATGGTTGGTTGTGTTTTTATTATACATGAAAATGCAGTGATTGACGATAGACAGTAATTGTGCTGGCATGCATTCACGATCAACGGAAATGGAAACCAAAAGCAGCTCACCAATTGAGCTGCTTTTACTTTTCTAAATACATCCACTCGTCGAGTCTGATAAACCACTCATTTACTGATTTATACTTCCAGGATTTTTCTCACCTGCATCTTGCTTATTTCTTTCCGCCAAATAATCCACAGCCATGCCCCAAAAGACAATATCGTTTGCACTAAAGTGTGGAATATACTCTTCCCTCCTTACCTCTAAGGTAGCTTCTCCTGCCATAGCGGCATGACGCATGAAGCTGTACATTCCAAAACCACCCTCATCCAGCAGCCGATCGCGGCCCATACGAAATCGAGCATGATCAGCACGCTCTGTAAGCAAAAGTGTCGCACGAACATCTCTATCCGAACTTGCCTGTATCATATCCGCAGCTATAATAGAATTCTTTAATGCATACAAACCGTGAATTCCACCGGGATCTGTGTGCTGTGTTGAACCAATCCACATCGCAGAATTTGTAAACTCCTCATGCAGAAATTCCCTTTGACGCTCAACAGAAAAATGTGGCTTCTCTCTATATGGAATTCTCTCAATATACTCTTGCGCAAAATCTACCACATCTTCTACAAATTCATTATACTTCTCGACATTAAAACCAACTAGATTATCTTCCTCCCTTTTTTGGTGCAATAATTTGGCAAGAATATTCACAAAAAAGACCGTCCACTGCTGATAGCGCCCTCTCTCTTGTGTTGACTGCAAAAATTTTCCACTGAAGAAGTAGTCTTCCAAGACAATCGTCGCAAGATTGACCAGCTGTGCCTCGTCATCACGAAGCTTTTGCTCACCAGCTAAGAAATTTCTTTTAACAAGTGACGCAAGCTCACGAAGCTGCCATGCATCAAAACCATGCGTAAACCGAGGATCGTTCTCGAGTGAGACAATACGAACAAAGGCATCTATTCCCTTTTGAACTTTCTCTGGCTGATCAGCATATGCCTCAATTCCAATAGTATCGATGTTTCGAGAAAGACCAAGTTCCCCACTTACTCTCAAATATCTTTTGAGTTCGTTGCCCATACTTGTCTTGTTAATCAAGCCTTGCAAACAAAATTTCACCCTTGGTAGCACTTTCACCACCTTGCAAAATACCGCTTTTGATGTTTTCAATATTCATCTCTTGCGCATCAAGTCCAAATGCTCCCAATATCCTTTGAGCACTCTGCGGAATAATAGGATACAATGCTCCTCCAATATGCGCCAGGCACTCAGCTAGTTGATACAAGAGATCAGAAATGTCTTCTCCATTCTTGACTTTTTCCCAAGGCTTTTGCTCTGAGATAATTCCATCGCATTTACCCACAAGTGTATTGGTTTCTTTTACCACTTCATCAAAAGCAAACTTTTCCATGTTGGATTTATAGTTTACCCAAAACTCTTGAATGCCAAAAATATCCTGAGCCTGTTTTGGCACCTTTCCATCGGCATACTTTTCCAGCATCGTAAGAATTCTTGATGTGAGATTCCCTACTCCGTTGACGAGATGAGCGGTGTAATATTCCTGAAATCGTTCTCTTGAAAAATCACCATCATCATACGCTGGCAAGGCTCCAAGCAGATAAAATCTAACGGCATCAATGCCAAATTCTTCTACGATTTCCTTTGGACTCACAACATTGCCAAGGCTTTTACTCATCTTTTGCCCTTCGCTGGTGATAAATCCGTGAATAAATATCTGCTCTGAATTTGGCAGACCTGCCGACATGAGCATGGCCTGCCACATCGCAGACTGCTGACGAAGGTTATCCTTTCCAGCTACCTGGATCCCTGGCCAATTCTCCTGGAAATTCGCTTCACCTTCTGGCCACCCGAGAGTAGAAATATAGTTGACAAGCGCATCAAACCATACATACATCACGTGGTCATCATCACCAGGCACTGGGACTCCCCAAGGCATCTTCTCCTTGATGCGAGAAATACTAAAATCCTGCAACCCCCCTTTCACAAAGTTTCGAATTTCTTCGAGGCGATGTGTCGGGAGTACAAAACGAGGATTTTCATCGTAGAGTTTGAGAAGTTTTTCTTGGTACGCCGAAAAACGGAAGAAATAATTTTCCTCGTCAATAAGCTCAATTTCATTTTTGGGATGCAGTGGACATTTACCGTCTTCCAGTTCTGAATCAGTTTTTTCCAGTTCACAACCAACACAATACTTTACCTGGTAATTCTTTTTGTAGATGTCACCACTCTCCATGCAGCGATTCCAAAATTCCTGCGCGGCAGCTTTGTGATGCGCATCGGTGGTGCGAATAAAATGCGTATAGCTTAAATTGAGCAGCGTTTTGAGCCCATCAAAACGTGCTGCATACATGTCGCAGTATTCCTGCGTACTCATCCCCTGCTCTTCGGCCTTTCGATGAATCTTGAGACCATGCTCGTCGGTACCAGTATTAAAAATGACTTCCCTACCCAAGAGTCTCTGGTACCGTGCAATGGCATCAGCTTGAATAATCTCAAGCGCAAATCCAATATGTGGATCGGCGTTGACATATGGGAGGGTGGTTGTTATGTAAAAGTTTTTCATATTATCTTTCTATTTCAACAAGTATGTGATCCTCCTTTGTCCAACCCGGACGAGACGTTATCTGTAGCCAACATTCATCCTTACTTGTGGCCCAATGAACTGTATTTGGTTCAATCGTGTACTCGTCACCAACGCCGAGCGTTAATTCTTGGTTTTCGATATATAATTGCAGAGATCCACGGAGTATTTTGTAATACTGCGTCATTTTTAAGTGTTTGTGCGGCTTACTATCGATGATGACTTCAATCGCCCTGTCATACTCTGAATGATCTTCTGTCGGTTCAACCTCACAAACAAAATGTAATCCTCTTCCATCCAAATCGAATGATTTTGCCTGGGGATATTTTTCATTCAATTCATGGAGAATTCTTTGGGATCTTCTTACGTTGGTCTCACCACTCATACTACTTCGCTCTCACCACCACCACAAACTCTCCCTTGGTAGGGATATCCATAGCAGCAATATCTGTTATGCTTCCACGATACGTGGTTTCAAATTTCTTAGTAAGCTCTCGACAGATCACCACTTCCCTTTCTCCTTCAAAAATCTCTTTCATTTCTTTGATACACTTTTCTATTCGGTGACATGATTCAAAAAAACAACTGGTATATTTACTCTCTCGCACTTCTTCGAGAAACTTTTTTCGTTTGTTCTTGTGCGGAATAAATCCCATGAAGGTAAACTTATCCGTTGGAAATCCAGATACTGATAGGGCTACGGTCATAGCACTTGCACCTGGAATACCAAAAACTTGTAGCTCGGGCATCATCTGCGACAGATCGGCAATGAGCCTGTTTCCTGGATCTGATATTCCCGGAGTTCCCGCGTCGCTGACCAGTGCCATGTTTTTTCCTTGTTTGAGCAGTTCTGCAATCTCTCGAACCTTTTTGTCGTCAGAATGCTGGTGGTAGGACATGCACTGCGTGTCGATTTCATAGTGCTGGAGAAGTTTTCTGGTCACCCGGGTATCCTCACACAGGATCACATCAACACTCTCGAGCACATCCAAAGCCCTTTGACTGATGTCGCCAAGGTTGCCAATCGGGGTTGCTACCATTGAAAGAGTACCTATCATATGAAAAAAGTGTAGCAAAATAAGGGAAAAAAGGCAAAAAACAAGCTATTCCACTACTCTCATCTCCTTACGATACAGACAATAGTCGCAGTCAACACCCGCCTTTGGTATTCGATCGCCTTCTAAGCATTTTTTGATATCTCTCAAGGTACCTTCTACCCAATCATCGCTTCCAACGTATTCTATCAAATGAACATCAAATTCAAGCTTTCCATCAAAGGCCTTTTCATCTGGTCGGCCGGTACAATATACAAAATACCCCGTATCCGAAGTTTTTAGTCCGTTTTGACGTAGTAGCCACTGATA